>JAIOIA010000136.1:0-9326 GCA_019912745.1 Comamonas sp. | reverse complement strand
CTGCCCAGGGGCGCGACCAGCGGCCTGGTGGATGCCGAGCGTATCCTCAGGCGCGTGCAGGGCATCGCGGTCACGCATTTCACCAGCGCCGACGTGGTGCGCCACCCGCTGGTGGCGCGCATCGTCGATGCCTACGATGCGCAGCGCAAGGCCCGCAGCCCGGCCTGATTTTTCACTCTCTTTCCAAAATGATCCGTACCCTTCTGAAATCCAAGATCCACCGCGTGCGCGCCACGCACTGCGACCTGCATTACGAGGGCTCCTGCGCCATCGACGAAGACCTGCTGGACGCCGCCGGCATCGTCGAGAACGAACAGGTGCACATCTGGAACGTCGACAGCGGCCAGCGCTTCGTCACCTACGCCATCAAGGGCCAGCGCGGCAGCGGCATGATCTCGGTCAACGGCTCGGCCGCGCGCCGCGCCTGCGTGGGCGATCTGCTCATCATCGCGGCGTTCGCGCAGGTGAGCGAGGAAGAGCTCGCCACGCACCAGCCGCGCCTCGTGTTCGTCGACGAAAAGAATCGGCAGGTCTCGCTCACGCACCGCGTACCCACGCAGATGCTCTAATCGGTTTGATAGCTGCAAGCGCTTGCTGCATAAGCGTTTGAGGCCAATTTGGCTTGAAGATGTCCCTGAAACACCTCACGCTCTCGCTGCAGTTTGCGCGCGACGCCGCGCAGCACCGCCCCCTGCTGTCCCGGCACCGGGTGGCGCGCTGGGTCCGTCACGCGCTGGACGCGGATGCAGAAATCACCGTGCGCATCGTGGGCGAGGATGAGGGGCGCGCGCTCAACGCGGGCTATCGACACAAGGACTACGCGACCAACGTGCTCACCTTCGACTACGAGCAGCAGCCCACCGTGATCGCCGACCTGGTGCTGTGCGCGCCCGTGGTCGAGCGCGAGGCGTGCGAGCAGAACAAGACGCTGCAGGAGCACTACGCCCACCTACTGGTGCATGGCGCGCTGCATGCGCAAGGGTGGGACCACGAAACCAGCGAGCAGGACGCGCGCGAGATGGAGGCGCGCGAGACGGCCATCCTGCGCGGCCTGGGTTTTCCCGACCCCTACGCAGCGTAAGACCTGATGCTGGACATCGCCCTGCTGCTGGTGGCCGCCTTCTTCGCCGGCACGCTCAATGCCGTCGCCGGGGGCGGCAGCTTTCTCACGCTGCCCGCGCTGATCGCCGTGGGCGTGCCCCCGGTGTCGGCCAATGCCACGGGCACGGTGGCGCTGTTGCCGGGCTATGTGGCCAGCATCTTCGGCTCGCGCGAGGACATGGAGCCGGCGCCGGGGTTGTCGATGCCGCTGGTGGTGGGGCTGTCGCTCGTCGGCGGGGTGCTGGGTGCGGCGCTGCTGCTTGTGACCTCCAACGCCGCCTTCAATCGCCTCATCCCGTGGCTGCTGCTGCTGGCCACGGCGATGTTCGCCTTTGGGCCGCAGCTGCGCCGCTGGGCCGACAGTCATCGCGCGCAAGGCGCCCGGGCGTCGCGGCTCAAGGCCGTCGCCGGGCTGTTGCTGGTGGCGGGCTATGGCGGCTACTTCAATGGCGGCATGGGCATACTCATGCTGGCGCTCTTCGGCCTGCTGGGGCAAACGCGCCTGAACGCGATGAACGCGATCAAGAACCTGGTCTCGACGCTGCTCACGGCCATTGCCGTGGCCATCTACGCGGCCGGCGGCATCGTGCAGTGGAAGGAGGCGCTCATCATGATGGTCGCCGCCACGCTGGGCGGCTACGTGGGCGCGCGGGGCGCGCGCAGGCTGCCACCGGCCGTGCTGCGCTGGAGCATCGTGCTCATCGGTCTGGTGATGACGGTGCTGTTCTTCATCCGGCAGTGAACGGAGCTTCCCGCCGGCCCGCGAGCCAGCCGGGCAGTTGCGACATGTGGCTGAGGATGTGCACCACCCCCGCCTCGCGCAGCTGGCGCGGTGTATTCACGGCGCCTTCACTGGGGCAGTAGCCGACCACGGTGGCGCCCGCATCGACGCCCGCGCGCACGCCCACCGTGGTGTCTTCCACGACGAGGCAGCGGCCGGGCGCCACACCCAGGCTGGCCGCGGCGGCCAGATACACATCGGGGGCGGGCTTGCTGCGCGGCAGCTCGTGGCCGCTGAAGACGTGCGGCCCGAAGTAGGGCTTCATGCCGACCTGCGCCAGCTGCATTTCCACCTTGGCGCGGTCGGCGCCCGAGGCACAGGCGATGCGTCCGCCGAGCAGCGCGTGGATTGCCTTGACCGTGTCCACGGCGCCTGAGATGGGTTGCAGCTCGGCCGCCAGGCGCGCATTGCGCCGCGCATAGAAAGCCGCCATCCATTCGTCGGTCAGGGGGCGGCCCGTTTCCTGCTCGATGCGCCGCGCCTCGCTGCGCACCGCCTTGCCGATGAAGATCCGCAGGCACTGCTCGGGTGACAGCACCCAGCCGGATTCATTGAGCATCTCGCACAGCACGCCGTTGGTGATGGCCTCGCTGTCCACCAGCACGCCATCGCAGTCGAAGAGCACCGCATCGAAGTTCCTGGACATGAATTCAGGCCTTCTGGTTCAGGGTGGCGAAGCGCGCCATCTCCGCGCTCCATGTCTGCACCTGATCGCGCCCGCGCTGCTTGGCCGCATACAGGGCGGCGTCGGCCTGGCGGATGAGTTCCGCGGCCAGTTGCAGTGGCTGGGCCGAGCTGCTGTCTTCCTCCGCGATGATATGGGGCTGCACGCTGGCCACGCCGACGCTGATGGTGACCACGCCGCCATCGACGCCCCGGCTGTGTTTCATCTGGAGATCGCGCACGGCCAGGCGCAGGCGTTCCCCCACCGCCTGCGCCTGTTCCTCGGTGGCGCCGGGCAGCAGCACGGCGAATTCTTCTCCGCCATAGCGCGCCACGATGTCGCCCGCGCGGCCCGTGGCCGATGACAGCGTCAGCGCGACGTGGCGCAGGCATTCGTCGCCTTGCTGGTGGCCGTGGTGGTCGTTGTAGTCCTTGAACAGATCGATGTCGATCATCAACAGGGCCAGTGGTGCTCGGCTGCGTTCGGCGCGCTCCCATTCCTGGCTCAGCGCTTCGTCCAGCGCCAGCCGGTTGGCGACCTGGGTGAGCGGATCGATGCGCACCTGCGCCTCCAGCGCCGAGCGGTAGCGATCCAGCGCTTCCTCGGTGCGTTTGCGCTCGGTGATGTCCTGGATCGTGCCGACGATGCGCCGCTGGTGCGTTTCGGCATCCTCAGAATGGTCCCCCAGCACTTCGATCCAGCGCAACTGGCCGTCGTTCTGGCGGGTGATGCGATGCTGCATGCGCAGAGGCTTGTGCTCCAGGATGGTCTGGCGGTTTTGCTCCCAGACACGGTCGCGATCGCGCGGGTCGACCGTGGCGAGCCACTGCTCGCGCGTGGCGCAGGGGGCGGGCTGGAGCCCGAAAATCTCGAAGGCCATGGTGGAGCCGCGGTAGGTCTGGCTTTGGATGTCATAGACGTAATAGCCGACGGACGCCGCCTTTTGCGCCGCATCCAGCCACATCATGTGCTCCTGCAGATCCCGCTTGAGCGTGCGCTCGCGCTGCCAGGCGTGGCGCAGCCACAGCAGCACCAGGCTGCCCGAGAGCAGCAGCGCCAGGCTCGCGGCCAGCGCCAGGACCTGCCAGTTGCGCTGCTGCACTTCGGCGAAGGCTTCGGCCGTGTCCATCTTGGAGACCACGAGCCAGTGGCTGTCGGGCACGATCCCTGCCGTGGCAACGACCCAATGATGCTGGTCGTCGCGGGCGTAGAACACGCCGCGCACGCCGTGCGTCAGCCGATCGGCGATGGTGTCCCTAGAGGGGCTCGTGCCCATGTAGCGCGTCAGGGGCGCGTCTGCCCGCTCGCGCATGGGGCTCGCGTACAGCAGTCCCCGCTCGTCCTGCTGCAGCAGCAGCGATTCCCCGCTGTGGCTGGTGGTGGGCCAGCCCTGCAGCAGCGGGTAGAGCGTCGTGCCCGCGTCCATCACGAGCCAGATGGCCGCGACCGCTTCGCCGTGGGCGTCGAAGAGAGGCGCCAGCATGCTGAAGAAGGTGGAGTCGAACCCGTCGCCCTGGCGCAGACCGACGACGGCCGGCCTCGCCTGGACGAAGGCCTGTTCCAGGGCGGTCGATTCCGTGGCCGGCAGCCGGCCGTCGGTGCGGCCGTGCGCATCCAGCAGCAGCCGACCGTGGGTGTCGACCAGGTAGGCGCTGTTGTACTGCAGCCGCTCCACCAGGGAGCGCAGCCGCGTGCGCAGCAGGGTTTCGTGGGCGCTGTCGCGCTGCTGGAGCCACTGCATGACGGCCGTGGCCAGGACGTCGTCGTCGCTGAGCATTTCCGCTTCGGCCCTCTTGTGCGCACGCCACGCGGCGATGGCGCTGATCTGCAGCTGGTTGACCGCGTTCAAGCCGACTTCGACCTGGTGGCGAAAGCGCACTTCGCGCGCGGCATAGGTGTTCGACAATGCCCAGGCCATGAAGGCAAATGCCGCGACCAGGAGCAGCGTCCACCCAAACGTCGTGTTTCGTTTGGCTGTGTGCAGAAGTGTCTGCCAGCGCATGTATGTTTCTGGATGTTTCTGAAAAAATGACATGCAGCGTACCATGTTGCCTCACGGTGCGTACGTGGGTATGCGCCTCAGTGGCCGTGGCCAGTCACCAGTTCATAGCGCAGGGTTTTTCCGATGACGGTCTTGCACCCAGAAAATTCAACCAGCCGCTCGCAACCGCTGGCCGATTGGCGCCGCCGGGGGTGGCTGACCCGGCTGCTGGCCGCGGGCGCCGCCTCGTGGGTCGGGGCGCTGCCGTCGGCGCTCGCGGCCAGCCGCCCGTCCAGTGTCACGCTCAGCACCACGCAGGAGCCCCCCAGTCTCGACCCGACCGTGGACGCGCTGGCCGCGGTCGGCGGAGTGACGCACTACAACATTCTGGAGGGGCTCACCAAGATCGAGGAAAACGGCAGCGTCTCGCCGCTGCTGGCCGAACGCTGGAGCGTGAGCCTGGATGGCCTGCGCTACAGCTTCGAACTGCGCCAGGGGGTGCGCTTTCACGACGGCGCGCCCTTCACCGCCGACGCCGTGCGTTTCAGCTTCGAGCGCTCGGCGGCACCCGCCTCGACCAACAAGGCGCGCAAGGCGCTGTTTTCCAACATCGCGAACATTCAGGTCGATGGCCCGCATCGCCTGCATCTCGTCTTGCACCATGCGGATGCCCAGTTCCTGTTTCGTCTGGGGGAGAACACCGCCGTCATCCTGCACCCCCAGAGCGCCGCTCAGGCCGCCACGCAACCCGTGGGAACCGGTCCGTACTGGCTCGCCGACTGGCGCAAGGGCCACAGCCTGCGTCTCGTGCGCGCCGATGCCTACTGGGGCCGCAAACCCAGGATGGACAGCGGCACCTTTCGCTTCATCATCGAGCCCGACGAGCAGGCAGTGGCGCTCGACTCAGGTGAGGTCGATCTGCTGTTCCAGTTCGCCACGCCCATCGTGCAGCGGTTTCGCGGCAATGCCGATTTCCAGGTGCTGGTCGGCGCGTCCAGCGGCAAGGCCATGCTGGCGCTGAACAACCGGCGCGCGCCACTCGATGACGTGCGGGTGCGCCGCGCGATTACCCATGCGATTGATCGCGAAGCCTTCATCCGACGCGGGTTCGATGGCCGCGGCTATCCCATCGGCAGCCACTTTGCGCCGACCGATGCGGGCTATCTGCACCTCGAAAGCTTCTATCCCTACAGCCCGGAGCGCGCGCGCTCGCTGCTGGATGAATCGGGTGTGCGCGCGCCGCTGCACCTGCGCTGCGCGCTGCCGCCGACACCCTACGCCGTCACCGGGGCGCCCTTGCTGGCGCAATACCTGGCCGAGATCGGCATCACGCTCGAACCCGTCACCATGTCCTGGAAGGAGTGGCTGGCCGGGCCGTTCAAGGGCGATTTCGACACGACCTTCATCAACCACATCGAGCCACTGGACTTCCTGATCTACACCGACCCGGAGTACTACTTTCACTACGACAGCGGCGCGTTTCGCGAGCTGGCGGCGCGCCATGCCCGGGCAGGCAACGCACGCCAGCGCCGGCAGCTGTTCGCGCGCATTCAGCGCCACCTCACCCAGGATGCGGTCAACGCTTGGGTCTACACGCCGCAGGTGGGCACCGTGGTGCGCAAGGGCCTGCGCGGCTCGTGGGTGAACTACCCCATCGTCGCGCACGACGTGGGCGCGCTGTGGTGGGAATGATTTGAAAGAAAAGTGGCCGAAAGCCAGAGTAGGAAAGCGCTTCCAACTATCAAAATAATGAACCCATGACGTGGCAGGCTCGGGGTGGCTTCAGGCCTGCTGCGACAATCGGGGCCATGAATTCCACCTATGTGTTAACCCTTTCCTGCCCGGATCGGCTCGGGCTGGTGCATGCCGTCTCGGGCTTTCTGCTGGAGCACGGCGGCAACATCGAAGAAGCGGCGCAATACAACGACCCGGCCACGGGCCTGTTCTTCATGCGCGTGCAGTTTGCCTGCGAGCGCTTCGATCACGCCACGCTCGCCTCGCGCCTCACCACCTTCGCCGAGCCCTACGCCATGCGCTGGGGCCTGCACGACCGGGCGCGCCCCATGAAGACCGTGATCTTCGTGAGCCAGCAGGGCCATTGCCTCAACGACCTGCTGTTCCGTGTCAAAAGCGCCCTGCTGCCCATCGAGGTGGCCGCCATCATCAGCAACCACCGTGATTTCTATCAGCTGGCCGCCAGCTACGACATTCCGTTTCACCATCTGCCGGTGACGGCGGCCACCAAGGCGCAGGTGGAGCAGCGCCAGTTCGACATCATCGAATCCGAGGGGGCCGAGCTCGTGGTGCTGGCGCGCTACATGCAGATTCTGTCCAACGAGATGTGCGCCAGGCTCGCCGGGCGCGCCATCAACATCCATCACAGCTTCCTGCCCAGCTTCAAGGGTGCCAAGCCCTACTACCAGGCGCACCAGCGTGGCGTGAAGTTGATCGGCGCCACGGCGCACTACGTCACGGCCGACCTGGACGAGGGCCCCATCATCGAGCAGGACGTCGCCCGCGTGGACCACACCGACACCGTCGAGGACCTTACCGCCCGCGGGCGCGACACCGAAAGCCAGGTGCTGGCGCGCGCCGTCAAGTGGCACAGCGAGCACCGCGTGCTGCTCAACGGCCACAAGACGGTGGTGTTCCGGTAGGGGCGATCAGCCTGAGAGCGCTTCCCAGCGCTCCAGCGCCTGCATCAAGAGCGCCTCGATCTCGCCGTCGCGGCGCGCCAGCTGGGCGGCGCGCTCGTGATCACTGGCGTAGAGCGTGCCATCGGCCAGCTCCTCGCGCAGCGCCCGCTGCTCGGCTTCGAGGGCTTCGATCTGCTCCGGCAGTTGTTCCAGTTCGCGTTGTTCCTTGTAGCTGAGTTTCTTTTTTTGTAGCTGCTCGCGCCCGTCAGACGGACTCTTGGAATCAATTTTTATTCTGTTTTCGTCCGGAGCGGCCTTGGACTGGGTGAGTTCGCGCATGCGCCGTGATTGCGTGAGCCAGTCCTGCACGTTCCCTTCGTACTCCCGCCACCGCCCCTGGCCTTCGCTGGCGATGATGCTGGTGACCACGTTGTCCACGAACCGCCGGTCGTGGCTCACGAGGAACACCGTGCCGTCGTAGTTCTGCAGCAGCTCTTCGAGCAGCTCCAGCGTATCGATGTCCAGATCGTTGGTCGGCTCGTCCAGCACCAGCACGTTGGCCGGGCGTGCAAACAGCCGCGCCAGCAGCAGGCGGTTGCGCTCGCCACCGGAGAGCGATCGCACGGGGGAGCGCGCCCTGGCGGGTGAAAAAAGAAAGTCGCCCAGGTAGCTGCGCACGTGCTTGCGCTCCTGGCCAATCTCGATCCACTCGCTGCCCGGGCTGATGAAATCCTCCACCGTGGCGTCCAGATCAATCTGCGCGCGCATCTGGTCGAAGTAGGCGATATGCAGATTCGCGCCCGGCTTCACCCGCCCGCCATCCGGCTGCAGTTGACCCAGCATCAGTTTGAGCAGCGTCGTCTTGCCAGCGCCGTTGGGGCCGATGAGGCCCACCTTGTCGCCGCGCAATATGGTGGAGGTGAAATCGGCCACCACCACCTGGTCGCCAAAGGCCTTGCGCACGTTTTCCAGCTGCGCGACGATCTTGCCCTGGTAGGCGAGGGCGCGGCCCGCGTCCACGTCCATCTTCACGCGCCCCGTTGCCGCGCGGCGTTCGGCGTGCTGGCGCCGCAGCTCGTGCAGGCGGGTGATGCGGCTCTGGCTGCGTGTGCGCCGCGCTTCCACGCCCTTGCGTATCCACACCTCCTCCTGGGCCAGCAGTTTGTCGGCCCGCGCATGGAGCGTTTCTTCCTGGGCGAGCTGTTCGGCCTTTTGGCGCTGATATTGGGAAAAATTGCCCGGGTAGGAAGCGAGCCTGCCCCGATCGAGCTCCACGATGCGTGTGGCGACGCGATCCAGAAAGCTGCGGTCGTGCGTGATCGTCACCACGCTGCCCGCGAAGCCCAGCAACAATTCTTCCAACCACTCGATCGCTTCCAGATCCAGGTGATTGGTCGGCTCATCGAGCAGCAGCACGTTGGGGCGCGTCACCAGCGCCTGCGCCAGGGCCACGCGTTTTTGCATGCCACCGGAAAGCTCGCCCACCAAGGCCGTGCCCGCCAGATGCAGACGCTGAAGGGCCTCCTGCACGCGCTGCTCCCAGTTCCAGGCGTCGTGCGCCTCGATCTGCGCCTGCAGGCCGGCCAGTTTGGCTGTGTCGCTTTCTTCGGCGTAACGCTCGCGCAGCGACTTGGCTTGCGCCAGCCCAAGGGAGACGCACTCGAAAACCGTCTGCGCCGGCTGCAGCGTTGGCTCCTGCGCCACGTAAGCCACTCGCGTGCCTTCCTGTACCGACAAGCCCCCGTCGTCCAGCGTCGCCAAGCGGGCCAGGACCTTGAGCAGCGAGGACTTGCCCGCGCCATTGCGCCCGATCAGGCCCACGCGCTCGCCGGCCTCCAGCGCGAAGCTCGCCTTGTCCAGCAAAGGCCAGTGCCCGAAGGCCAGCTGCCCATCCATCATCGTCATCAGTGCCATCGGCAAATTATCCGGGCAGGCCTCCCCCAAGATTTTTTGGACTTTCTTGCCCCGTCCTTGAAATTGGGTATACAATGCAGGGCTTCGCTGATCGCAGCGCTTCTGGTATCCCTGGGGTCCACGCAAGTGGTTTTTTGGGGAGATGAGAGGGACGGGTTCGTTAACAAGTTACAGCCGATAAGCGTGGGCGTTTGGATGTGGAGGCACTCTTTGGGGTGTCTGCATGGGCGAGCATTCTTTTTTGTGCGC
>JAIOIA010000135.1:0-2297 GCA_019912745.1 Comamonas sp. | reverse complement strand
GCCGATCACCACGGTGAGCTCGATGGCCGGCAGCTGCGCCATCACGCGCGCTCTCCACAGCGGCGCGCATTCGGGGCGCGGCGGCGCGTCGCCCGAGCCCTTGGCCGCGCGGCCGGGGTAGCAGAAGCCCATGGGCACGATGGCGACCTTCTCGCGGTCGTAGAACACCTCTTCGCTCATGCCCAGCCACTCGCGCAGGCGCCGGCCGCTCGCGTCGTTGAACGGAATGCCCGTCTGATGCACCTTGATGCCGGGGGCTTGGCTCGCCAGCAGGATGCGCGCGCCGTGGCCCGCCTGCAGCACCGGGCGCGGGCCCAGCGGCAGAAAGGGGGCGCAGACGCTGCAGGAGCGTATCTCGCGCAGGAGCGTGTCTAGGGATTTTCTGGAGGCCATGCGCGCGATTGTCCGGCCTGGCGATCCGGGCGGCCGCTACCATCGTGGATGTCACTACTCACGTCTGCCGCCGCCATGAAGCCCGCGCCTTCCCATGTGCCCCTGGCCGAGCGTCTGCGCCCGCGCTCGCTCGACCAGGTGATCGGCCAGCCGCAGGTGCTCGGGCCGGGCAAGCCGCTGCGCCTGGCGTTCGAGTCCGGGCAGCCGCATTCGTGCATCCTCTGGGGCCCTCCGGGCACGGGCAAGACGACGATCGCGCGGCTGATGGCGCAGGCCTTCGACGCGCAGTTCATCGCGATCAGTGCGGTGCTGGGCGGCGTCAAGGACATCCGCGAGGCGGTCGAGCTGGCCGAGAAGGCGCGGGACAGTCTCACGCCGCAGCGCACCATCGTCTTCGTCGATGAGGTGCACCGCTTCAACAAGGCGCAGCAGGACGCCTTCCTGCCGCACGTGGAAAGCGGCTTGTTCACCTTCGTCGGCGCGACCACCGAGAACCCCTCGTTCGAGGTGAACTCGGCGCTGCTCTCGCGCGCCACGGTCTACGTGCTGCAGCCGCTCACGCCCGATGATTTGAAGCAAATAGTAGCCAAAGCGCAGGCCTTGCAAGCGCTGCCAGCTATCGAAAACGGTGCAATCGAACGCCTGGTGGCGTATGCCGACGGCGATGCGCGGCGGCTCCTGAACACGCTGGAGCAGCTCGCGATCACGGCCGCGCAGGCCAAGGTCGAGGCCATCACCGACGCGTGGCTGGTGCAGGTGCTGGGCCAGCAGATGCGCCGCTATGACAAGGGCGGCGAGCAGTTCTACGACACCATCAGCGCGCTGCACAAGTCGGTGCGCGGCTCCGACCCCGACGCCGCGCTGTACTGGCTGGTGCGCATGCTCGACGGCGGCGCCGACCCGCGCTACATGGCGCGGCGTATCGTGCGCATGGCGTGGGAGGACATCGGCCTGGCCGACCCGCGCGCGATGCAGATCGTGAACGAGGCCGCGCAAACCTATGAGCGCCTGGGCAGCCCCGAGGGCGAGCTGGCGCTGGCGCAGGCGGTGATCTACCTGGCCGTCGCGCCCAAGAGCAATGCGGGTTACGTCGCCTACAAGAGGGCGCGCGCCCTGGTGGAAAAAGAGGGCACGCGGCCGGTGCCGCTGCACCTGAGAAACGCCCCGACCAAGCTCATGAAGCAGCTGGACTACGGCAAGGGCTACCGTTACGCGCACGACGAAGAAGGCGGCTTTGCCGCGGGCGAGACCTATCTGCCCGAGGGCATGGAGCCACCGAATTTCTACGAACCCGTGCCGCGCGGGTTGGAAATCAGGATCGCCGAGCGCCTGCGCGAGCTGCGGGCGCGCAATGCGCGTGCCGACAGGCACGACCCTGCGCGGGAGTGACCCTCCGCGCCGCTCAGGCCACGGCCACGCGCATCATGTTGGTGGTGCCGCTTTCGCCAAAGGGCACGCCCGCCAGGATCACGATGGGGCGTCCGGGCTGCGCGAAACCCTGCTCGCGCGCCACCGTCGTGGCCATGGGGGCGAGCTCGTCGAGCGAGGTGGGATCGGGCACGTGCATCGAGTGCACGCCCCAGGCGAGCGCTAGCTTGCGCGAGGTCGCCAGGTGCGGCGACAGGCTCAGGATGGGCGCCTGGGGCCGCTCGCGCGCGGCGCGCAGGCTGGTGTGGCCGCTGCTGGTGTAGCAGACGATGGCATCGGCCTTCAGCAGCGCGGCGGCGCTGCGCATGGCACCGCACACGGCCTGGGTCACGTTGTGCGCGTCGGCCTCGGTCGCCGCCTGTGAGGCTTCGATGAATTCGCGGTACTGCGGGTCGGCCTCGGTGCCTTCGATGATGCGGTTCATCATCGTGACCGCCTCCACCGGATATTGACCTGCGGCCGATTCGGCCGAGAGC
>JAIOIA010000134.1:0-16731 GCA_019912745.1 Comamonas sp. | reverse complement strand
GCCGCCGCCCGCATGATCCATCTCTCGCGTGCGCAGGCCGAGCAGTTCTATGCCGTGCACAAGGAGCGCCCCTTCTTCAAGGATCTGGTTGATTTCATGATCTCCGGCCCGGTCATGGTGCAGGTGCTCGAAGGCGAGAACGCCGTCCTGAAGAACCGTGAGCTCATGGGTGCCACCGACCCGAAGAAGGCCGCGCCCGGCACCATCCGCGCCGATTTCGCCGACAGCATCGACGCCAACGCGGTGCATGGCTCCGACGCGGCCGAAACCGCCGCCGTGGAAGTGGCCTTCTTCTTCCCCGGCTGGTCTGTTTACGCTCGCTGATGAGCACGTTTCGCCGGGCGCCTGTTCGCTGCCAGGCCCCGGCGGGAGCAATGTCATGATCACCAATCTCCTCGACCTGGACCGCGACGCGCTCGCTGCATTCTGCGGCCTGCTCGGGGAAAAGCCGTTTCGCGCGACCCAGCTGTTTCGCTGGATTCACCAGCGCGGCGTGCAGGATTTCGACCAGATGACGGATCTGGCCAAGTCTTTCCGTGAAAAGCTCAAAGACCGCGCCTACATCGTGGCGCCGCCTGTGGCCAAGGAGCACGTCTCGCAGGATGGCACGGTCAAGTGGCTGTTCGACGTGGGCCGCAACAACGCGATCGAAACCGTCTTCATTCCCGAGGATGACCGCGGCACGCTGTGCGTGTCTTCGCAGGCCGGGTGCGCGGTGGGTTGCCGCTTCTGCTCCACCGGGCACCAGGGCTTCAGCCGGCACCTGACGGCAGGCGAGATCGTCGGTCAGCTCTGGTGGGCCGAGCATGCGCTGCGCAAGCGTTTGGGCACCGACGAGCGCGTTGTCACCAACGTGGTGTTCATGGGCATGGGCGAGCCGATGAACAACTATCCGGCGCTGGTGCCCGCACTGCGCACCATGCTGGACGACCATGCCTACGGTCTGTCGCGCAGGCGCGTGACGGTCTCCACCTCGGGCGTGGTGCCGATGATCGACCGCCTCGCGCAGGACTGCCCGGTGGCGCTGGCGATCTCGCTGCATGCGCCGAGCGACGCCTTGCGCGACTCCCTGGTGCCGCTGAACCGCAAATTCCCGATAGCCGAGCTCCTGGGTGCGGCGCGCCGTTACCTGGAGGTGGCGCCGCGCGATTTCATCACCTTCGAATATTGCATGCTCGACGGGGTGAATGACCAGCCCGAGCAGGCGCGCCAGCTCGTCGAGCTGATCAACGACAAGCGCTGGGAGGGGCTGAGCTGCAAGCTCAACCTGATCCCGTTCAATCCCTTTCCGCAGTCGGGCCTGAAGCGTTCGCCCAACGCGGCGATCTCGGCGTTTGCCAAGGTGCTGCTTGACGCGGGCGTGGTGACGACGGTGCGCAAGACACGTGGCGACGATATCGACGCCGCCTGCGGGCAACTGGCGGGCGAGGTGCAGGATCGCACGCGCGCCAGTGAGCGCATGGCCAAGCTGCGCGAGAGCGTGGCGCATTGAGCGGCCGCAACATAAAGGAGGAACAGGCAATGGTCTCATGGCATTTGATGCTTCGCGGCGCGGGCAGCTGGCTGGCGATCATGCTGTTGGCGGCTTCTTTGCTTGCGTTGCAGGGATGTGCCCATCAGCCTGCTTCCGGCGATGCAGGGGCGGCGGCCGCATCGGACAAGGGCGCGGGCACCGACGCCCGCAAGCGGGCGCATATCCGGCTGGAGCTGGCTGCCAGCTATCTGCAGTCGGGCCGGACCGACGTGGCGCTGGACGAAGCGCGCCAGGCGGTGGCGGCGGACCCCACCTATGCCGAAGCCTGGCATCTGCGCGGCCTGGTGTACCTGGCTCAGCGGGAATGGGCGAGGGCGCAGTCGGATCTGGACCGTGCGCGCGAGCTCAAGCCGAATGATCCGGACATCCTGCACAACCTGGGCTGGTTGCGCTGCGAGCAGAAAGACTATGAGGCGGCCGATGCCTTGTTCAAGAAGGCGCTGGCCACCCCGGGCTACACCGAGCGCGTGAAGACGCAGGCGGCCCAAGGGGTGTGTTACGAGCGCGCAGGGCATTTGAAGCTGGCGCATGAAGCCCTGCTGCACGCCTATGAGTTCGATGCGCGCAATCCGGTCGTGGGCCTGCATCTTGCCTCCGTCATCTTTGCCCAGGGTGACGCCAAGCGGGCACAGTTCTACATTCGCCGCGTGAACAACGGCGAGTATTCCGATGCGGCATCGCTGTGGCTGGGCATCAAGATCGAGCGTGCACTCAAGGACACGCAGGCCATGGGACAGCTGGCCGAGCAGTTGAACAAGCGCTATCCGTCGTCCAAGGAGGCTTTGGCCCTGGGTCGTGGAGCGTTTGATGAGTGAGACCGGATCCGGCGTGCCGCAGGAAGATCAGACTGCACCCGTGGCGGACGTCGGCGCGCGCATGACGGCGGGACGCCTGCTCGCCGCCCGGCGCGAGGACGCGGGCCTGCATCTGGCGGCGCTGGCGGCCACGCTCAAGGTGCCGCTGCACAAGCTGCAGGCGCTGGAAGACGATCGGTACGACACGTTCGATGACATCGTCTTCCTGCGCGCGCTGGCCTCCAGTGTCTGCCGCGTGCTCAAGATGGACGCAGGCCCGGTGCTGGCCCTGCTGCCGCAGAGCGCGCCTGTTGCGCTCAAGGATCAACAGGGCTTGAACGCCCGCTTCAAGGATGCCGGAGGCCGTTCGGATGGTGGCGGGGCAATGGGTCTGCCGATGTCGCGCCTGACCGCGTTTGCCGTGATCGCGCTGCTGGCGGCCGCGCTGGTGATTGCGTTCGTGCCGCGTAGCGACAACGCCGCCTTCGTGCCGCCGCAGACCGAGACCGAGACGACGCCTGCGCAGGTGCCCGAGCCGGTTCCGGCTCCGACCCGCGAGGCAGTAACCCCCATGGCGCCGCTTGCTGCCACCGCCCCCGCACCAGGCAACAGCCCCCCGGCAGCGGGGATGCCGCTGCCGGACACGGCGGCCGCAATCAAGCCGGAAGAACCCTCGGCCGAGCCTGGGCTGGCCGCGCCGACCGCTACGGCAGCTGACGCGTTGGTCATACAGGCGCGCGAACAGACCTGGGTGCAGGTACGTGACCCCAAGGGTATGGTATTGGCCGAGCGCACATTGCACAAGGGTGAGCGCTATGCGTTGCAAGGCAGCGGTCCCTGGTCCGTCGTGATCGGGCGTGCCGATGCGGCCGATGTGACGGTGCGGGGTCAGCCCATGGATTTGAGTGCCATCGCGCGCAGCAACGTCGCGCGGTTCGAGGTGAAGTGAATGCAGATGTCTGAAGCAGGCGCGCCGATTCCCATGGTGGCGCCGGCGCCGCGCCATTCGCGCCAGGCGCGCGTGATCTGGGGCGACAAGGTGATCACGGTAGGCGGCGACGCGCCGGTGCGCGTGCAGTCCATGACCAACACCGATACCGCCGACGTCAAGGCGACGGTGATCCAGGTGCGCCAGCTCGCGCTGGCCGGCTCCGAGTTCGTGCGCATCACGGTCAACACGCCCGAGGCAGCGGCGGCGGTCCCCGAGATCCGCGAGCGCCTGGACCGGATGGGTGAATTCGTTCCGCTGGTGGGCGACTTCCACTACAACGGGCACCGGCTGCTCACCGATGTCCCGGACTGCGCGCGCACGCTCTCCAAGTACCGCATCAACCCGGGCAACGTCGGCAAGGGCGACAAGCACGACAAGCAGTTCGCCCAGATGATCGAGGCGGCGCTGCGCTGGGACAAACCGGTGCGCATCGGCGTGAACTGGGGCAGCCTCGATCAGGAACTGCTCACCGCGCTGATGGACGAGAACGGCACGCGCGCCGAGCCCTGGGATGCGCGCCAGGTGATGTACGAAGCGCTGGTGCGTTCGGCGATTTCGTCGGCCAAGCGGGCCGAGGAGCTGGGTATGAACGGCGACCAGGTCATCCTCTCGTGCAAGGTCAGCGGCGTGCAGGATCTGATCGCGGTGTACCGCGCGCTGGCGAAGCGCTGCGACTACGCCCTGCACCTGGGCTTGACGGAAGCCGGCATGGGCGCCAAGGGCATCGTCGCCTCGACCGCGGCCATGGCCATGTTGCTGCAGGAGGGCATAGGCGACACCATCCGCGTCTCGCTCACGCCCAAGCCTGGCGAGCCGCGCACGCAGGAGGTGCTCGTGGCCACCGAGATCCTGCAGTCGCTCGGCTTGCGCGCGTTCGCGCCCAGCGTGACGGCCTGCCCGGGTTGCGGGCGCACCACCAGCACCACGTTCCAGGAGCTGGCAAAGCAGATCGACGACTACCTGCGCGCGCAGATGCCCGTCTGGCGCACGCGCTATCCCGGCGTGGAGAAGTTGCGCGTGGCGGTCATGGGCTGCATCGTCAACGGGCCGGGCGAAAGCAAGCACGCAGACATCGGCATCAGCCTGCCGGGTACGGGCGAAGCTCCCGCGGCGCCCGTGTACATCGACGGACAGAAGGCCACCACCTTGCGCGGCGAGCACATCGCCACCGAATTCCAGCAGCTCGTGCAAGACTACGTCGAGCGCCGCTACGGGCTGGCAGCGGGTGCGGCCTGACGCTTCATTTTCGTGAAAAAGTGAGCTGTTGGCGCTTGCTGGATAAGCGCCAGAGCCTGTTTTTATATAAATTTTCGATACCATGCAAAGACTGGCCGCCATCAAGGGCATGAACGACATCCTGCCGCCGGATTCCGCGCGCTGGGAGTGGCTGGAGTCCGTGGTGCGCTCGCTCATGCGGCGCTACGCCTACCGCGCCATCCGCACACCCATCGTCGAGCCGACGGCGCTCTTCGTGCGCGGGCTCGGGCAGGTGACCGACATCGTCGAGAAGGAGATGTATTCCTTCGAGGACCAGCTCAACGGCGAACAGCTCACGCTGCGCCCCGAGGCCACGGCCGGGGTGGTGCGCGCGGTGGTCGAACATTCCCTGCTGCACGACGGCGGCAAGCGCCTGTACTACATGGGGCCGATGTTCCGTCACGAGCGCCCCCAGCGCGGGCGCTACCGGCAGTTCCACCAGATCGGCGCCGAGGCGCTGGGTTTTCCCGGCGCCGAGATGGATGCCGAGATCATCCTGCTGGCGCATGCGCTCTGGGCCGAGCTGGGCCTGCAGGGCGTGCGGCTGGAGCTCAACAGCCTGGGCCAGCCCGACGAGCGCAAGGCGCACCGCGCGGCGCTGATCGCCCATTTCGAGCAGTACCGCGAGCGGCTCGATGAGGACGCACAGCGGCGCCTGTACACCAACCCGCTGCGCATCCTCGACACCAAGAACCCGGACATGCAGGCCGTGGTCGAATCCGCCCCCCAGCTCATGGATTACCTGGGCGATGCCTCGCGCCAGCACCTGCAGACCGTGCAGTCCATCCTCGATGCCGCCGGGGTGGCGTGGCGCATCAACCCGCGCCTGGTGCGCGGCATGGACTACTACAATCTCACGGTGTTCGAGTTCGTCACCGACCAGCTCGGCGCCCAGGGCACGATCTGCGGCGGCGGCCGCTACGACGACCTGATCGAGGAAATGGGTGGCAAACCCGCGCCCGCCGTGGGCTGGGCGCTGGGCGTGGAGCGCGTGCTGGAACTGCTCAAGGAGCAGCAGCGCGAGACCCCGGCCGTCACACCCGATGCCTATGCCGTGGTGGCCGATGCCGCTTTCCTGCCCACCGTGATGGCCTTGCTGCAACGGCTGCGTCTGCATGGCGTCGCGGTGCAGATGCACAGCGGCGCTGCCCAGGCTCAGGGGCTGGGAAGCATCAAGGCGCAATTCAAGAAGGCCGATGCCAGTGGCGCGCGGTTTGCTCTTGTATTCGGAGCGGATGAAATGCAGGCGGGGGCCGTTGCCGTCAAGCCCCTGCGCGAGGCCGGCGAGCAGAAGCAGCTCTCGCTGACCGACGTGGCCGCGCTGGCGTCCAGCCTACAATCCGCGCGCTGAAACGAAAGACCGCACGATGGCACACCATTTCGACCTCGAAGAACAGGAACAGATCGCCCAGTTCAAGCATTTCTGGGACACCTGGGGCACGCTCATCACCTGGACCGTCATTGTCGTCATGGGCAGCCTCGCCGCCTGGAACGGCTACCGTTACTGGCAGGGCCGCCAGGCGCAGCAGGCGGTGGCGATGATGGATGCGGTCGAAGTCGCGGCGCAAGCCAAGGACCTCGATCGCGTGCAGCAGATTTTTGGCGATCTGCGCAAGGGCTATCCGCGTACCGCGCAGGCGGGGCAGGCTGGGCTCCTGGCTGCGCAGGAATATGCCAATGCCGGGCGCTGGAAAGAAGCCCAGGCGGCGCTGACCTGGGTGGTGGACAACGCGAGTGATGACGGCTATGTGGCGCTCGCCCGCCTGCGGCTGGCCGCGGTGCTGATGCAGGAAAAGTCCTACGACCAGGCCTTGGCGCAGTTGTCATCCACCTTTCCGCCGGAGTTCGCCGCCGTGGTGGCCGACCGCAAGGGAGACGTGCTCAACCTGCAGGGCAAGAAGCAGGAGGCGATCGAACAATACCGTCGTGCCTGGGATGGGCTGGGTGAGCAGGCAAGCTATCGCCAGGTCGTGCAGGCCAAGCTCGACGCGCTGGGAGCCGCCACGCCCGCCAAGGGAGGCGCATGATGGTTGCGGCAAACCGTACGCTGCGCCTGCTGGCGACCTGCGCCGTCGTGGCCTCGGCCCTGATCCTGGGCGCCTGCGGTTCATCCAGGCCCAAGCCGGTGGAGTTGGGCGCGGTCGTTCCCCTGCTTCCCGTGCACCTGGCCTGGCAGACCCAGATCGGTTCGGTGGACAGGCTGGTGCTCGCGCCTGCCGTGCACGGCGATACCGTCGTGCTCGCTTCAGAAAGTGGCACGGTCGCGGCGCTGGATGCGCGCAGTGGCGCAAGCCTCTGGCGGGCGCAGCTCGCCGACACGCTGTCGGCCGGTGTCGGCAGCGACGGCCAGCGTGCCGCCGTGATTTCCCGCGGCCGCGAACTGATCGTCATGCAGGCGGGGCGCGAGCTCTGGCGCAAACCTCTGCCGGCGCAGACGTTCACGGCGCCGCTGGTGGCGGGCGGGCGCGTCTTCGTGATGACGGCCGATCGTTCGGTGATGGCGTTTGACGGCGGCAGCGGCGCCAGCCTGTGGAATCAGCAGCGCCAGGGCGAAACCCTGGTGCTGCGCGAAAATGGCCTCTTGATGGCCGTCGGCGATACGTTGGTGGCCGGCATTTCCGGGCGCATGGTGGGGTTCGATCCTGATTCCGGAATGGTGCGCTGGGAGGCGCCGCTCGCCACGCCGCGCGGTGCCAACGATGTCGAGCGCCTGGTGGAAGTGGTGGGCGGCGTGAGCCGTGAAGGCAACGTGGTTTGCGCCCGGGCGTTTCAGGCGGCCGTGGGCTGTGTGGACGCCGCTCGCGGCGCCTTGCTCTGGACGCGGCCCGCGCACGGTGCCCGGGGCATCGACGGTGATGCGCAGGCGCTGTATGGCACCGAAAGCAACGGCCTCGTGCAGGCGTGGAAACGTGCCGACGGCTCGCCCCTGTGGACTTGGCAGCAGCTGCGCTATCGCCATCTCACGGCACCGCTGTTGTTGGGGCGCTCGGTGGTGATCGGTGACAGCACGGGCCTGGTGCACCTGCTGTCCAAGGAAGACGGCTCGCCGCTGAACCGCTTGACGACGGACAGCTCAGGCGTGGCCACGGCACCCGTGGTGGCAGGCAAGACCTTGGTCGTGGTCACGCGCCAGGGCAGCGTCTACGGCTTTCGACCGGATTGACAGGACGATTCGTGAAGCCAGTCATCGCCCTCGTGGGGCGGACCAACGTCGGCAAATCGACGCTCTTCAATCGCCTCACGCGATCGCGCGATGCGATCGTGGCGGATGCGGCCGGGCTGACGCGTGACCGTCACTACGGCCTTGGACGGCTGGGCAAGCACGAATACATCGTCGTCGATACCGGCGGCTTCGAGCCCGATGCGGACAGCGGCATCTATCGCGAGATGGCGCGGCAGACCGAGCAGGCGATCGCCGAAGCCGATGTCGTCATTTTCGTGGTGGACGTGCGTGCGGGCCTCTCGGCGCAGGACCACGACATTGCCGTGTACCTGCGTCGGCTGGGCAGGCCCTGCGTGCTCGCGGGCAACAAGGCCGAAGGCATGCAGGAAAGCGCCTTGCTCGGCGAGTTCTACGAACTCGGCCTGGGGCAGGTGCATCCGGTGTCGGCCGCGCATGGGCAGGGCATACGCAGCCTGTTGGAGGCTGCGCTGGAGCCCCTGGCGCTGCCCGAGCCCGACGATGAGGCCGTGCAGGATCACGGAAATGCCATACGCCTTGCAGTGGCGGGCCGGCCCAATGTCGGCAAGTCTACTTTGATCAACGCCTGGCTGGGAGAGGAACGCCTCGTGGCGTTCGACCTGCCGGGGACGACGCGCGATGCCATCACCGTGCCGTTCGAGCACCGCGGTCAGAAATACGAACTGGTCGATACGGCCGGGCTGCGCCGCCGTGGCAAGGTGTTCGAGACTATCGAGAAGTTTTCGGTCGTCAAGACCCTGCGGGCGATCGAATCAGCGCACGTGGTGCTGCTGCTTCTGGACGCGACGCAAGGCGTGACCGACCAGGATGCGCACATCGCCGGCTACATCCTTGAGAGCGGTCGCGCCGTCGTGGTGGCCGTGAACAAATGGGATGCGGTGGACGATTACCAGCGCCAGCAGGTCCAGCGCTCGATCGAGAACCGGCTGGCCTTCATGAAATTCGCCACGATCCACTTCATTTCAGCCGCTCGCAGGCAAGGGATCGCCGCCATCTGGGACTCGATCCGCAAGGCGTATCACGCATCGATCTGCAAGATGCCGACGCCGGTGCTCACGCGCGTATTGCTGGAATCGGTGCAGTTTCAGACCCCCAAGCGCTCCGGCGGCTCCCGACCCAAGCCCCGCTACGCGCACCAGGGCGGCATGAATCCGCCGGTCATCGTCGTCCATGGCAACTCTCTGGAGCATCTGACCGACGCCTACAAGCGTTTCCTCGAAGGGCGCTTTCGCAAGCAGTTCGACCTGGTGGGCACGCCGCTGCGGGTGGAATTCAAGGCGTCGAAAAATCCCTATACCGACAAAAACGACTCTTGAAAATGTGCCTTGCCGCCCGCATCCTGTGGGTCCGGGTTGCTGTGGTAAGGTGACGCACCACAACAACAGTTTTGAACACGGAGCATATCGTGAGCAACAAAGGCCAACTACTTCAAGATCCGTTCCTGAACGCGCTGCGGCGCGAACACGTGCCAGTTTCCATCTATCTCGTCAATGGCATCAAGCTGCAGGGGCAGATCGAGTCCTTCGATCAGTATGTGGTTTTGCTGCGCAATACCGTCACGCAGATGGTCTACAAGCACGCCATTTCGACCATCGTTCCAGGTCGTGCCGTCAACTTCGCTGCGGCGGAAGCGGCCGAGCCTGGCGAGCAATAAGCGTCGTGGTACAGGGTGAGGCCGTGCCCCTGCTCGTTGCCGGGGTGCTGCCGTGAGTGCGTTGCCCCCTTCGCCTGAAGCAGCCACGCCGGTGCTTCTCGTGGGCGTGGACTTTGGCGCGGACACCTTTGATGCGCAGTTGCAGGAGTTGGCGCTGCTCGCGCGCAGCGCCGGGCTCGATCCCGTGGCCCGGCTGACGTGCAAGCGCAAGGCACCCGATGCCGCACTTTTCGTCGGAAGCGGCAAGGTCGAGGAGATCGGCGCGCTGGCGCTCGGGCACGGGGTGCAGGAAATCATTTTCGACCAGGCTCTGAGCCCGGCGCAGCAGCGCAATCTGGAGCAGCAGCTTCAGATGCCGGTCTACGACCGGACCATGCTCATTCTGGAGATCTTTGCCCAGCGCGCGCGCAGCTACGAGGGCAAGCTCCAGGTGGAATTGGCGCGCCTGCAATACCTCAGCACACGGCTGGTGCGCCGTTGGACGCACCTGGAACGTCAGCGTGGCGGCATCGGCGCGCGTGGCGGGCCGGGTGAGCGCCAGATCGAGTTGGATCGGCGCATGATCGGAGACACCATCAAGCGCACGCGGGAGCGCCTCGTCAAGATGCAGCGCCAGCGCGCCACGCAGCGGCGCCAGCGCGAGCGTCGCGAGACCTTCAGCGTATCGCTGGTGGGTTACACCAACGCCGGCAAGTCGACGCTCTTCAATGCGCTTGTCAAGGCGCATGCCTACGCCGCCGATCAGTTGTTCGCCACGCTCGACACCACCACCCGGCGCCTGTACCTGGGCGAACAGGCGGGATCGATCTCGCTGTCCGACACGGTCGGTTTCATCCGCGATCTGCCCCACGGACTGATCAGCGCCTTCAAGGCCACGCTGCAGGAAGCGGCGGACGCCGATCTGCTGCTGCATGTCGTTGATGCGGCCAATCCCGCCTACCCGCAGCAAATCGCGCAGGTGCAGGAAGTGCTCGCTGAAATTGGTGCGGCCGATGTGGCGCAAATCCTGGTTTTCAACAAGGTGGATGCTCTGGCACCATCGGCGCAGCCCCTGGACGCGCACGACGACTATGAATGGGGGGGGCGAAGGCTGGAACGTCTGTTCGTTAGCGCGCACACCGGTGAGGGGCTCGCGGCTCTCAGGCTGGCGCTTGCGGCGCAGGCTGCTCGCGCGCACGGCGCGCAGGACGAGGAGCCGCATGCAACGCCCGCACTGCATTGAGGCCTCGATTGCCAGGACAATACAAGCACAAGCGTTTGCTATCAACCAATGAAGAACGTACGCATGGATCTCCGTGATCGTGTGGCCCGCTGGCTGACACCAGCGACGGGGCCGCAGCGCATCTACAACCTCAACGACCCGCGCTGGGGGCGCGGAGATGACAGCGGCGCCCCTGACCAGCGCCCGGACCCTGATCGTCCAGCCGACGACACGCCGCCTGCGCGCCCGCCGCGAAATCCCCAGGGTCAGGGTGCGGGGGGGAGCACGCCTCCCGATCTTGACGAACTTTGGCGCGATCTTCAGGGCAAGCTCAACGGCTTGTTCGGCGGCGGCCGCGGTGGCGGCGGGCGCCGTGGATCACCGCCCCCCTCGGGCGGAGGGGGGTTCCAGCCGGACATGCGCAATGCGGGCAAGACCCTGATGATCGTCGCGGTCATTGCGGCGCTGGTCTGGCTCTCCACCGGGTTTTTCATCGTGCAGGAAGGCCAGCAGGCGGTCATCACCCGGTTCGGACAGTACCGGGGCACGGTAGGCGCGGGCTTCAATTGGCGGCTGCCGTATCCGATTGAGCGCCACGAGCTGGTTTTTGTCACACAGATCCGCTCGGTGGACATCGGCCGTGACGCCATCATCAAGGCCACCGGCCTGCGCGAATCGGCCATGCTCACCGAGGACGAGAATATCGTCGAAATCAAGTTTGCCGTGCAGTACCGCCTCAATGATGCCCGGGCTTGGCTCTTCAACAGCCGCAACCCCGCGGATGCGGTGGTTCAGGCGGCTGAAAGCGCGGTGCGCGAGGTGGTGGGTCGCATGAAGATGGATTCCGCCCTCGCCGAGGAGCGCGATCAGATCGCTCCGCGCGTGCGCACGCTCATGCAGACCATTCTTGATCGTTACAAGGTCGGGGTCGAAGTTGTCGCGGTCAATCTGCAGCAGGGCGGTGTGCGTCCACCCGAACAGGTGCAGGCCGCCTTCGACGACGTGCTCAAGGCCGGACAGGAGCGCGAACGGACCAAGAACGAGGCCCAAGCCTACGCCAACGATGTCGTGCCCCGCGCTTCTGGTGCGGCGTCACGCCTCCAGGAGGAGGCGACCGGCTACAAGGCGCGTGTGGTCGCGCAGGCGCAGGGCGATGCCCAGCGCTTTGATTCCGTGGTGGCCGAGTACCAGAAGGCGCCTCAGGTCACGCGTGACCGCATGTACCTTGACAGCATGCAGCACGTGCTCAGCAATGTAACCAAGGTGCTCGTGGAATCGCGACAAGGCTCCAATCTGCTGTATCTGCCGCTGGACAAGCTGCTTGGCAGCGCCTTGCAGCCGTCGGCGGCTGCCCAGCCGGGGGCTGCGCCCGTTGCGCCACGCACAGCAGCGCCTTCGGCACCCGCCCCGTCGCCCTCGTCGGCGGTAGGCGATGCCCGTACCCGCGACAACTCGCGCTCGCGCGAGCGTGAATCACGCTAGGAGAGTGGTGTGAACCGCATAGGATTTGCCATTTCCACCCTGTTGCTTGTTTTCGTGCTGGCAAGCGCGAGCCTGTTCGTGGTCGATCAGCGCCAGTATGGCGTGGTCTATGCGCTCGGACAGATCAAGGAGGTCATCACCAAGCCAGGGCTGTACTTCAAGTTGCCACCGCCCCTGCAGAACGTGCGTTATATCGACAAGCGCCTGCTCACGCTGGACGGTTCCGAGACGGAATCCATGCTGACGGCGGAGAAGCAGCGCGTGGTCATCGATTGGTATGTGCGCTGGCGCATTTCCGACCCCTTGGAATACATCCGCAATGTGGGGCTGGATGAAGGTGCCGGGTCGCTGCAGCTCAACCGCGTGGTGCGCAATGCGTTTCAGGAAGAAGTCAATCGCCGCACCGTGAGTGAATTGCTCTCCGACCAGCGCGATGCCCTGATGGCCGACGTCAAGCGCGAAGTGCTCGAAGCGGTGCGTGGCGGCAAGCCCTGGGGCATGGACGTGGTGGACGTGCGCATCACGCGGGTCGATTACGTGGAGTCGATCACCGAGTCGGTCTATCGCCGCATGGAGGCCGAGCGCAAGCGCGTCGCCAACGAGTTGCGTTCCACTGGTGTGGCCGAAGGCGAGAAGATTCGTGCCGAGGCCGACCGCCAGCGCGAAGTGATTCTTGCCAATGCGTACCGCGATGCGCAGAAGGTCAAGGGCGAGGGCGATGCCCAGGCAACGCGCATCTACGGCGAGGCCTTTGGGCGCGATCCGCAGTTCGCCCAGTTCTATCGCAGCCTGGAGGCCTACCGTGCCAGCTTTGACGGCAAGCACGACGTCATGGTGCTTGACCCGTCCGGTTCGGAATTCTTCAAGGCCATGCGGGGCGCGTCCGGCTCGGGTTCGGGGCGCAACTGAACCGCGCGTCGCATGACTGACGCGTTCTGGACCGCGCTCGCCTTCGTGCTGATTCTCGAGGGGCTCATGCCTTTGCTGGCGCCTTCGGCCTGGCGCCGGGTGTTCACGCAGATGTTGCAGCTGCGTGATGGACAGATTCGCTTTTGCGGTCTGGTCAGCCTGCTCGTGGGCGTCCTGGTTCTGGCTTGGATGGCTTAGGTCGGCGCCCCGCGCGGACGCGCCCGGTAGAATCCCCTTTTTAACAACCTCCGGGTTTTGCATGTCTGCCTGGGTACTCCCGGATTACATCGCTGACGTATTGCCCTCTGAAGCCCGGCGCATCGAGGAGCTGCGTCGTGCGCTGCTGGACACGGCGCGCGGCTACGGCTACGAACTCGTCATACCGCCGCTGTTCGAGCACCTTGAATCGCTGCTGACCGGCGCCGGAGAAGAGCTGGATCTGCAGACCTTCAAGCTCGTCGACCAGCTCTCGGGCAAGTCCCTGGGCCTGCGGGCCGACATGACGCAGCAGGTGGCGCGCATCGATGCGCACCTGCTCAATCGCAGTGGCGTGGCGCGCCTGTGCTACTGCGGACCGGTGCTGCACACTCGGCCCGATCGGCCGCACGCCACGCGCGAGCCCTTGCAGTTCGGCGCCGAGATTTACGGGTGTGGCAGCGTCGAAGCGGAGATCGAGTCCGTGACCTTGGCGCTCGAGTGCCTGCGTGCGGCGCAGGTGCCAGCACCCAGCATCGACTTGGCGGACATGCGCATCGTGCGCGCCCTGTTGGCGGGCGTCCCCGTCGGCATCCAGGCCCTGCGCAGGGTGCACGCGGCGCTGGCAGCCAAGGATGCGAGCGAGCTTTCGCAACTCACCAGGGACTTTCCCGAGCCATCCCGGGAAGGGCTCGCCATGCTGTTGCAGTTGTATGGGGGCATGGAGATTCTTGATGAAGCAGAAAAAGTACTGGGCGCTTTTGCTGGCGTGCGCAAAGCGCTACAAGATTTGAGGATGGTGGCTTCCAAGGTCAAATACGCCCACGTCACCTTCGATCTGGCGGATCTTCGCGGCTATTCCTATTACAGTGGCCTGCGCTTCGCCGTCTATGCCCCGGGCGTCACGGATACGCTCGCGCGGGGTGGGCGTTATGACGAAGTGGGCGCCGCGTATGGCCGCAATCGTCCCGCCGTCGGATTCAGCCTGGATGTGAAGCAGCTGGCATCGGTCGTGGTACCCCCTGCGTTGAGGGCGGCGATCCGTGCCCCGTGGTCTGCGGACGATCAGCTGTCCGATGCCATTGCGCGTTTGCGCCAGCAAGGAGAGACCGTGGTCTGCGTGATGCCCGACGTCGGCAATCATGTGGATGAATTCGACTGCGATCGCGAACTGGTCCAGGTCGACGGGCACTGGATTGTCCGGACACTTTAGTTTGATGAACTTTCTCTGAATGGGGCTCGGTGCGGTGATGAATACTCTCAAAGGGCGCAACTGCGTGGTGGTCGGAGCACAGTGGGGCGACGAGGGCAAGGGCAAGCTGGTGGACTGGCTCACCGAATCTGCCCAAGGCGTGGTCCGTTTTCAGGGAGGGCACAACGCAGGGCACACGCTCGTGATCAATGGCGTGAAGACTGCGCTGCACCTTATTCCCAGCGGCATCATGCACCCGGGCGTCAAATGCTATATCGGCAATGGCGTGGTGCTGTCTGCCGCCAAGCTGTTTCAGGAGATTGTGGGCCTGGAGCACGCCGGCGTCGAGGTACGCTCCCGTTTGCGCGTGAGTGAGGCCTGTCCCTTGATCCTGCCGTTTCACGCGGCGCTGGACGTGGCGCGTGAGGCCGCGCTGGAGCGCGGTGGCAGCGAGAGGATCGGCACTACAGGGCGGGGAATCGGACCGGCGTACGAAGACAAGATCGCGCGCCGGGCGCTGCGGGTGCAAGACCTCAAGCATCCCGAGCGGTTTGCGCAGAAGCTGCGCGCGCTGCTTGCTTTGCACAATCACGTGCTGACCACCTTCCTGGGCTCGCGCGACTTTGCGTTTGGTGATGCGCTCAAGCCTTACATGCGCGCGGGCGAAGTCCAGTTCGAGCCGGTTTATGAAGAAGCCATGCGCCATGCCGAGCAACTCAAGCCCATGATGGCCGATGTGTCTCGTGAACTCAACGAGGCGCATGCGCATGGAGCCAATCTGCTTTTTGAAGGCGCTCAGGGCACCTTGCTGGATGTGGATCATGGCACCTACCCGTATGTGACTTCCAGCAATTGCGTCGCTGGCAATGCCGCAGCCGGCTCCGGAGTCGGACCCGGCATGCTGCACTACATCCTGGGGATCACCAAGGCCTATTGCACCCGGGTGGGTGGCGGTCCGTTTCCGACCGAGCTCGATTGGGAGCAACCTGGCACGCCAGGCCATCATATGAGCACGGTTGGAGCCGAAAAAGGCGTGACCACCGGGCGTAGCCGGCGCTGCGGATGGTTCGATGCGGCACTGCTCAAGCGCAGCGCCCAGGTCAATGGCTTGTCAGGTCTGTGCGTCACCAAGCTGGACGTGCTCGACGGCTTGCATGAGCTGGCCCTGTGCGTCGGCTATGAGCTCGAAGGCGAGCGCATCGATTTGCTGCCCATGGGAGCAGATGAAATTGCCCGTTGCACACCCATCTATGAAGTGATGCCCGGGTGGTCCGAGACCACGTTCGGCGTTACCCGTTATGAGGACTTGCCTACCAATGCGCGCAACTACCTTGAGCGCATCGAGCAGGTCACGGGCGTTCCGGTGGCCATTGTTTCAACGGGCCCGGACAGGGCACAGACCATCGTCCTGCGGCAGCCCTTTGCCGCACAGGCGGACATTTGATCTTTGCGGGCGCGACCAGGGCCCTTGTTTCAACGCCACACACGGATCTTGCGATGCTGACAGAAGACGGCAAACACCTGTATGTAAGTTACGACGAATACCACAGCCTCATCGAGAAGCTGGCGCTCAAGGTACACCATTCAGGCTGGGAATTCGACACCATCCTGTGCCTAGCGCGAGGGGGATTGCGACCGGGAGACATCCTCAGCCGCATCTTCGACAAGCCGCTGGCCATCATGTCCACCAGTTCCTATCGGGCCGAAGCGGGAACGGTGCAGGGGCACTTGGACATCGCGCGCTACATCACGACTCCCAATGGCGAAATCGCAGGCCGAGTCCTGCTCGTGGACGACTTGGCCGATTCGGGGCATACGCTCAACGCAGTCGTCTCCCTGCTGAAAGCCAGATACGCGCCCATCTCCGAGCTGCGTACCGCAGCCATCTGGGTCAAAGGAGCCTCCACGTTCGAGCCGGACTATTCCGTCGATTTCCTGCCCACCAACCCCTGGATCCATCAACCGTTCGAGACCTACGATACGCTGACGCCGGATCGGCTGCTGGAGCGCTGGAAGGTGTGAGTGATGCGCGATGCAAGGCAATGAAAGCTTTTTCTTCAACTTCTTGTCTTGCGCCAAAAATTGGGTATACAATGCATGGCTTCGCTGATCGCAGCGCTTCTGGTTTCCCTGGGGTCCACGCAAGTGGTTTTTGGGGAGATGAGAGGGACGGGTTCGTTAACAAGTTACAGCCGATAAGCGTGGGCGTTTGGATGTGGAGGCACTCTTTTGGGTGTCTGCATGGGCGAGCATTCTTTTTTTGTGCGCAAGCGCGAAGGGGAGGGCGAGCCGAAACAAACGCTCATGGAGATAGAAGTGA
>JAIOIA010000133.1:0-6555 GCA_019912745.1 Comamonas sp. | reverse complement strand
CTGCCGGAATACCGCGCCACGCGCGCCAGAGCCGGCAGCTTCATGGGTCTTGCGACAAACGTGGAGTACGCCACCGAAGTGACACTGCAGCCCATCGATCGCTATCCGCTGGACGCTGCCATCCTGTTTTCGGACATTCTCACGGTGCCCGACGCCATGGGCCTGGGCCTGACGTTCGCCGAAGGCGAAGGCCCGCGCTTTGACCATGCCATCCGCAGCGAGACTGACGTGGCGCGCCTCGCTGCGCCCGATCTGGACAAGCTGCGCTACGTCTTCGACGCCGTCACCAGCATCCGCAAGGCGCTGGCCGGGCGCGTGCCGCTGATCGGCTTCTCGGGCAGCCCCTGGACGCTGGCCTGCTACATGGTGGAAGGGCGCGGCTCGCAGGACTATCGCCACGTCAAGACCCTGATGTACGCGCGCCCCGACCTCATGCACCGGGTGCTCGCCATCAACGCCACGGCCGTCGCGCAGTACCTGAACGCGCAGATCGCGGCCGGCGCGCAGGCGGTGATGATCTTCGACAGCTGGGGCGGGGTGCTGGCCGACGGGGCATTTCAGCAATTCAGCCTGGCGTACACGCGGCAGGTACTCTCGCTGCTCGACCGCCACGCGCCGGACGGCAGCCCCGTACCGCGCATCGTCTTCACCAAGGGCGGCGGCCTCTGGCTGCAGGACATGCGAGCGCTCGATTGCGAAGTGCTGGGTCTGGACTGGACGGTCAACCTCGGCCAGGCACGCACGCGGGTGGGAGACGTCAAGGCGCTGCAGGGCAACCTCGACCCGAACGTACTGTTTGCCTCGCCCGAGGTCATCGCCGAGCAGGTGCGCATGGTCATGGACAGCTTCGGCCGACCGCACACCGACCCTGGCACGGCGGGCCCGACGCAGATTTTCAATCTGGGTCACGGCATCAGCCAGCACACGCCCCCGGAGCACGTCAGCACGCTCGTGGATGCCGTGCACGACCACGGACGTCTGATGCGCCGGTGAGACGCCGCACCGCAGCGTTCGTGGTATTGACAGGAGGCCCGGACTGACTTATGCACAAAAAAAATGTAGCGCACGCAACGTCCATCATGTTGCAGCGCACGATGACGATGATGTACGCGCACCATACACATCGTTGATTTACAAGGATTTTTTGTCTTTGCCATTTTCGTGCGCAATCCTGCCAAATCCAGCAACTGCGCGGCTTGCGCTTGCTTGAACCCAAGATACCCACAAAGTTATCCACAGCTCCCGTGGATAGCTTGAAAATGTCCATAAATTCATGAACTTGGCGCAATATTTCAAGTCATGAGTCAACAGCATTGACCGCAGCTTGTCCACCCCAGCCGTCCCGGTTCACATCGTCGTGCCAACCCCCGCGCACAGCAGCGCGGCACCCGTCCTCAGCTACGCCCATGATGTGCCGCTGCCTGCCGGCACCCTGGTGCGCGTGCCCCTGGGCGCCCGCGAAGTGCTGGGCATCGCTTGGGATGAACCCCAGGGCACCGGGTCAGAGCCCCCGAAGCTGCGCCGCGTCGGCGCCGTCCTGGAAGGACTCGCGCCGCTGCCCGCCCCCTGGCGCCGCCTGGTGGCCTTCGCGGCGCGCTACTACCAACGCAGCCTGGGCGAAGTGGCCTTGTCCGCGCTTCCTCCATCGCTGCGCGAACTGACCGCCGATCAGCTCACGCGGCGACTGCGCCGGATGCCCCCGGGCACGCCCGCACCGGACGCCGGCGCGGCCACAGTCCGGACCGAGACATCAAAAATCGTAGTCCTCAGCACTGACCAGCAAAGCGCCGCAGCCGAAATCGAAGCCAATCCGGGCCCCTTCCTGCTGTTCGGCAGCACCGGCAGCGGCAAGACCGAGGTCTACCTGCACGCCGTCCAGGCAGCACTGACCCGAGACCCCGGCGCCCAGGCGCTGGTCCTGGTGCCCGAAATCAACCTCACCCCCCAGCTGGAAGCACGCTTTCGCGAACGCTTTGAAGCCCTGTGGGGCGCAAGCGCCATCGTCAGTCTGCACAGCGCCATGACGCCGGCGCAGCGCCTCAGGAGCTGGCTCGCTGCGCACACCGGGCAGGCGCGCATCGTGCTCGGCACCCGCATGGCGATCCTTGCCAGCCTGCCGCGACTCGTGCTCATCGTGGTCGATGAAGAACACGACGCCAGCTACAAGCAGCAGGAGGGCGCGCGCTACTCGGCGCGCGACCTCGCCGTCTGGCGCGCGCGCGACGTGGGCGCCCGGGTGATCCTGGGCAGCGCCACGCCGTCGCTGGAGAGCTGGCACGCCAGCGACCCGGCGGCCCCTCGCTACCAGCGCCTGCACATGCCCGCGCGCATCGGTGCGGGCGAGCTGCCGCGCCTGCGCCTCATCGACATGTCGCAGCAGCCGCGCAAGGCCGTGTTCGCGCCGCCGCTGATCGCGGCCATCACCGAACGGGTACAGCGCGGTGAGCAGTGCCTCGTGCTGCTCAACCGCCGCGGCTTCGCGCCCGTGCTGCACTGCGGCGCCTGCGGCTGGAAGAGCGATTGCCCCCACTGCTCGGCCACACAGGTGTTCCACAAGAGCGACCGCACGCTGCGCTGCCATCATTGCGGCGCCGCCAGCCCCGTGCCGCGCGCCTGCCCGGACTGCGGCAATCCCGACATCCTGCCCATCGGCCGCGGCACCGAGCAGCTGGAGGAGCAGCCCGCGCAGCTGCTGCGCAACGTCATCACGCCGCAGCGGCGCGCCGCGCGCGTGGCGCGCATCGACGCGGACACCACGCGCGCCCGGGGCGCACTCAAGGCGCAGCTGGCACAGATGCACGCGGGCGACGTGGACGTGCTCGTGGGCACGCAGATGGTGGCCAAGGGGCACGACTTTCGCCGTGTCACGCTCGTCGCGGCCGTGCAGCCCGATGGCGCGCTCTTCTCCAGTGACTTTCGTGCGCCCGAACGCCTCTTCGCCCTGCTGATGCAGGCGGGGGGGCGGGCCGGGCGCGACGCGCGGTACATGAAGGCGCAGCAATCGGCCCCGGAGCTGTGGGTCCAGACCTGGCACCCCGAACACCCGCTGTTTGCCGCGCTGCGCGGGCACGATTACCCCGCATTCGCCGCCCGGCAACTGGCCGAGCGTGAAGCCGCCGGCATGCCGCCCTTTTCGCACCAGGCGCTGCTGCGCGCCGACGCCCGCACGCAAGAGGCCGCGCAAGACTTTCTGCGCTCCGCCAGCGAAGCGGCGCGGACGGCGCAGCTGCCCGGCATGAATCAGGTCTTCCTCTACCCTCCGGTGCCGCTCGCCGTGCAACGCGTCGCCAACGTGGAGCGCGCGCAGATGTTGCTGGAGAGCCCCCATCGCGGCGCGCTGCAACACCTGCTCGCCGCCTGGCAGCCTTTGCTGCACGCCGAACGCACCCGCCACCGCGCCGTGGTGCGCTGGCTGATCGACGTCGATCCGCAGGCCATCTGAATTCAATGACCACGCCGCGCAGATGGTTACATAATGCATCAATCGCGGCGGCCACCTTGTTTGCCCGCGACACCCACAAGGAAGCATCTTGCGCGACTGCCGTTCGATATGCCTCCGAGCGGCCCTGCGCCGCCTTGGCCCGCTGGCCATGCTGTTGCTGCTGTCTGCCGCGGCCCTCGTCGCAGTGAGCGCCATCGCACAGAGCGCCGCAGGCGAACCCACGGCCGCCGCGCGCATCGTCTTCATCAATTCCTACCACCGGGGCTATTCCTGGAGCGACGCCATCGAACGGGCCCTGCGGGATGAACTGACCCGCTCGGGCCGAGCCATCGAGCTCTCGTTCGAGTACCTGGACAGCCGACGCTTCGGCTACGGCGACCAGATCCCGCTGATCGCGCGCACCCTCGCGGCCAAATACCGAAGCTATCGCCCCGAGATGCTGGTGGTCTGCGACAACCCGGCGTTCGAGTTCGCGATGCAGTACCGCGAGCAGCTCTTTCCGGGGGTGCCCATGGTGTTTTGCGGCTACAACGACTTTCCGCCGGAAACGGCGCGCTGGCTGACCAATGCCACCGGCGTGACAGAGGCCACGCCGATCGAGGATTCCGTGGCGATGGCGCTCAAGGTGCACCCCGGCACCCACACCCTCGCCTTCATCACGTCCACCACCAGTTCCACCAATGCACGCGTCGCGCAGGCGGCGGAGTTCGCCATCTTCCCGGAACTGCGCCAGCGCTTCGACGTCGTGGAAATCAAGGATGCCCCGATGGCGCGCATCCGCCAGCGGCTGGCCGAACTGCCTTCATCAACCCTGGTGTTTCTGGCCGGCCAGGCGAACGAGCGCACCAACGGCCGAATGATCACCCCGGACGAAAGCTCCAGCCTCATCGCCGCCGCCAGCCCGTTTCCGGTCTACGCGTTCTGGGATTCAGACCTCGGGCATGGCGTGCTCGGTGGTCATTTCGTCACCGCGCACCAGCAAGGCGCAACCTCCGCCCGCATGGCCCTGCGCATCCTGGACGGCACACCGGCGGACCAGATTCCCGTGGTCATGCAGGCGCCGACCGAAGACATTTTCGATGCGCGCGTGATGCGCCGCTTCGGCATCTCCGCCGATCAGCTCCCGGCAAGCGCCCGAATCATCGGGCAAGACACCTCGGTGTGGGCCACCTACCGCGGGCAGATCATCGGTATCGCAACGCTGCTGGCGCTGCAGGGCGCCTTGATTGGCCTGCTGCTGCGCCAGTCACGCGGCCGGCGCAAGGCGCTGTCCGAGCTCGATCGGGAGCGCTCGCTGCTGGAGCAGCACGTGGCCGAACGCACGCGCGCCCTCGAAGCGGCCAACACCCAGCTGGCGCACCTGAGCCGCACCGACAAGCTCACCGGCCTGGCCAACCGCCGCCATCTGGACCTGGTTCTCGAAACCGAATTCGCCCGGCTCAGACGCTCGGGCGCGCCGCTGTCGCTCATCATGATCGACATCGACTATTTCAAGCAATTCAACGACACCTACGGCCACGTGACGGGCGACGAATGCCTGCGCACCGTGGGACACCTGCTCGCGCGCATGGTCAACCGCACCCCTGACCTGGCGGCGCGCTTCGGTGGCGAGGAATTCCTCATCGTCCTGCCCGAAACGGACGCCGCGGGCGCGCTGACGCTCGCCGAGCGCCTGCGCCGGAGCGTCGCGGACCTGGCCATCGCGCACGCGAGCTCCCCGGTGGCCCGGCACGTCACGGTCAGTATCGGCGTGCTCACCATGCATCCGGCTACGATCGAAGGCGTGCACAGCGCTGTCTCGCAGGTGGACCGCCATCTCTACGCCGCCAAGCAGCAGGGACGCAACCGCGTGGTGGCCTCAGATGAGCAGGGCCACCAGCGCTGAAAAGGTCCCGAAGGCCAGCGCGGTGCTCACCAGGATGACGTGCGCCACGCGCCCGGTGTGCGCGCCAAAGCGCTCGACGAGCATGGCCACGTTGCTCGCGCTCGGCAGCGCCGCGGTCAACACCAGCACGGTCAGGGTTTGGGGCGACAGCGGCAGGCCCGCGCGTATCGCGAGCCATCCGGCGCCCCACACCAGCGCCGGGTGCACCAGCAGCTTGGCCAGCGCCGCCGGGACGTACTCGGCCGGCGCCACCGCCTCGCGGCCATCGAGTTGCGAACGCGCAAGCACCGCGCCTATCGTGAACAAGGCCACCGGAGACGCGGCGTCGGCCAGCATCGCGACGGTGCGATCCAGCGGACCCGGCAGCCGCCATTGAAACGTCGATGCCAGGGCACCGAGCACGATGGAGATCGGCATCGGATTGGCGGCCATGCCGCGCAGCGCCTGCCGCATCGCATGGGCCATGCCCTTCATGCCACTGGCGTCCAGGCGCGACAGCGCCACGCACAGCGAGGACGTGAGGCACATGTCGATCGCGATCGTCAGAATCACCGTGCCCGCGCTGCGCTCGCCAATCAGCGCGACCAGTAGAGGCACGCCCATGAAGCCCGAATTCGGAAAGGCTGTGACGAGCGCCACGAACGAGGCATCGTTCCAACCCCAGCGCCGACGGGCGAGCGCAATCACCGCGCCCACCATCACCAAGGCACAGAAAAAATACACCCCCGCCGCCACCGGATCGAGCAACTGCGCCAGCGGCGTACCGGCGCCAAAGCGGTACAGAAGGCAAGGCAGGGCGAAATACAGCACGAAGGTGTTGAGCCCGCCAATCGCCGCCAGCGGCACGACACGTGCGCGCGCCGCCACATAGCCGCACAGGACCAGGGCAAAAAATGGAAAGGTGGCGGAGAGGACGGCGAGCACGGCAGGCGATTGTCGCCGCCAGCCATGGCGACACACGCGGCAAGGCGACGCTGAATTTCAGCGGCCGCTTCAAGGGCGCTCGTTGGCCTGCACGTCGTACACCGCATAGACCCACGGCTGCGCGCGGGGAAAGCGCCAGCCGCTGCGTGCCACCTGCAACACGTGCGGCTGCGCGGACTGGCCGCGCCCGGCCAGCCACTGCTGGGCCCGGAGGTCACAATTGGTTGCGCTCTGCGCCGTCGACAGCGGTCCGCGCAGACACAGCAGCACACCATCGCGCGTCTGCCAGGAGCCGACCCCCAAC
>JAIOIA010000132.1:0-1688 GCA_019912745.1 Comamonas sp. | reverse complement strand
CTGCAAGCGATGTTCGCGCTGGCCCTGCTGGTGGCCTTCGCCATCGAGATGTGGCGCGCCGCAGGCGGGCGTTCGCGCTTCACCCTGCGCAATGCGCTGGGCGGCCTGCTGCTGGGGGTATTCAATTTCGGCAACATCCTGTTCTACCTCCAGGCGCACCGCGCGCTGCCGCAGAACCCCGCGCTGGTGTTCGCCAGCATGAACCTGGGCGTGGTGGCGCTGGGCGCGCTGGTGGGCCTGCTGGTGTTCCGCGAGCGCCTGAACCGGGTGAACGTCGCCGGGCTGGGCCTGGCGTTCGTGGCGATCGCCGTGCTGGTGATGCGCTGAGCTGGCGGGCCCGCCTTCACCGGTGGGAGCAACTGTCTTCTACACCGCCGGTGTTTTCCATTCAGTTTGGTCGCGAACCATGGCATTGAGGCGGACGAGCAAGACGCGCATGCAAGCGGTGATGGCCACCTTGGCGAGCTTGCCCTGGGCGCGCAGCCGCGAGTAGCGCTGTTTGAAATCGGCCTGCTTGCGGATGACGGTGAGGCAGGCCATGTACAGCACGCGGCGGATGAGGGCGCGGCCGCCGCGGATTCGGCGCTGGCCGCTGTGCTTGCCGCTGTCCACGTTGTAGGGCGCCAGTCCGGCCAGGGCGGCGATCTGGCGGCGATCCAGGTGGCCCAACTCGGGGAGATAGGCGGCGAGGCTGGCGGCCGTGACCGGGCCGATGCCGGGGATGGCGCGCAGGCGTTTGACGAGCGGCGCATCGAGGTCGTGCAAGGCCTGGTTCAGGGCTTTGTTGAGCGTGTCGATGCGCTGCTGGAGTTGCTTGATGTGCTCCGTCAGGTCGTCGCGGACGGCAGGCAAGGTGGCTTGCTCCAGGCGGCGGCGCTCGCTGTCGCGCTGTTCCACCAGCTGTTCGCGGCGCTGGACCAGTGCCCGCAGCGCCTCGCCCTGGGGGCTTCGCGGTGGCTCGGGGGCGCGCACCAGCTCCGCCATCCGGGCCAGCATGGCGGCGTCGATGGGGTCGGTCTTGGCGGTTTTACCCATGGCGATGGCAAAGGCGCGCGCCCGTCGGGGGTTGATCCGGGTGGTCGGCCACTTGGCCTGCGCCGTGGCCTGCATGACCGCGCGCTCGTAACCGCCGGTGGCTTCCAGCAGCACATTACCGATGGTTTGGCCGGCGAACTGCGCCACGAGCTGTGCGTGGCCTTCCGGCGTATTGGAAAACGAAAAAGACTGATTGGCGGGCAGCACGCAAACAGCCAGGCTGGCCTTGGCGACATCGATACCGATCCAGAGCGTCATGGGATTCCGTAAACTGAGTGGCAGGAGAGAGCCGCCTCGCCCCTGCCCACGCTTGTTGGAGTCCGAGCTCGCGCTCATTCAACTGTTCGGGCTATGGTGCGAGGTCGATGTGCGGCCACCCTGGCTCCCACTCGTGCTCAGACACTGCGGCTTGTCGGTGTGCCGCACATCGCTCTCCACCCGAACATTACGACGTTAGGCAGACACAAGCGGCCTTGGCCGCGACGAAAGCCTTGCGCCGGAAGCCCCGTCGCGTGCGAGCACGCTCCCACAGGGGGATCGTGCGCCGAACCTTTGTGGGAGCAACTGTCCTGCATGGATGGCCCGGGCAAGCCTTCCTGTGGGAGCCAGGCAGCGCTATCTGGCCGGCGCCGCGGCGGCCGGCATGCCATAGG
>JAIOIA010000131.1:0-4152 GCA_019912745.1 Comamonas sp. | reverse complement strand
ACGTTGGCGGCCGCGGCGGCGATATTGGGGTTGCCCACTTCCACCTGCGGCGCCAGCGCGTCCAGCATTTCATCACCAAAGATCTGCCACCACCGGCCGTCTTGCCATTGCCTGTAGGCGGCGGTGCTCACCCAGCCCTCGGGCGCGGCGCTCTTCCAGTGCGTGGGCGCCGGCGCATCGCTCGACTGCGGCGGCGTGACGCTGGAGCAGGCCGCCAGCAGCGTGATGGAAAATATCAAGCAAAAAAAGGCTCCAGCACTTTGCTGCAAAGCGCGAGCAGCTATCAAAACAGGTTTATTCATGCTCCCTCCATGGCGTGCAAGGGCTGGCCCCCCACCGCCGGCTTGCGCCGGCGCAATTTGTCCAGCAGCACATAGACCGCCGGCGTGGTGAGCAGCGTGAGCAGCTGGCTCGCGATCAGGCCGCCGACGATGGTCACGCCCAGCGGCTGGCGCAGCTCGGCTCCCTGCCCGAAGCCGATGGCCAGCGGCAGCGCGCCCAGGCCCGCCGCCAGCGTGGTCATGAGGATGGGGCGAAAGCGCAGCAAGCAAGCCTCGCGCACCGCCTGCACCGCCGTGAGGCCGCGTGCACGCTCGGCGTCGAGCGCGAAGTCGATGATGAGAATGGCGTTTTTCTTGACGATGCCGATCAAGAGGAACACGCCGACCAGCGCCATGATGGAAAACTCCATCTTCAGCAGCATCAGCGCCAGCAGCGCGCCAAAGCCCGCGCTGGGCAGCGTGGTGAGCACGGTGACGGGATGGATCAGGCTCTCGTAGAGCATGCCCAGCACGATGTAGATCACGACGATGGCGGCCACGATGAGCAGCCCCTGCTGCGACTGCGTCTGCGCCGCCTGCGCCAGCGCGCCGCTGAAGGCGCCGCGCACGTTGTTGGGCATGCCGATGGCGTCCACGGCCTGCAGCACGGCGTCCCTGCCCTGCTCGACCGAGATGCCATCGCCCAGATTGAACGAGAGCGTGCTCGACAGCTCGCCGCCGTCGTGCCAGACGCTGGCGGGCACGGCGCGTTCGGAAAACCGCGCGAATTCCGAGAGCGGCACCATGGTGCGCGCCGCCGTGGAAATCGGCGTGCCGGTGGAGCCGCTGCGCAGCGCCGGGTTGGCCGAGGCACCGGCGGCCGCGCCGCCCGCGGCCACCATCACGTCGTGCAGCACCACGGGCGATTGCGCATGACGCGGCGCCCATTCCATCACCACGGTGTACTGGTTCAGGTCGCTGTACATCGTGGTCACCTGGCGCTGGCCGAAGGCGTTATAGAGCGCGGCATTGATGGCCGCTGGCGTCACACCCAGGCTCGCGGCCTTGGCCCGGTCGATCTCGATGAAGGTCTCGACGCTGTTGTCGCTCTCGTCGTCGTCGACGTCCGTGAGGCGGGCGTCGAGCTTGAGCTGCGCCGAGAGCCTGCGCGTCCAGGTCTTGAGATCGGCCTGCGTGTCGGCCTTGAGCGTGTACTGGTAGGTGGCGTTGCTGCTCCTGCCGCCCATGCGCAGCTCCTGCGCCGGGTTGAGGAACACGCTCAGCCCCGTGATCCTGGACAGCTGCGGGCGCAGGCGGTTGATGACGGCGCGCGTCTTCTCGCCCTGCGGCCGCTCGCTCGCGGGCTTGAGCGCGGCGAAGAGAAAGCCCCCGCCCGCGCGCGCGCCTCCGGCAAACGCCACCACCGTGCCCACGGAAGCGTCGGCGCCGATGATGTCCGCCGCCTGCTGCAGCTTGTCGCCAAATGCGCCGGTGGAAATGCTCTGGTCGGCGCGCAGGCCGGCAAAGAACTGACCGTTGTCCTGCTCGGGGAAAAAGCCCTTGTCGATATGCACGAACAGATAAGCGCTCAGTCCGATCACCACCGCCAGCACCAGCATCACGAACCACGGAAAGGCCAGCGACCAGTCCAGCGCATGCCCGTAGGCGCGCACCAGCCGGCGCTGACCTGCGGCCAGCAAGGCGCGCAGGCGAGCCGCGCCGCTGCGGCGCACGGGTGCGGCGCGCTCGGCGTGCACCGGCAGCAGCTTGACGCACAGCATGGGCGTGGTGGTGAGCGAGATGACGAGCGAGATCAGCACCGCGATGCAAAGCGTCATGGCGAATTCACGGAACATCGCGCCGACGGCGCCGCCCTGCAGCAGCAGCGGCAGAAACACCGCCACGAGCGAGACGCTGATGGTGAGCACCGTGAAACCCACCTCGCGCGCGCCCTCGAGCACCGCCGTGCGCCGCGCCACGCCCTGCTCCAGATGGCGCGTGATGTTCTCGATCACGACGATGGCATCGTCCACCACGAAGCCCGTGGCGACCGTGAGCGCCATCAGCGTGAGGTTATTAAGCGAGTAGCCAAGCAACGCCATGAACGCGAACGTGCCCAGCAGCGAAACGCCCGTGGCCACCGCCGGGATCAGCGCGGCGCGCAGGTTCCGCAAAAAGAGCCCCACCACCAGCACCACGAGCAGCACGGCGATCGCGAGCGTGATCTCCACCTCGTGCACCGAGCCGCGCACCGAGCCGGTGCGGTCGATCGCCACGTGCAGCTCGACGTCCTGCGGCAGCTGCGCGCGCAGCTGCGGCAGCAGCGCATCGATGGCGTCGGCCGTGGCGATCAGGTTGGCATCGGGCTGCTGCGTGATGTTGACGACGATGGCCGGCTGCCCGTTGAACGAGCCGCGCGTGCGCGTGTCCTGCACGCTGTCGATCACCCGGGCCACCTGCGACAGGCGCACCTCGGCGCCGCCGCGCATGCCCACGATGAGATCGCGATAGTCCGCCGCGCGCAGGCCCGGCGCGGGCGTGAGCACCTGCAGCGCCCGCCCCTGTTCGGCGTCGCCCAGCTCGATCACGCCCTTGGGTCGGTTGGCGTTGCTCGCCTGCAGCGCGGCGCGCACGTCGTCGCTGCTGATGCCCAGCTCGTGCAGCGCGAAGGGGTTGAGCTCCACGCGCACCGCGGGCTGCGAACCGCCGCCCAGCGTCACGTCGCCCACGCCCGGGACCTGAAGCAGGCGCTGGCTCATGATGTTGTTGACCGCGTCAAAAACCTGCCCCGGCGTGCGCGTCCTGGACGTGAGCGCGAGGATCATGAACGGCTGCGCCGCGGGGTTGGCCTTGCGGTAGGTCGGGTTGGTACGCAGGTTGGCCGGCAGGTCGATGCGCGCGGCGTTGATCGCGGCCTGCACGTCGCGCGCGGCGCTGTCGATGTTGCGGTCGAGGTCGAACTGCAGCACCACGCGGGTCGAGCCCGTGCTGCTGGAGCTCGTCATCTCGTTGACACCCGCGATCGTGCCCAGCGTGCGCTCCAGCGGCGTGGCCACGGTGCGTGCCATGTCGGCGGGGCTCGCACCCGGCATGTTGGCGCTCACGAAGATCACCGGGAAATCCACGGCGGGCAGGCGCGAGACCGGCAGCGTGAGAAAGGCGGCGATGCCGGCAAGCGCCAGGCCGATGGTGAGCAGGACGGTGGCCACGGGACGCTGGACGAAGGGGCGCGAGAGGTTCATGTGCCGTCTCTCGTGTGCTTGCTGACGCCACGGCGGGCCGCGGGCATGGCGCCCATGAAGCGGCACCGGGGCCGGGTCTCGAAACGAGCCGGGCGCCCCGAGCGCAAAACGCGGTCACGCATGCTCATGCTCCGCCTGCGACGCCCCAAACCGCTGCGCCAGCCGGTCGAACCACACATAAATCACCGGCGTGGTGAACAGCGTGAGCAACTGACTCAGCACCAGCCCGCCGAAGATCGAAATTCCGAGCGGGCGCCGCAGCTCCGCCCCGTCGCCCCAGCTCAGCATCAGCGGCACCGCCGCCGCCAGCGCCGCGAAGGTGGTCATCAGGATCGGCCGAAAGCGCAGCAGCGCCGCCTGGTGGATCGCCTCGACCGCGCTCTTGCCCTCGCCGCGCTCGGCCTCGATGGCGAAGTCGATCATCATGATGGCGTTCTTCTTGACGATGCCGATCAGGAGCACCAGGCCGATGATGCTCACCACATCGAGCGCATGGCCGGTGAATTCCAGCGCCAGCAGCGCGCCCACTCCGGCCGAGGGCAGTGTCGAGAGGATGGTAAGCGGGTGCACATAGCTCTCGTAGAGCACGCCGAGCACGATGTAGATCACGATGACGGCAGCGAGCAGCAGCAGCACGGTATCGCCGAGCG
>JAIOIA010000015.1:0-3875 GCA_019912745.1 Comamonas sp. | reverse complement strand
GCGCCTCGTGCGCGCCGACGCCTACCGCACCAGCGATCTGAAGAAAGAGAAATTCCTCTACCTCGTGATCAGCACGCACAGCGAGGGCGACGCTGTGGAGCCGCCCGACGACTCGCGCGGCTTCTACGAATTCCTCATGGGCAAGCGCGCACCGCAACTGGCTGAGCTTTCCTACGGCGTGCTGGCGCTGGGCGACTCCAGCTACGTGGACTTCTGCGGCATCGGCCGGCGCATTGACGAACGCCTGGCCGAACTGGGCGCGCAACGCCTGCTGGGCCGCGCCGACGCCGACGTGGACGTGGACTACGTGGCCACGCCCTGGTCCCAGGAGGCACTGGAGCAGGCGAAAAGGCGCCTCGCCCCGCAGCAGGCGCCGGCATCGGTGGCACCCGGTGCCGAGGTGCTGACGCTGCACCCCGCGCACGCCCCCTGGTCGCGCGAGCGGCCCTACCTCGCCGAGGTGCTGGTGAACCAGCGCATCGTCGGCAGCGGCAGCGAAAAAGACGTGCGTCACATCGAACTCTCGCTCGCGGGCAGCAGCCTGCACTACCAGCCGGGCGATGGGCTCGGCGTCTGGCCCACGCAAGCGCCCGAGCTGGTGCAGCGCATCGTGCAGACGTTGGCACTCGACGGCGACACCGCCGTCACCCACGGCGGCGAGACCCTGCCGCTGAGCGAATGGCTCGCGCACCGGCGCGAGCTCACCGTGCTCACGCGCCCCTTCGTCGCGGCGCTGGCCGAACGCGGCGGGCATGACGCGCTCAAGGCACTGCTGCAACCGGCGGGCAACGCCGAGCTGTCCAAGCTGCTCAACAGCCACCAGCTCATCGACCTGCTGCGCGCCTGGCCCGCCACGTGGGATGCCGCCGCGCTCGTGGCGGCGCTGCGTCCGCTCGCGCCGCGCATGTACTCGATCGCCAGCAGCCAGGCGCAGGTCGATGAGGAAGTGCACCTCACCGTGGCACGGGTCCGGTTCGACAAGGAAGGAGAGGCGCGCTGGGGCGTGGGCAGCCGCTACCTGTGCGATGCCGAGGAAGGCGCGCAGGTGCCGGTGTTCATCGAGGCCAACGAGCGCTTTCGCCTGCCCGCGGACGGCGCGCGCGACGTGATCATGGTGGGCCCCGGCACCGGCGTCGCGCCGTTTCGCGCCTTCGTGCAGCAGCGCCAGAACGACGGCGCCAGCGGGCGCAACTGGCTGTTCTTCGGCAACCCGCACCGCCACAGCGACTTTCTCTACCAGAGCGAGTGGCTGCAGGCCGTGAAGGAGGGGGCGCTTGCGCAACTGGACGTCGCCTTCTCGCGCGACCAGGCCGACAAGGTCTATGTGCAGCAGCGCCTGCGCGAGCACGGGCGCGAGGTCTGGCAATGGCTGCAGGACGGCGCGCATTTCTACGTCTGCGGCGACGCCGAGCGCATGGCGGGCGACGTGCAGCGCGCCCTCGTGGAGATCGCCGCGGAGCACGGCGGCAAAACACCCGAAGACGCCGCCGCCTGGGTCCAGACCCTGCTGCTCGAAGGCCGTTACGCCCGCGACGTGTACTAAAGGATCACACGTTTTCCTGCCCCGCCGAGCGAAGGCGCCACGCGCCTTCGCAGGCCTCTTGCACCCTCTTGCATCTTTTTCATGACCGAATCCCTGACCGTCACCAAGAACAAGAAGCTCTCCGTACTGGAAGGCATCAAGGAGCGCAGCCGCTTTCTGCGCGGCACCATCGATCTGGGCCTGGCCGACCCCACCACGGGCTCGATCAGCGAGCCCGACACCAAGCTGCTCAAGTTCCACGGCAGCTACATGCAGGACAACCGCGACGTGCGCGACGAGCGCCGCCGCCAGAAGCTGGAGCCCGACTACGGTTTCATGGTGCGCGTACGCCTGCCCGGCGGGGTGCTCACGCCCGCGCAGTGGCTCGCGCTCGATGCGCTCACCCGCGACACCAAGGGGGGGCTGCGCATCACCACGCGCCAGACCTTCCAATTCCACGAGATCCGCAAGGAGCGCCTGCGCGACGTGATCGGCGCCATCAATGACGCGGGCCTCTCGACGCTCGCGGCCTGCGGCGACGACGTGCGCAACGTCATCTGCTCGGTCAACCCGCCGGTGGCCTCGACCCATGCGCAGGCGTACGAGTGGGCGCTCAAGCTCATGCACCACGTCAAGCCGCGCACCAGCGCCTACCGGGAGCTGTGGATCGACAAGAAGGAGCGCACCAGCGACGGTACGCAGGACGACGAGCCGCTGCTGGGCAAGAGCTATCTGCCGCGCAAGTTCAAGTTCGGCATCGCGATTCCGCCTTACAACGACATCGACGTGTTCGCGCAGGACTTCGGCCTGATCGCCATCTTCGACAAGAAGAACGAACTGCAGGGCTTCAACCTTGCGCCCGGCGGCAGCATGGGCGCGACGGCGGGCGATGCCAAGACCTACCCCGCGCTCGCCGACCTGATCGGCTACGTGCCCAAGGAGCACCTGCTGGAAACCTGCTGGCACGCCGTGGCCGTGCAGCGCGATTTCGGCGACCGCGGCGAGCGCAAGCACGCGCGCCTCAAATACACCATCGACGACCGCGGCCTGCAGTGGTACCACGACGAACTGCAGTCGCGCCTGCCGTTCCTGATCGAGCCGCCACGGCCCTACCACTTCGAGCACAACGGCGACCGCTTCGGCTGGGTCGAGGACGATACCGGCCGCTGGCACCTCACGCTGCGCATCCCCAGCGGCCGCGTGCTGGACGTGGACGGCCATCCGCGCCAGAGCGGCCTGCGCGAAATCGCGCGCGTGCACACGGGCGAGTTCCGCATGACCTGCGACCAGAACGTCGTCATCGCCAACGTGGCCAGCAAGGACCGCACGGCGATCGACGCGCTGGTCAGGCAATACGGCCTCGACGATCACGTGAACGCGAGCGGCCTGCGCCTGAACGCGATCTCGTGCGTGGCGCTGCCCACCTGCGGCCTGGCGATGGCCGAGTCCGAGCGCTACCTGCCGCGCATCGTGCGGAAGATGGAAGAGCTGCTGGACAGGCATGGCCTGATGGAAGAGCCGATCCACTTTCGCATGTCCGGCTGCCCCAACGGCTGCTCGCGCCCCTACATGGGCGAGATCGCGCTCGTGGGCCGCGCCATCGGCAAGTACGATCTGCGCCTGGGCGCCGACCACCTGGGCGAGCGCCTGAACGCGCTCTACAAGGAAAACGTCGGCGAAGAGGTCATCCTGGCCGCGCTCGACGAACTGTTCGGGCGCTTCGCCAGCGAGCGCGCACCGGGCGAGCACTTCGGCGACTTCATCGCACGCGCCAACGTGGTGGAGCCGCCCCAGCGCCGCCCCGCCATCCAGTACTGAGGCCACCGCGCGCCATGGAGCACTTTCCCCTGTTTCTGAACCTGCGCGGGCGTCGCGTGCTCGTCGTGGGCGCGGGCTTGGTCGCGGCGCGCAAGATCACGCTGCTGCTGAGCGCAGGCGCGCAGGTCACCGTGGTGGCCAAGGCCGCGCACCCCAGCGTGCTGACGCAGGCCGATCAGGGCCACGTCACACTGCATCTGCGCGCCTTCGATGCGCAGTGGCTGCAAGGCGTGTGGCTGGTGATCGCCGCCACCAACGACGAGGCGCTCAACGCCGCCGTGGCACAGGCCGCCGCCGCACGCCAGCTCTGGTGCAACGTGGTGGACGACGCCGCGCGCTCCAGCGCCCAGGTGCCCGCCATCGTCGATCGCGCGCCCCTCACCATCGCCATCTCGTCGGGCGGCGCGGCGCCCGTGATCGCGCGGCGCTTGCGCGAACGTGTCGAAGCGCTCATCGAGCCCTCCATCGGCTGGCTCACGGCCCTGGCCCGGCGCCAGCGCGCCGCCATCCGCCGCGCGCGCCCCGAGCTGGGCGC
>JAIOIA010000130.1:0-2708 GCA_019912745.1 Comamonas sp. | reverse complement strand
GCGGCGTGCCCGCGAAAACGATGCGCATGCCTTGCCTCCTCAGCGCCCCGGATCGAAATCGCCGAGGATCTCGTCGGTGAACATCACGCGCCGCACGACACCATCGGGATCCAGGTGCACGTGCGCCTGGCGCGGCGTGAGGTTCTCCATGAGGCGGTAGGTCCAGATGTCGCCGTCGAAACGCGCCACGCGCTCCACCAGTGCCGGAGGGCCGAAGGTGGCGAGCACCGTCGCGCGCGTATCGACGCCGTCGCGCAGCGCCTGAAACCGCGCCTCGGTCAGCACCTGCGTGACCGACACCAGGCGGCGCTGCGCATCGAAATCCAGGTGATAGACCTGCTGCCCGGCCGGCTGGCGGCTGTAGAGCAGACGCTCGCCGCCACCATCGATCGGCACCACCAGCGTGGGCGCACCCAGCGCCTGCTTGACCGCCGCAAGCGATGTTCCCGGCTTCTGCCACTGCGGGGATGCACACCCCGCAAGCACCAAGGCAGCGCTGGCCAGCAGCACACGACGCAGGGGGATCATGCGTTCACCGGCGCTTGCCTGGCCTCTTTTTCCTGCTTGAGCAGCTTGGTCTTGATGCGCCCGCGCTTGAGCGCCGAAAGGTATTCGACGAACACTCGGCCCATGAGGTGATCCATTTCGTGCTGGATGCACACCGCCAGCAGATCCTCGGCCTCGATCACGCGCGAGACCCCGTCGGCATCGAGCGCCTGCACGCGCACCGCGGCCGAGCGCTCCACGCGCTCGTAGATGCCCGGCACCGACAGGCAGCCCTCGTCGCCCAGGTGCTTTTCCTCGCTCAGCCACAACGTCTCGGGGTTGATCAGCACGAGGGGCTGGTCGCGCGTTTCGGAGACATCGATCACGACCACGCGCTCATGCACGTCCACCTGCGTGGCCGCCAGGCCGATGCCGTCGGCCGAGTACATCGTGGCGATCATGTCGGCCACCAGCGTGCGGATGCGCGCATCGACACTCTGAACCGGCCGGGCCACCTTGTGCAGCCGCGCATCGGGATAACGGAGGATGGGAAGAATTGCCATGGGAAGTACCAAATATGTCGTTATTCTCGCCACTTTCAAGCGCGAGAGTCGCGCGAGGGGGCAATAATCGTTGCCCAATCAAGAGCTTGGACTGAAAATCTCTCTTGATTTGTGCTCATCGCGCAAGCGGGCCGAGGCTCGCGCTGCAGGCAAGAGGGATTTTCCACATGCAAGACAAAAGCAAAGCAACGACAGCCGCCACGCCGGGCCACACGACGATCACCGCGTCGATCATCGCAGCGGCGCTGCTGTCCACATTGCCTTCGGGGACCGTCTGGGCACAAAAGTTTCCAGTCTCGCCCCAGCAGCGCGCCACGGCCCAGCAGACGGCCGCGCACGGCGTGCCCGTCGCGGACCTTGCCCCGAACGCACCCGACACCTATGTGGTCAAGCGCGGCGACACCCTCTGGGCCATTTCCGGCATCTATCTCAAGCAGCCGTGGCGCTGGCCCGAACTCTGGGGCATGAACCTCAAGGCCATCGCCAATCCGCACCTCATCTATCCGGGGCAGACGCTGTATCTGGACCGGACCGGCGGCTACGCGCGCCTGCGCACCGGCGGGGCGAATGAAACCATCCGCATCTCCCCGCGCACGCGCTACGAGAGTCTTTCCGACACGGCGCTGCCCACGCTCAATCCGCAGTTGATCGAGCCCTTCCTGGTCGAGCCCGAGGTCGTCGACGAACTCGCCTTCGAGCAGGCGCCGCGCATCGTGGCCACGCGCGGCGAGCGCACCATCATGGGCAATGGCGAACGTGCCTATGTGCGCGGATCCGATGGCAACCTGCTCGAGATGAACGCAGACACGCCGCGCCAGTGGCGCGTCTACCGCAACGTGGTCGCCATGAAAGACCCCGGCACCGGGGAAATTCTGGGCTACGAGGCGCAATACGTCGCCCGCGCCACGCTGGTGCGCGGCGAATCCGAGCAGGAAAGCCCCGCGGGCGAGGGCAAGGTTCAGGTCGATCTCGTGCCCGCCACCGTGGAGCTTTCGGGCGCCAAGGAGGAAGTGCGCCCCGGTGATCGGCTGCTGCCCGCGGCCAAGCAGGGCTTCGTGAACTACGTGCCGCGCGCACCCAAACAAGTGGTGGACGCGCAGGTGGTGTCGCTGTACGGCAGCTCGGTCCTGCGATACGCGGGGCAGAACCAGGTGGTGGCGATCAATCGCGGCACGCAGGACGGAATGGAAGTCGGCCAGGTGCTGACCGTGCTCAGCGGCGGCGAGCACATCCAGGACAAAACCGACGAGCACAAGGCCACGATCAAACTGCCCAGCGAAATCAACGGCACCGCGATGGTGTTTCGCACCTTCGAGCGCGTGTCCTACGTCCTGCTGCTGCGCGTGAACGACACGGTGCAGGTGGGCGACCATCTGGTCAACCCGAAGTAAGCGCAACCGCCGCAGGCCGCCATGGAGCAGGGCGAACTTGCCGCGTGGTTGCGCCTGACGACGGCGCCGGGCATCGGCCCAACCGCCGCGCGCAGGCTGCTGGCGCGCTTCGGCCTGCCGCAGGCCCTTTTCGAGCACCGGGCCGACGATTGGCACGACTGCCTGAGCCCCGTGCAATGGCGGGCACTGCAGGACCACCGCGGCGACGCACTGAACGCGCACATCGAGCGCACAAGGCAGTGGCTGGGCGCATCACCCGGGGCAGGTG
>JAIOIA010000129.1:0-22326 GCA_019912745.1 Comamonas sp. | reverse complement strand
GCACCTGCGGCGGCAGGCGCGCGCTGACCCAGCCGCCGCCGCGCCCCGCGTCGCTGAGCGAGATCAAGCACGTGGTGTTGATGCTGCAGGAAAACCGCTCGTTCGATCACTACTTCGGCACGCTCGCGGGCGTGCGCGGTTTTGACGACCCGCAGGCGCTGCGCCTGGCCAGCGGCAGCAGCGTGTTCCATCAACCCGACCCCGAGCATGCGGATGGCTACCTGCTGCCGTTTCACCTGGACACGCGCGCGAGCAGCGCGCAGAAGATTCCCTCGACGAGCCACTCCTGGGCGGTGCAGCACGCCGCCTGGAACGGCGGGCGCATGGACAACTGGATAGGCGCGCACCGCCAGGTCAACCCGCGCACGGCGCCTTTCGTGATGGGCCACTACACGCGCGCCGACATCCCCTTTCAGTTCGCGCTCGCCGAGGCCTTCACCGTCTGCGATGCGTATCACAGCTCGGTGCTCGGCCCGACCTGGCCCAACCGCATGATGTGGATGACCGGCACCATCGACCCCGAGGGCGCGGGCGGCGGCCCCATCACCCGCAACGTCGCGCCGCGCGGCGGTTATCGCTGGACGACCTATGCCGAACGGCTGCAGGCAGCGGGCATCGCCTGGAAGGTCTACCAGCAGCGCGACAACTACGGCTGCAATGTGCTGGAGCGCTTCGCCGCGTTCCAGCAGGCGCGGCCCGGTTCGGCCCTGCATGAGCGGGGCATGGTGCGCGGCCCGGCCGATGCATTCGAGGAGGACGCCCGCCACGACCGGCTGCCCGCGGTCTCGTGGATCATTCCCACGAGCCGCACCAGCGAGCATCCGGACCATCTGCCCGCCGCGGGGGCGGCGTTCGTGGCCAGCAAGATCGAGGCGGTGGCCTCCAACCCGGCGGTCTGGGCCAAGACCTTGATCGTGCTGGCCTACGATGAAAACGACGGCCTTTTCGACCATGTGCCGCCGCCCGTGCCGCCCCGGGGCACCGCGCGCGAGTTCGTTGATGGCCTGCCGATAGGCGCGGGCTTTCGCGTGCCCTGCATCCTCATCTCGCCCTGGACGGCGGGCGGCTGGGTTTGCAGCGAGCCCTTGGACCACACCTCGGCGCTGCGCTTGCTGGAGGCCTTCACCGGCGTGCGCGAACCCAACATCAGCGACTGGCGCCGTGCCACCTTTGGTGACCTGAGCTCCGCGCTGCGCCTGCATCAGCCGCGGCTGCGCTGGCCCGATCTGCCCGATGCCCGCGCCGCCACCTGCCACCAGCCTGAACGCGCCGCCGCGCTGCGCCGTACGATAGGTGCATGGCTCGCCCTGCATCCCTTCAAGCCGTGGCGCGCGGCCTGGCGCGCGATCTCGATCAACTCAAGTGGCACACGCCCAGCCACGTCTACAACCCGCTCATCTACGCCTGGGACGGCTATCACCAATACCTGCAACGCTTTGGTGAGGGTGTCGGGCGCGTGCTCATCGTGGGCATGAACCCCGGTCCCTGGGGCATGACGCAGACCGGCGTGCCCTTTGGCAACGTGAGCAGCGTGCGCGAATGGTTCCGCATGGAGCCCAGGCTCTCCGGGCGCCTGCCCGAGCAGCACCCCAAATACCCCATCCTCGGCATGGCCTGCCCGCGCGACGAAGGCAGCGGCAAGCGCCTGTGGAACTGGGCGGCGCAGCGCGTGGGCACGCCCGACGATTTCTTTGCGCGCTTCTTCATCTGGAACTACTGCCCGCTGCTCTTTCTGGGCAAGGGCCGCAACCTGATTCCTTCGCAGCTCAAGGCCGATGAGCACCGTGCGCTGGAAGCTTTGTGCAGCGCGGCCCTCAGGCGGGCGATGGAGCGGCTGGAGCCATCGGCCATCGTCGCGCTCGGGCGCTATGCGCAGAACCAGGTGCAGGCGGTGGTGGGTGAGGGCGTGGCAGTGCACTACCTGCTGCACCCCAGCCCGGCCAACCCGACGGCCAACCAGCATTGGCCCGCATACGCGGAAGAGGTGCTGGGGCCGTGGCTGCCGACCCGACGCGCAACAGACCTGTGACCGCCTCCAAATGGATAAAATACCCAAAAGAGGTAAAATGGCCTCATCACCATGCCAGGAGTTTCGCCATGACCGCTGCTCTTGCTGTTTTGCCCTCGACCTTCGCGGCCTTGCCGCGCACCCCGGCATCGGACATCAAGAAGCTGGGCTGGCGCGGCGTGATGCGCGTGGTGGGGCAGGATGGCGCGGTGCTCGTCACCAACCACGACCGGCCCGAGGCGGTGATCCTTTCCATGACCGAATACCAGCGCCTGTTGCAGGCCGCCGAGGCCGCTCAGGCGCTGCAGCAGGATGCACTGCAGCTGCTGCGCCAGCGCTTCGATGAGCGCCTGGCCAGCCTGCGCGCCCCGGACGCTGCCGATCGCCTGCGCGACGTGCTGGCGCAGCCGGTGCAGCTCACCGGGCAGGTGCGCGCCGGGCAGACCCACTGATTAGTTTTATTGATAGCTGCTTGCGCTTTATGGAAAATCGCTGGAGTGGTTTTTTATGCAGAATTCACGTCCTGTCATCTATGTGCTTGCAGGCGTCAATGGCGCAGGCAAGAGCTCGATAGGCGGGCATCTGCTGTACCGTGCGGGCCTGGCGTGGTTCAACCCCGACACCTGGGCGCGCGAATGGATGGCCGCCGGGGCGACCGATCAGCTGGAGGCCAACGGCGCTGCATGGCAGGAAGGCATGCGCCGACTCAATGAAGCCGTGGCCGCGGGCCGCAGCCACGCGTTCGAGACCACGCTGGGCGGCGAGAGCGTCGCGGCGCGGCTACGCGAGGCGAGCCGCACGCACGACGTGCTCATGTGGTTCTGCGGCCTGGCCACGCCCGAGCTGCACCTGCAGCGCGTGCGCGAGCGGGTGGCGGTGGGAGGGCACGACATCCCCGAGGCCAAGATCCGCGAGCGCTGGACAACTTCCATCGCCCACCTGATTGGCCTGCTGCCGCATCTGACCGAGCTGCGCCTGTTCGACAACAGCATGGGTGTGGCGACCGGCGAGGCCGTGCCCGATCCGCTGCTGGTGGCGGTATTCCGAGAGGGGCGGCTCACCTGGCCGGATCCGGAGGATGTGGCGCAGCTCGCCCGCACGCCCGACTGGGCCAAGCCGGTACTGCAAGCGGGCCTGGCATGAAAAAGGGGCGCTCGCAGCAGGCCGCCACGGTCGTGCTGCCGCGCCGTGCTACCTCTGTGGCTGGCCGCGGCGCAAAAGCGCCCACTCCTCTATCGCCGTGCCGTCGGGCAGATGGCATATGCCCTTGTCCCCCGATACATCCCTGACGATTTCGAACTCGCCGCCTTGCTTGATGCAATGCTCGGAAGCAGGATTGGCGATCGCCGCGGCCAAGCCGGGATCCTTGGCGCTGCAGCCAACCAGCGATGCCAGCGCAAGGATGCCGCAAAAGAGCGCGCATTTTCCATGAGGCATTGTCATGGAGCCTCCTTTCCGGTTCGGTGCAGGCAAATCGGAACGAAATCCGGCGTTCCTTGGGGGTGTTCTATTTCCCATTCAGGGCGGCAGCCGCGCGAACCAGTTCCTGAAAGGCTTTTTCATCGAGCCTGTCGCTCTGCCGCAGGTCGATGGCGCGCCGCACCTTTCCATCCAGACTGGCGTTGAACAGCCTGCTGGGGTCGCTCAGCGCGGCGCCTCTGGCGAAGGTGATCTTGACCTTGTCCTTGTAGGTCTCGCCCGTGCAGATCAGCCCCGAGTGCGACCAGGCCGGAACCCCGGCGGGGTTCGATGGTTTGCGCCATTTGGTCTCCTCCACGGCCTGCGGATCGGCCTGCACGATCAAGGCCCGGATACGGGCAAGCAGGTCGGTGCGCCAGTCGCTCATCCCTTCTTCTGCAGCATCTTGATCACGCTGGAGAAGTCTTCCGCGCCATGCCCGGCAAGGCTGTGGGCCGCGTAGAGGGCGCGGGCCATGCCGCCCAGCGGGGTGCTGGCCCGGGTGGCGATGGCGTTGTCCTGCGACAGGCCCAGGTCCTTGAGCATCAGGTCGGTGCCGAAACCGCCCACGTAGCCCTTGCTGGCCGGGGCGTTCTCGTGCACGCCGGGGTAGGGGTTGTACTTTTCCAGCGCCCAGTTGCCGCCCGAGCTGCGGCGCATGATTTCGGCCAGCACCTTGGGGTCGAGCCCGTTGGCCACGCCCAGCGCCATGGCCTCGGAGGTGCCGATCATCAGGATGCCCAGCAGCATGTTGTTGCAGATCTTGGCGGTCTGGCCCGCGCCCACGGCGCCCGCATGAAAGATGTTGGCGCCCATTTTTTCGAGCACAGGGCGGGCGCGCTCCAGGTGGGCATCGGGGCCGCCGACCATGAAGGTCAGCGTGCCGGCCACCGCGCCGCCCACGCCGCCGGAAACCGGTGCGTCGATGAAAGAGATGCCCGCCGCTTCAGCCACCTTGGCGACCTTCTGGCTGGTGGCGGCGGCGATGGTGGAGCTGTCGATCACCAGCGTGCCCTTGGCGATGTGGGCGAGCAATCCGTCCTGGCCGCCCTTGCCGAGGTACAGCCCTTCGACGTGCTGGCTCGCGGGCAGCATGCTGATGACGATGTCCGCGCCCTTGACGGCCGCCTCGCTGCTTGCGGCGATGGCGATGCCCGCGACTTTGGCCGCTTCCAGGGCCGTGGGGACGAGGTCAAAGGCTTGCACTTTGTGGCCCGCCTTGTGCAGGTTGATGGCCATGGGGCCGCCCATGTGGCCCAGGCCGATGAAAGCGATTTGCATGTGTGTCTCCTTGAGTGTGGTGGTCGAGGTTATGAAATTCCGGTTTCACTCCTTCCCCCTCTGGGGGAAGGCGGGGATGGGGGCGGCCCGCATATGCGCCGTTGGCCCCACCCCCAGTTCATGCGTCAACGGATCGCGTCGGGGGCATCTCCGTCCAGCATGCGTCGTCCGATGATCACGCGCATGATCTCGTTCGTGCCTTCCAGAATCTGGTGCACGCGCGCGTCGCGCAGCAGGCGCTCCAGCGGAAAGTCGCGCAGGTAGCCATAGCCGCCGTGCAGTTGCAGCGCCTCGTTGATGACGTTGAAACACGCATCGGTGGCAAAGCGCTTGGCCATCGCGCAGTAGGTGGTGGCATCAGCCGCACCGGCGTCGAGCTTGCTCGCGGCCAGGCGCACCATCTGGCGCGCGGCCACGAGCTCGGTCGCCATGTCGGCGAGTTTGAACTGCAGCGCCTGAAAGCCCGCGAGCGGCTTGCCGAACTGCTTGCGCTCCTGGATGTAGCGCTGCGCGTGTGTGAGCGCGCCCTGCGCCGCGCCGACCGAGCAGGTGGCGATGTTGATGCGCCCGCCGTCCAAGCCCTTCATCGCGATCTTGAAGCCCTCGCCCTCGCGGCCGAGCCGGTGGCTCGCGGGCAGGCGCACGTTGTCGAAGCTGATGGTGCGCGTGGGCTGGCTGTTCCAGCCCATCTTGTGTTCCTTCTTGCCGTAGCTGATGCCCGGCAGCTGCGCGGGCACGGCGAAGGCGCTGACGCCGCCCGCGCCTGCGTCGCCCGTGCGCGCCATGAGCACCAGCACGTCGGTGGCGCCCGCGCCGCTGATGAAGGCCTTGCCGCCGTTGATGACGTATTCGCCGCCCTGCAGCTCGGCGCGCGTCTTGATGCTCGCGGCGTCCGAGCCGCTGCCCGGTTCGGTCAGGCAGTAGCTCGCCAGTTTCTGCCCGCTGGTGAGCCGCGGGCCCCATTCATCACGCACTTCATCGGTGGCCCAGGTGCCGAGCATCCAGGTCGCCATGTTGTGGATGGAGATGAAGGCGGTGGTCGAGGGATCGACGGCCGCGAGCTCCTCGAATACCAGTGTGGTGTCCAGCCGCGGGAGCGCCAGGCCCCCGGCGTTCTCGGGCGCGTACAGGCCGCAAAAACCCAGTTCACCGGCCTTGGTGATCGCCTCGCGCGGGAAGAGGGCTTCTTCGTCCCACCGGGCGGCGTGCGGGGCGAATTCGCTTTGCGCGAACTGGCGCGCGCTCTCGGCAAAGGCGCGCTGGTCGTCGCTGAGTTCAAAGTCCATGGGCAGCCGTCTCCTCTTGATTTGTGAGCTGCTCGCGCTTGCCCAGCAAGCGCTAGAGCCGGTTTTGACTCTCAATCCCTCAGGAGGAGGGCCGGGATGGGGGCGCGCTTCCAATGCACTTGCGCCTGGCCCCTATCCCGGCCCTTCCCCAGCGAGGGAAGGAGCGACGCGGCTTACTTCAGGCTGATCGTCGTGTTCATCGCGTGGTGTTCTTCCTCGTCGAACCAGCGCTCGGTGACGGTCTTGGTCTGGGTGTAGAACAGCACGACCTGCTTGCCGTAGGGGCCGAGGTCGCCGAGCTTGGAGCCGCGGCTGCCGGTGAAGGAGAACAGCGAGACCGGCACCGGCACGGGCAGGTTCACGCCCACCTGGCCAACGTCGACGTCTTCCTTGAAGTGGCGCGCCGCCGCGCCCGAGCGCGTGAAGATCGCGGTGCCGTTGCCGTTGGGATTGGCGTTGATGAACTCGATGGCCTCGTCCAGGTTGTCGGCGGGCACGATGCACAGCACCGGGCCGAAGACTTCCTGATCATAGATGCTCATGCCGGGCTTGACGCCGCTGAAGATGGTCGGGCCGACGAAGTTGCCCTTCTCGAAGCCCTTGACCGTGGGCTTGCGGCCGTCGAGTTCGAGCTTGGCTCCTTCCTTGATGCCGCGCTCGATCAGGCCCTCGACGCGGTCGCGCGCGGCGCAGGTGATGAGCGGGCCGACATCGGTGCCGTCGGCGGTGCCGACGTTGACCTTGAGCGCCTTGGCCTTGGCGACGATGTCCGGCACCCACTTCTGCGCCTCACCCACCAGCACCATGACCGAGATCGCCATACAGCGCTGGCCGGCCGCGCCGAAGGAGGCGCCGATCAGCGCGTTGAGCGCCTGTTCCTTGTTCGCGTCGGGCATGACGATGGCGTGGTTCTTCGCGCCCATCATGCACTGCACGCGCTTGCCCGCGAGGCTGGCGCGGTGGTAGACGTGCGTGCCCACCTTGGTCGAGCCGACGAAGGAGATGGCCTTGATGTCCGGGTGGTCGCAGATCGCGTTGACCGCGTCCGCCGTGCCGTGGATGACGTTGAGTACGCCCGCGGGCACACCTGCTTCCATCGCCAGTTCCACGAGGCGCATGGTCACCATCGGGTCTTGCTGCGAGGGCTTCAAGATGAAGGTGTTGCCGCAGGCGATCGCCATCGGGAACATCCACAGCGGGATCATGGCCGGGAAGTTGAACGGCGTGATGCCCGCGCATACCCCGAGAGGCTGCAGCATCGTGAAGGTGTCGACACCGTGGGCGATGTTGTTGCCCACTTCGCCCAGCTGCAGCGTGCCGATGCTGGCCGCGTGCTCTACGATTTCGAGGCCACGGAACACATCGCCCTCGGCGTCCGGCAGCGTCTTGCCCTGCTCGGCGGTGAGGATGGCGGCGAGCTCCTTCATGTGCGCGCGGATCAGCTCCTGGTACTTGAGGAAGATGCGCCCGCGCGCCATCAGCGAGGTCTTGCGCCAGGTCTTGAAGGCATCCTTGGCGCTCGCCACGGCGGCGGCGATCTCCTCGGGCGTGGTCTCGGGCACGCGGGCCAGCACCTGCTGCGTGGCGGGGTTGATGACCTCGTGCCACTGCGTGGTCTTGGATTCGACGAACTTGCCGCCGATGAGCAGCTTGACGGTGGGGGCGAGCACGCCCTGCGAGGTGGATGCGTCCATGGCGCTTGTCTCCTTGACAAAGAAAGGTGAACGGAAAAACGCATCCATGGTAGTTGTGCAAAATTGAATATGCAATAGACAATAGTGCACCTTGGCTTTGCAAATTTGCACATGAAGAAGCCTTCCAGCCTTGATTGGGACCATCTGCGCTATTTCCTGGAGCTGGCGCGCACCGGCACGCTGGCCGCCGCCGCGCGCCGCACCGGGGTGGAGCACACCACGGTGGCGCGGCGCATCCAGCAGCTGGAAAAGCGCATCGGCGCGCCACTCTTCGTGCGCGAGGCGGCGGGCCACCGGCTCACCGAGGCGGGGCGCCAGCTGCTGCCTTCGGTGGAGGCGATGGAGACCGCCGCGCTGGGGGTGGAGCATGTGCTCGGGCTCGATGCCGGCAGCAGCGGCCCCGCGGGCCTGGTGCGCGTGGGCGCGACCGAGGGTTTCGGCACGCTGATTCTCGCGCCGCACCTGGGGCTTCTGACGCAAAGGCACCCGCATCTGTCGATCGACTTGCTGGCGGTGCCGCGCATGCTGCACCTGTCCAGGCGCGAGGCCGATATCGTGATCTCGCTGGAACGCCCGAAGCAGGGCTCGGTCATCGTCACGCGCCTGACCGACTACACGCTGATGCTCTACGGCCAGCGTGAATACCTGGCGCGCCGCGCGCTCATCACCCGCAAGGAGGATTTACGCGAGCACGAGTTCGTCAACTACGTGGACGACCTGCTGTTTTCCAAGGAGTTGCAGTTTCTCGAAGACGTGTTTCCGCCCGCGCGCTTCACGCTGCGCTCCACCAGCATCATGGCGCAGTACCAGGCGGTGCGCGCGGGCGCGGGCCTGGCGGTGCTGCCTGCTTTCCTGGCCGACAGGGACACGCTGCTCGCGCGCGTGCTGCCGCGGCAGGCACGCTTTACCCGCACCTTCTGGATGAGCATGCCGGCCGAAGGCAAGCATCAGGCGCGCATCCAGGCCGTGTGGGCGTTCCTGAAGGAGGTGGGGCAGATCGAGGCCGCGCGCCTGAATCCGTGAGCGGCGGCGCGCGCCGCGGCAGCCCGGCGCGGTGTTTTGAACATGCTTCAATTTCCGTTATGCTGCGCGTTTGATTTTCCAGTTGGAAATCCGCTGCGTGCACTTTCCCCCCTTCCTGCGCCGCCCCCTTTGGCACTGGTTGCCCGCGCTGGTCGTGGGCGTGCTGGGGCTGCTGGCCAGCTATGGACTGTGGGGCTACCAGCAGCGGCTGACGCAGGACCTGGCCCGCGAGCGCTTCCAGACCAAAACCCAGGGCGTGGTGGTTGCGCTGCAACAACACGTTGACCTGCTGGTGGATCTGCTCTCGGGCCTGCGCAATCTGATGAGCGTGCAGCCGCAGCTCAGCCGCCGTGATTTCGAGTGGGCCGTGGGGCAGCTGGATGTCACGCGCACGCACCCGAGTGTGCAGCACATCGATTTCGTGCGGCTCGTTCCCGCGCAGGAGCGCGCCGGTTTCGAGGCGCTGGCGCTGGGCCAGTCCCACCTGAGCGGCAAGGCGCCCGTCGGGTTCAAGGTGCACCCCGCGCAGACCCTGCCCGAATACTTCGTCGTCGATTACAGCTGGCCGGTGGCGGGCAACGAAGACCGGCTGGGGCTGGAGCTGCACTCGCAGCCCGTGGCGCTGGAAGCGTTCTCGCGCGCGCGCCGTACCGGGCAGCTGACGGCGTCCGCCCCCTTCGCGCAGTACCAGGAGGCCGGCATGACGCTGAGCCTGCCCGTGTTCGACCACACTCGCCAGGGCGGCATGGAGCAGGGCTTTCTGGGCACGCTGGACCTCATGGTCAATGTGCCGCGCCTGGTGGAGATTTTGCAGACGAGCAGCGACATGACAGGGCTGTCGCTGCAGCTGGTCGACATGGGTCTGACGGCGACCTCTGCTGCGGTCACCCAGCGCACGCTGGCGGCCTCGAGCGATGCGCCGTGGAGCGCCGTGGAGGGCCGCTCGATCGATGTCCCCGTGGGTGGCCGGCGCTGGCAGATGCGCTTCATGCCTCGGCCCGAACTGCTCTCGGAGGTGGAGCGGTCACGGCCGATGACGGTCCTGGGCACGGGCCTGCTCGTCACGGCGCTGCTCGCGGCGCTGGTGGCGCTGCTGTTGCAGCGCTGGCTGCAGGCCCAGCGCCATGCCGACCTGGCCCTGGCGCGCCAGCGGCGCAGCGAACGGCGTTTTCAGGCGGTGTTCAACCAAGCGGCCGTGGGCATCGTGCAGTTGGATTCGGCCACCGGCATGGTGGTGCGGGCCAACCAGCACTTCTGCGACCTGCTCGGCTATGAAGAACCCGATCTCAAGCAGATGCGCTTTGCCGACTACACCGTGGCCGAGGACATCGAGCAGAGCTGGGACGCCTTCAGCGATTTGCGCAACCAGCAGGCTGGTGAAAAGCGCCTGGAGAAGCGCTACCGGCGCAAGGACGGCGCCCTCGTCTGGGTGGATCTGTCGGCGACGCTCATGACGACCCTCGGCGACGAGCCGCCGTCGCACCTCGTGGTGGTGCAGGACATCAGCGCGCGCAAGCGCGTCGAGCTGGCACTGGCGAGCAGCGAGGAGCGCTACCGAGACATCTTCAACCACATGCCGGTGGGTGTGGCGCAGGTGGACGAGGGCCATATTCTGTTTGTGAACGATCGCTGGGTCCAGATCTGCGGCTATGGCATGAGCGACACCACCGAGGCCGAGGACTGGTGGCGCCGCGTCGCGCCCGACGAGCACGCGCGCCTGGAGGCCCAGGCGGCCTGGCAGGCCGCGCGGGAGGCGGCGGAGCTGGAGGTGGACGGCGCGATCCGTCCGGTGGAATTCCTGATCACCTCCAAGAGCGGCGTGCGCCGCGAGGTGGAGCTCTCGGGCATGGCGCTGGGCACGGGCCACATCGTGGTGCTGGTCGATGAGAGCCAGCGCAAGCAGGCCGAGCAGGAGATTGCCTATCTGGCGCACACCGACGTGCTCACGGGTCTGGCCAACCGCCGCGTGCTGCAGGAGCGCCTGCACCTGTCGCTGCTGCAGGCCGCGCGCACCGGGCTGTGCGGCGCGGTGCTCATGCTCGGCGTGGATCGGTTCAAGACCATCAACGAAACCTATGGCCACGAGATGGGTGACCGGCTGCTGGCGCTGGTGGCGCGGCGCCTGGGCTCGCGCGTGCCTGCCGGGAGCACCGTGGCGCGCCATGGCGGGGACGTGTTCGTCGTGGTGCTCGCCGACCTGGCGCCGGGTGTGCAGGACGCCGCGGCGCAGGTGGAGGCGACGGCGCGCAAGCTGCTGGAGGCCGTGGGCGAGCCCTACAAGATCGGCCAGTCGCAGCCGCTGCGCGCCTCGCTCAGCGTGGGCGTGGCGCTCTATGGCCGGGAAGGAGAGAGCGTGGACGAGCTGCTCAAGCGCTCCGACATGGCGATGTACGCCGCCAAGGCCGCAGGACGGGGCGCGCTGCGCTTCTTCGATCCGACGATGCAGGTCGCCGTGGCGCTGCGCGCGCAGCTGGAAGCGGACATGCGCGCGGGTCTGGAGGGCGGACAGTTCGAGCTGTACTACCAGCCCAAGGTGCAGCAGGGGCGCATCGTCGGCGCCGAGGCGCTCGTGCGCTGGAACCATCCGCAGCGGGGGCTGGTGCCGCCCGCGCAGTTCATCGCGCTGGCAGAGGAATCGGGTCTGATCCTGCCTCTGGGTGAGTGGGTCATGCGCAGCGCGTGCGAGCAGCTCACCCGCTGGAGCGCGCATCCCGTGCTCGGCAGGCTGGCGGTTTCGGTGAACGTGAGCGCGATTCAGTTTCGCCAGGCCGAATTCGCGCCGCGGGTGCTGGCGCTGCTGGCCACCACGGGCGCGCCCACGCGCGCGCTCAAGATCGAACTCACCGAGAGCATGCTGCTCGACGACATCGAGGCCACGATCGAGAAGATGGTGCAGCTCAGGGAATACGGCGTGAGCTTTTCGCTCGATGATTTCGGCACCGGCTATTCCTCGCTCTCCTACCTCAAGCGGCTGCCGCTCGACGAGATCAAGATCGACCAGAGCTTCGTGCGCCACGTGCTCACCGACCCGAACGAGGCGGCGATTGCGCGCACCATCATCACGCTGGGCGCGAGCCTGGGCCTGGACGTGATTGCCGAGGGGGGTGGAGACCGAGGAGCAGCGCTTGTTTCTCGAGCGCAACGGGTGCGAGCTGTGGCAGGGCTATCTGCTGAGCCAGCCCGTGCCGCTGGAGGATTACGAAGCGCTGGTGCTCGAACGGGCTGAGCGCAACTCGCAGCTCGAATACGGTGCCTGAGGGGCGGGGGCGCGAGGCGGCGGCTAAAACCATTGAATTGATAGCTGCCGGCGCTTGGCGGACCGGAGGTCCCGCAGGCCTGCATTCGGTCACGGAGGCCGTTGGCGCATCGGTATGATTAACGCTTTCGCCTCTGCCGCTACCGCCTGGCACCGTCTCCCGTGCGCCTGACCTCCATCAAACTCTCCGGCTTCAAGTCGTTTGCCGAGCCCACGCAGTTCCAGCTGCCGGGCCAGCTCGTCGGCGTGGTGGGGCCCAACGGCTGCGGCAAGTCCAACATCATGGACGCGGTGCGCTGGGTGCTGGGCGAGTCGCGGGCGAGCGAGCTGCGCGGCGAGAGCATGCAGGACGTGATCTTCAACGGCACGACGAACCGCAAACCCGCCAGCCGCGCGAGCGTGGAGCTGGCGTTCGACAACGCGCTGCATCGCGCGGGCGGGCAGTGGAACCAGTTTTCCGAGATCGCCGTCAAGCGCGTGCTCACGCGCGATGGCACGAGCAGCTACTACATCAACAACCAGCCGGTGCGCCGGCGCGACGTGCACGACGTGTTCCTCGGCACGGGTCTGGGGCCGCGCGCCTACGCCATCATCGGCCAGGGCACGATCGGGCGCATCATCGAAAGCCGCCCCGAGGAGCTGCGGCTGTTCCTCGAAGAGGCGGCGGGCGTCTCCAAGTACAAGGAGCGCCGGCGCGAGACGGAAAACCGCCTGGCCGACACGCGCGAGAACCTCACGCGGGTGGACGACATCCTGCGCGAGCTGGGCGGCAACCTCGCCAGGCTCGAAAAGCAGGCCGAGGTGGCCGCGCGCTATCGCAGCCTGCAGGAGCAGATGCAGCTGGCGCAGCAGCAGCTGTGGTTTTTCAAGCGCAGCGATGCCGCGGCAGACTTGGAACGGGTGCGCACCGAGGGCCTGCAGGCCGCCAACGACCTGCAGGAGCGCATGGCCGAGATGCGCCACGTCGAGGCCGAACTCGAAACCATCCGCCAGGCGCACTATGGCGCGGGCGACGCGGTCAACCAGGCGCAGGGCAAGGTCTACGAAGCCACGGCCGAGGTCGGCAAGCTTGAGGCCGAAATCCGCTATGTGGTGCAGGGGCGTGCGCGTGTCGAGCAGCGCCTGGCCCAGCTGGCCGCGCAGATCGGCGAGTGGGCCGCGCGCAAGCAAGAGGCCGAGGCCGAGTTGCAGAACCTCTCGAGCGCGGGGGACGACGCCGAGGAGCAAGCCGAATTGCTTGCGGCCCAGGCCGAGGAACAGGCTGCGCAGCTGCCCGAGCTGCAGGACGCCGTGCACCAGGCGCGCGGCAAGAGCGAGGCGCAGCATGCGCTGGTGACGCAGGTGCAGCAGCAGATTCAGGTGCTGGCCGCCGAGCAGCGCAGCATGGCCGAGCAGATGCGCCAGCATGAGGCCCGCCTTGAGCGCCTGCGCGCAGACCAGGGCGCGCTCACCCCGCCCGACGAGGCGCGCCTGGCCCAGCTGCGCGAGGCACACGAGGGCGCCGTCATGGCGGGTGAGGAAGCGCACGCGCGCCTGGCGCAGCTGCTCGAAGACGTGCCCCGGCTGGACGAAGAACGCCGTGCGCGCCAGCAGGCCGTGGCCAGCGAGGGCGCGCGCCTGGCGGACTTGAGCGCGCGCCTGTCGGCGCTCAAGGAGCTGCAGGAAAAACTCAAGCAGGGCGGCAAGCTCGCCCCCTGGCTGGCCGAGCAGGGGCTCGACGGCCTTCAGGGGTTGTGGACGCGCCTGCACATCGAGCCAGGCTGGGAGAACGCTCTGGAAGCCGCCTTGCGTGAGCGTCTGGCGGCGCTGCCCGTGGGCCGCCTGGAGATGGTGCGCGGTTTTGCCGCGGGCGGCGGCCACGGCGCGCCGCCCGCACGCCTGAGTTTTTACAGCGTTCCGACCGCCGCGGCGCCTGCGGCGGGCGGCTCTGGCCGGCTGATCGAACTGCTCCAGGTGGGTGACACCGGCCTTCAGGCGGTGCTCGCCGACTGGCTGCACGGGTGCCTGACGGCGCCCACGCTCGACGATGCGCTTGCGCGCCGCGAGGGTCTCCAGGCGGGCGAAGTGATCTACACCCCGCAGGGCCATGCGGTGAGCGGCCATGGCGTGGATTTCTTCGCGCCCGATTCCGAGCAGTCGGGGCTGCTCGCGCGTGCGCAGGAGATCGAGCACCTCGAAAAGGAAGTGCGCGCGCAGAGCCTGATTGCCGAAGAGGCGCGCACCACGCTCGTGCGTGCCGAGGGCGGCTATCAGGATGCGAACCTGCGCCTGCAGTCGGCGCGGCGCGAGGCGGGCGAGGCGCAGACGCGCGCACACGATCTGCATGTGGAGCTGCTGCGTCTGACGCAGCAGGCCGAGCAGGCACGAGAGCGCGGCCGCCAGCTGGAGTCGGACCTGACCGAGGTGCAGGCGCAGCTGGCTGATCTGGACGGGCACCGCGCCACGGCCGACGGGCGCTTCGAAGAGCTGGACATGCAGCTGGCCGACAGCCAGGAGCGCCACGCGCAACTGCAAGACAAGGTGATCGCCGCCGAGCAGCATCTGACCCAGTGGCGCGAACAACAGCGCCAACTCGAACGCCGCGCGCAAGAGGCGCAGTTTGCCCGGCGCAGCCTGCAGGCGCGCCGCGACGAACTGGGCCGCGCGGTGCAGATGGCGCAGCGCCAGGGCGAGGCACTGCAGGCCGAGATCGAGCCTGCGCGACAGGAGCTCTCGCGCCTGTCGGATGCGGCGGCTCGGGGGGGGCTGCAGCAGGCGCTGGAAGCCAAGCTGGCGTGCGAGCAGCGGCTGGGCGCCCTGCGAAGCGATTACGACGCGCTCACGGCGCGGCTGCGCGCCAGCGACGAGCTGCGCATGCAGGTCGAGCGCCAGCTCGAGCCCCAGCGCGCGCGCATCACCGAGCTGCAGCTCAAGGAGCAGGCGGCGAGCTTGGCGCTGCAGCAGTACGAGACCTTGCTGACCGAGGCCGGGGCGGACCTGGAGCAGGTGCGCCAGTCCATCACCGAGGGGCAGGTCCGGCACGAGGGCCTGCAGGCGCGCATCGAGCAGCTGCAGCGCGGCGTCGAGCAGCTTGGGGCGGTGAATCTCGCGGCGCTCGAAGAGCTCACGCTCGCACGCGAGCGCCACGGCTTTCTCACGGCGCAGAACGAAGACCTGCAGCTGGCGATGACCACGCTGGAAGATGCGATCCGGCGCATCGATGCCGAGACGCGCACCTTGCTGTCGGGCACCTTCGAGACCGTGAACACGCACTTTGGCGCCATGTTCCCCGAGCTCTTTGGAGGCGGGCGGGCGCAGCTCATCATGACCGGCGACGAAATCCTGGACGCGGGCGTGCAGGTGATGGCGCAGCCGCCGGGCAAGAAGAACCAGACGATTCATCTGCTCTCGGGCGGCGAGAAGGCGCTGACCGCGATCGCGCTGGTGTTCGCGATCTTCCAGCTTAACCCGGCGCCGTTCTGCCTGCTCGATGAGGTCGATGCGCCGCTGGACGACGCCAACACCGAGCGCTACGCCAAGCTCGTCGCGAGCATGTCGCGCGGCACGCAGTTTCTCTTCATCAGCCACAACAAGATCGCGATGGAAATGGCCGAGCAGCTCATCGGCGTGACCATGCAGGAGCAGGGTGTTTCGCGTATCGTTGCGGTGGACATGGCCAGCGCGCTGTCGATGGCCCAAGCGTCATTTTCCTTGTCATGAGTTCATTTCAAACCGCTCTTGCCGTCATCGGCGCGATCGTCCTGATCGTCGTCGTGGCCTACAACGCCTGGAACAACCACCGCAATGCGCCGCGCCGCGCGCGGCAGATGGCGGCGGGCGGCGGCGAAGCCGCCGAGCCGGTGCGCCGCGATCCACTGCTCGATGGCGCCCTCCCGGGCGCGGCGCAGGGCGACCCGGACGAAGCGGCGCCGGACTGGAGCGATCTGCATGTCGGTCCGGTGATCGCCGTGCCCGTGCCGCCGGATGTGGCGCCGCCGCTGTCGCCCCCGCCGCTGCTGCAGCAGCGCGGCGCCCTTGATGCGTTGATCGATGCGCTCGTGCCGGTCACGGCCGACCAACTGGTGTCGGGCGATGCGGCGCTCGCCGCGCTGCCGGCCACGCGGCGAGTGGGCAGCAAACCCTTTGCGGTCGAAGGACTGAACGAGGCGACGCAGCAATGGGAAAGCCCGCATCCAGGCGCGCGCTACCGCAGGTTCCAGGCCGGGGTACAGCTGGCCAACCGTCTGGGCGCGCTCAATGAAATCGAATTCTCGGAATTCGTCGTCAAGACGCAGGCTTTCGCCGATGCGATCAACGCGGTGCCGGAATTCCCCGATATGCGCCACGAGGTCGCCCGCGCGCGCGAGCTTGACCAGTTCGCCAGCGCGCACGATGCGCAGCTCTCGTTCGTGCTGCGTGCGCGCCAGGCGGCGTGGAGCCCGGGCTACATCCAGCAGAGCGCGGCGCCGCAGGGCTTCGTCATCGGTGCCATGCCCGGGCGTCTGGTGCTGCCGGTGCAAGCGCCCGGCCTGCCGCCGATGCTCACCCTGGGCTATGACGCGCAGGCGGCCATGTCCGACGAGCCCGAGCGCTCGGCGCTGCGCGAGGTGAGCCTGGCGCTGGACGTGCCGCAGGTGGCGCGTGGCGAGCAACCGCTTGCCCGTCTGCGCGAGGTGGCCCGGCAGCTGTGCGACGCCATGGATGGCGTGCTCTGCGACCCGAACGGCCAACCGATTCCTGCCATGGCCATGGAGCCGATCGCCGCCGATCTGGAGCAGCTCTACGACCAGCTCGACGAGCACGAACTCTCGGCAGGCTCGGCGCTCGCGCGGCGCTTGTTCAGCTGATGCAATCCGATCTTTTTTCGACCTCAAACCAAGAGGGGGAAGCGCCGGTCGCTACTCAAATAGGGGCGCTGCGCGCCCGGCTCAACCGCTGGGCGCACGAGTACTACGTGCTCGATGCCCCCAGCGTGCCCGATGGCGAGTATGACCGGCTGTACCAGCAGCTTGAACGCCTGGAGGCCGCGCACCCCGAACTCGTCACGCCCGATTCACCCACGCAGCGCGTGCTCGGCAGCGTGCTCTCGGGCCTGGCGCCGGTACGCCATGCCGTGCCCATGCTCAGCATACGCACCGAGACCGACATCGAGGCCAGTGGCGCGCAGGCGTTTGACGCGCGCATCCGCCGTGAGCTGGGGCTGACGGATGCCGACCCCCCCGTCGAATACATCGCCGAGCCCAAGTTCGACGGTCTGGCGATGAATCTGCGCTATGAGGGTGGCGTGCTTGTGCAGGCCGCCACGCGCGGCGACGGCGAGGTGGGCGAGGATGTGACCCATGTCATCCGCACCATCCGCCAGATTCCGCTGGCCCTGCGCGGCGCGGGCGTGCCGCCGGTGATCGAGGTGCGGGGCGAGGTCTACATACGCGGGCGCGACTTCGAGCGGCTCAACGAGCGCCAGCGCGAAAGCGGCGAAAAGCTCTTCGTGAACCCGCGCAATGCCGCGGCCGGCGCGGTGCGCCAGCTCGACGCGCGCATCGCGGCGCAGCGCCCGCTTTCGTTCTTTGCCTATGGCCTGGGCGAGCTCACGCCGCCCGAGGCCGGCGGGCCCGCATTCGCCACGCATCACGCCCTGCTGCGCCAGCTCGAAGCCTGGGGCTTTCCCGTCGCGCACGAGGTGAGGGTGGTGCACGGCGCGGCCGAGCTGGTGGATTTTCATGACCACATGGGCGCGCTCCGCGACAAGCTGCCCTATGGCATCGATGGCGTGGTCTACAAGGTCAACAGCTTGGCGCTGCAGCTCCAGCTCGGTTTCATCACCCGCGAGCCGCGCTGGGCCGTGGCGCACAAATACCCGCCGCAGGAGATGGTCACGACGATGGAGGCGATCGATGTGCAGGTGGGGCGCACCGGCAAGCTCACGCCTGTGGCGCGGCTGGCGCCGGTGTTCGTCGGTGGCGCCACCGTCACCAACGCGACGCTACACAACCTCTTCGAGCTCAGGCGCAAGCGCGTGCGCGTGGGCGATGCGGTCATCGTGCGTCGTGCGGGCGACGTCATTCCCGAGGTGCTGGGCCGCGCGGATGATGCCGCCGCGCGCCTGCCCTACGTGCCCAATTTCCACATGCCGCGCGAGTGCCCGGTCTGCGGCTCGGCCGTGGTGCGCGAGCACGGCGGAACCGATCACCGTTGCAGCGGCGGACTGTTCTGCAGCGCGCAGCGCAAGCAGGCGCTGCTGCACTTCGCCAGCCGCAAGGCCATGGACATCGAGGGCCTGGGTGAAAAGCTTGTCGATCAACTGGTCGACCTGGGTCTCATCCACGGTCTGCCCGGGATCTATGCCCTGCAGGTGGGCCAGCTCGCGGGTCTGGATCGCATGGCCGAAAAATCGGCGCGGAACGTGTGCGAGGCGCTGGAAAAATCCAAGCGCACCACGTTCGCCCGCTTTCTCTACGCGCTGGGCATTAGCAACGTCGGCGAGGCCACGGCCAAGGACCTGGCGCGCCACTTCGGCTCGCTGAATGCGCTGCTGGGCGCCGACGTGGATGCGCTGATGCAGGTGAGCGATGTCGGCCCCATCGTGGCCGAGTCCATCCACACCTTCTTTGCCCAACCGCACAACATCGAGGTGGTGCAGCAGCTGCAGGCCGCGGGCGTGCACTGGAGCGAGGCCGCGCCCGCGCTGGCCGCGCGGCTGCCACTGGCGGGCAAGACGATGGTGCTCACCGGCACGCTGCCGACGCTCTCGCGCGACGAGGCCAAGGACCTGCTCGAAGCCGCGGGTGCCAAGGTGGCGGGTTCGGTCAGCAAGAGGACGAGCTACGTCGTCGCGGGCGCGGAGGCGGGCAGCAAGCTGGCCAAGGCACAGGAACTGGGCGTGCCCGTGCTCGACGAGGACGGGATGCGGGCCTTGCTCGCTGAGCGGGTCTGAGATGACGCTCGCGCGCCGCGCTCCCCGCCTGGGCCTGGTGCTGGGCAGCGGCTCGGCGCGTGGCTGGGCGCACATCGGCGTGCTGCAGGTGCTCGAGGAAGAAGGGGTCAGGCCGGACGTGGTCTGCGGCGCCTCGATCGGCGCGCTGGTAGGCGCGGCGTATGCGGCGGGCGAGCTCGACCGTTTCTCCAAGTGGGTGCGGGGCCTGGGCATGCGCGAGGTCTTCGGCTTCATGGATTTCAGGCTCTCGGGCGGCATGCTCGCGGGCGAGAAACTCATCGCCTTCTGGCGCAGCCATTTCGCCGATTTCGACATTGAAAATTCGCCGCTGCCCTTCGCCGCCGTGGCCACCGATCTGCATTCGGGCGCCGAGGTCTGGCTGCGCGAGGGTTCGATCGCTGACGCGGTGCGTGCCTCGATCGCGCTCCCTGGTCTGTTCACGCCGCTGCAGCGCAGCGACGGCCGGTTGCTGGTCGACGGCGGCATCGTCAATCCCGTGCCGACGTCGCTGGCGCGGGCCATGGGAGCGGACATCGTGATGGCGGTGGACCTGAACGCCGACATCCTGCATCGTCACATGCAGCCGCTGGCGGTGCAGGGGCCGCAAGATGTGCCCGAGCCGGTCCAGGCACCTCCGGAGGAACGGGATGTGCCCGGTGTCCCACCCGAGGAACCGGGCTGGAAGGAGCGCCTGCTCAACTGGCTGCCCGAGCGCGCCGCGCGCGCCGAACCACCCAAAATCAGACCGCCGTCGGTGCTGGACGTGGTGATGACGAGCGTGGCGATCATGCAGATGCGCATCACGAGGAGCCGCATGGCGGGCGACCCGCCCGAGGTGGTCATCAGCCCCAGCCTGGCGCACCTGGGCCTGCTCGATTTCCACCGCGCGGAGGAGGCCATCGAGGAAGGGCGGCGGGCGGCGCGGGAGGCGCTGGTGCAGTTGCACCGTTTCATGCGGTAGCGCGTGGTTTTGCCCGTGTTTGCTTCATGGCCGTCCGCGGGATGCGGCCTTCGGGCGTCGTACACTAAAGAGTCATTTTCAATGTATCTTTATTCCCATGCACGATCACACCACCGCCGAAGCGATCTACCCCTTTGATGCCCGTGGCATTGCGCGCCGCTTTCGCCATTCGGCGATCTTCGGCGCGCTCGACGCGCTCAACCCTGGCGAAACCATGCGCTTCATGAACGACCATGACCCGCTGCCGCTGCTCAACCAGATCGAAATGCGTTATGGCGACGGCGTGGCCATCGAGTACCGCCAGCGCGAGCCGGGTGAAATCATCATCGACTTCGTGCGTCAGTAAACCTGCGCCGGTTGATGCGAGGCGCCACCGGTACGAAGGCCGGTGGCGCCTCGCGCTTTTTCGCGCACACCTGCGTCTCGATCATGACCATGAAAGAACGGGTCAGCCGCGACTGACCCGCCAATCAGGCCCGCCACGCCCATGCGGGACTGGCCTGCTGCTTGTGCCACCATGCCCACCAGGAGGGTGGCGTCGGCATCCATTGATGCAGACTTGCCGACTTTTTGCCCCGCGTGGCTGTTCTCGGCGTGCTCTCCCTTGTCACTCCACTCGTTTTCCCGAGGATCGCAGGGCGCGTTCAGGGGCAACAGTGTCGAAAGTCACGGGCAGGCTGGAAAAATGTTTCTGGATGTGCCCGATCGCTGCCCACTCATGTGGCGATCAGGTTCAGCGCCGCAAGCAGCTTGTCGGCGCTCACGGGCTTGAAGAGTACCGGGATGCCGGCGTCCTTTACTCGTTGCAGACGCTCGGGTGCGGTTTCCCCGGTAACGAGCAGCAGCTGAAGCGGGGCGAAGCGGCGCACCAGCGCCTGACCGATCTGCAGGCCGTCGCTGCCGTGGGCCAGCCGGATGTCGCAGATCAGCTGGGTGATGGGCTCGCGCAGGGTCTGCGCGCGCTGCAGCGCCTCGCTCGCCTGCGCCTCGTCGGCGGCCAACGTCACTTCCAGGCCGTGCATGCGCAGCAGCTCTTGCATGGCTTCGCGCACGTCGGCTTCATCGTCCAGGACCAGAACGCGCCGCGGTGCTGGCGCGGCCGCCGCCCACGGGGGCTGCCATGGCACGGGCGTGGCGCATGCTGGCGCGCATGCCGGTGCCTGAGCCAGTGGCAGATGCAGACGAAAGCAGGTGCCGCGGCCGAGGGTGGAGCGTAGCTCGAGCTGGTGCGCAAGCAAGCGCGAGAGGCGTGCCACGATGGACAGGCCGATGCCCAGGCCCAGCGAGCGGTCGCGCCCGGGGTTGTTCACCTGGTAAAACTCGTTGTAGATCAGCGATTGCTGTGCGGGGGCGATACCTATGCCCGTGTCGTGCACCTGCACCCATGCTTCATTGCCGTGTCGGCGCGCCAACACCAGGATGCCGCCGCGGTGCGTGTATTTGATGGCGTTGTCCACCAGGTTGGAGAGCAGGCGGCGCAGCAGCTGCGGGTCGCTCTCGGCCCAGAGGTCGGTGGCGCGCACGCGCAGCGCCAGATCTTTTTCGCTGGCCGCGTCCACGAAGCTCTGGTTGAGCGATTGAAACAGCTCGCGCAGCGCGATGGGCTGGCGCTGCGCGGCGATGACGCCGGCATCCAGGCGCGAGATGTCGAGCATGGAATCGAGAGAGTGCCCCAGCGCGCTGACGGCTTGCATCAGGCGGTCGGCATTGCCCTGTTCCGGGTTGCCCCTGAGCTGCTGGCGCAGCGCCGCGCCCAGCAGCGTGATCGCGTGCAGGGGCTGGCGCAGGTCGTGGCTGGCGGATGCGAGAAAGCGCGTCTTTTGCCTGCTGGCCTCTTCCGTGGCCTCGATCTGCGCCGCCAGCTGCTCGGCCAGCGCCTGTTTTTCAAAGCGCGCATGCAGGGCCTGGGCCAGCAGATCGGATTGCGCCTTGGCGAAGTGCAGCACGGTCCCGAGAAAGATGGCGCTGCACAGCGCCAGGAAGGCGTTCATGATGCTGGGGCGGATCAGCAGCGCCATGATCAGGCACGCCAGCATGGGAATGAGGTAGTTGTAGGCGGCGCGGCGCAGTGGTGAAACGGCCGATACGCCGGCCGTGCACAAACCCATCATCACGAGCATCAGCAGCGCCACGAGATGCAGGCTTTCGGGCAGGAACAGCAGCGGCGCCGCGCCCCACGTCAGGCTGTTCAGGCGCATTTCGCGGCAGTAGATGTCGGCCCAGCACGCGGCGTGCTCATCCGCGTGCGCGTCCTTGAAATAGGCGGTGAGCCGCGGCAGGCGCGAGGTGTTGTACACGTGGGCCAGCATCCAGGCCAGCACGATCCACTGGGTCGTTTGCCAGTACATCGCCGCGCCGAAAGCGAGTGCGAGCAGGCTGTCGCCCAGCGTCGCCATGCGGATGGTGGAGTACAGCATCGCCACCTGCTCGCGCAGCACCCGTGCGC
>JAIOIA010000128.1:0-1965 GCA_019912745.1 Comamonas sp. | reverse complement strand
CGCCCACCGTGAACGTCGAAGAGCACTGCGAAATCATCCGCGTGACGGTGGAGCAATCGAAGGGACGCGTGCCCGTGCTGGCCGGCTGCGGCGCCAATTCCACGCACGAGGCGATCGAGCTGGCGCGCTTTGCCAAGAAGGTGGGCGCGCACAGCCAGCTGCAGGTGGTGCCCTACTACAACAAGCCCACGCAAGAGGGCCAGTACCTGCACTTCAAGGCCATCGCCGAGGCTGTGGGCGACCTGCCCATGGTGCTCTACAACGTGCCCGGCCGCTCGGTGGCCGACCTGCAGCACGACACCGTGCTGCGCCTGGCGCAGGTGCCGGGCATCGTCGGCATCAAGGAAGCCACGGGCGACATCGGCCGCGCGCAGTGGCTGATCCGCGACGTGCCCGAGGGCTTTGCCGTCTATTCGGGCGACGATGCCACCGCCGTCGCACTCATGCTTTGCGGCGGGCAGGGCAACATCAGTGTGACGGCCAATCTTGCGCCGCGCCTGATGCACGAGCTGTGCGTCGCCGCCATCGCGGGCGATGCGCGCACGGCCATGCGCATCCAGCGCCAGCTCATGCCGCTGCACAAATACCTGTTCGTCGAAGCCAACCCGATCCCCGTCAAGTGGGCCATGGCGCGCCTGGGTCTGTGCGGTGGCACCTTGCGCCTGCCCATGACGGCGCTGGCCAGCGCGCACCACGCCAGCGTCGAAGCGGCGCTGCGCGCCAGCGGCCTGCTGCACTGAGTCCAATTCACTTCACCACGAAAGATTCCCGCGTGAACCCGACCCTACGCCTAGGCCTGCTGGGCCTCGCTGTCGCGCTCTCGGCCTGCTCCACCCTCGAGAGCGACAAAATCGACTACAAGAGCGCCGCCGTCGGCTCGACACTGGAGGTGCCTCCGGACCTCACGCAGCTGAGCACGGACACACGCTACATCGTCCCCGGCAAGGCCAATTCGGCGGCGGCCTATGAAGCTGGCCGCGCGCAGCAGGCCAAGGCCGGGATCAATGCCGCGCCCAACACGGTCGGGGACGTGCGCATCGAGCGCGACGGCAACGGACGCTGGCTGGTGGTGGCACGCTCGCCCAACCAACTGTGGGAGCCGGTGCGCGATTTCTGGCTCGAGCACGGCTTCGTTCTGGCGCTTGATCAGCCGCAACTGGGCATCATGGAGACCGACTGGGCCGAAAACCGCGCCAAGATTCCGCAAGACGTGATCCGGCGCACCATCGGCAAGGTCTTCGATTCGCTCTACTCCACGGGTGAGCGCGACAAGTTCCGCACGCGGCTGGAGCGCCGCGCCGACGGCGGCACGGACATCTACATCACGCACCGCGGGATGCAGGAGGTCTACACCAATGCGCAGAAAGACAGCACGATGTGGCAGCCCCGGCCCGAAGACCACGAGCTGGAAACCGAATTCCTGCGCCGCCTCATGGTGAAGCTCGGTGTTTCGGAAGAACAGGCCAAGGCCGCCGTGGCCGCGGCGCCGTCGGCATCGTCCGCCGCCACGGTTCAGCTAGCCAACGTGAACGGCGCGCAGATCATCGAACTGCACGATGACTTCGATCACGCGTGGCGGCGCGTGGGCCTGTCGCTGGACCGTACCGGCTTCACCGTGGAAGATCGCGACCGCGGCCAGGGCACCTACTTCGTGCGCTACGTTACGCCCACCGACAAGAAGGAACCGGGCTTCTTCGGCAAGCTCTTTGGCTCCACCAGCAACGCCGCGCCGCCCGAGAAATACCGCATCGTCGTGCATGGCAATGGCGGGCAGAGCACCGTCTCGGTGCTCAAGGCGGACGGTCAGCCGGAAAGTTCAGCCAATGTGGATCGCATCCTGCGTATCCTGGTGGACGACCTGAAATAAATCGATCGCTCGGCGCCATGAAAAAGCCCCGGCATTGCCCGGGGCTTTTTCATGGTCCGGGGCCCTTCGGCCTCGGCTCGCGCCGCAGCGCTTACTTG
>JAIOIA010000127.1:0-11401 GCA_019912745.1 Comamonas sp. | reverse complement strand
TCCGAAGCGGCACTGGAGAGTGCTCTGCCCCAGCCCCTTTCATCCGAGGCACTGCGTCAGAAAAGCAGTGATCGCTACCTCTCGGCGATGACGCAACGCGTGTTCCAGGCGGGCTTGCGCCACAGCGTGGTGGACGCGCGCTGGAGCGCATTCGAGGCCGCCTTCGAGGGTTTCCACGTGCAGGCGATGGCGCAGCTCGACGCCCGGCAGATCGAAGCGCACATGCAGAATGCGCGCCTGATCCGCGACCGCGCCAAGCTGCAGAGCATGGCGAAGAATGCGCGCTTCATCCTCGACATTGAACAGGAGCGCGGCGAGCCGTTCGGGCAGTTCATCGCCGACTGGCCTGCCAGCGACATCATCGGGCTCTGGCAGTTGCTCGCACAGCGTGCGACGCGCCTGGGGGGCCGCTCGGGAGCGGGGTTTCTGCGCCTTGCAGGCAAGGACAGCTTCCTGCTGACGAGCGACGTGGTGGCGCGCCTCATCGAAGCGGGGGTGGTGCAACGCACGCCCAAAACACCGGGCGAACTGCAAGCCGTGCAGGACGCCTTCAACGCGCTGCACGCCGAGTCGGGACGGTCGCTGTGCGAACTCTCGGCGATGCTCGCGTTCAGCATCCATCCCGAGCGCTGAAAGGCTTCAGGCGAACACCCCCGCCGTTTCCTGCATGCGAGCGGACACCTCACCCAGGTGGTGCAGCGTGTCGCCCCAGCTCATCTCCAGTTGCGTGAGCGTCTTGAAATAGTGGCTCACGATGTACTCGTCGGTCACGCCGATGCCGCCGTGCAGCTGCACCGCCTGCTGGCCGACGAAGCGCATCGATTGGCCGAGCTGCACCTTGGCGCGCGACAGCGCCTGGCGGCGCTCGCCGGGCTCGGCACCGAGCTTGAGACTGGCGTAGAAGCTCATCGAGCGCGCGAGTTCGAGCTGCATCTTCATGTCGGCCATGCGGTGGCGCAGCGCCTGGAAGCTCGCGATGGTCACGCCGAACTGCTTGCGCTGGTTCATGTATTCGGCGGTGAGGCGCAGCGTCTCATCCATCACGCCGACGGCGTAGGCGCAGGTGGCGGCGATGCCCACGTCCTGCGCCAGTTCCAGTGCTGCCAGGCCGTCGGTCGTGACCCGCGTTGCCGATGCGTTGGTGAGCGCGAGCTCTGCCGCGCGCCCGCCCTCCTGCGTCCCGTAGCCCCGCGTCGCCACGCCGCTGGCGCTGCGCTCCACGAGAAAGAGCGCGATGCGGCCACCGAGCTGCGCGGGCACGAGGAAGGCCTCGGCTCGATCGCCCACGGGAACTATGCTTTTATGAGCTGTCAACGCATATCCAGCGGTCGTTTGCACCGCTTTTGCCTCACAAACGTCGAGCCGGTAGCGCGCCTTGCGCTCCTGCTGCGCCAGCACCACGAGCGCTTCGCCATTGGCGATGCGTGGCAGCCATGCGGCCCGCATGGCCTCGGGTGCGTGCCGCGCCAGCACCTCGGCCACGATCAGCGTCTGCGCCAGCGGCGCGAGCACCAGGCCGCGACCGAGCTCCTCCATCACCACCATCGCATCGACCGCGCCCTGGCCAAGCCCCCCATGCGCCTCGGGCACGGTGAGCGCCGTCAAGCCGAGCTCGGCCAGCTCGCCCAGCACCGCGCGGTCAAAGCCGCCCGCGGCGGCGATGGCGCGCCGGCGCTCGAAGCCGTAGGCCTTGCCCACCCAGCGGCGCACCGCGTCACGCAATTGTTCCTGGTCGTCGGTGAAATCGAAATCCATGTTTGTCTCCGTTCAGCCCAGCACCGTCTGCGAGACGATGTTGCGCTGTACCTCGTTGGAACCGCCGTAAATCGTGGTCTTGCGCAGGTTGAAGTAGGTGGACGCCAGCGGCGCCAGCGCCACGTCGCCGCCGGGGAAGTCGCCCTGCCAGCCCGCGTCCATCGCCTCCTGGATCAGCGGCAGCGCGAACGGCCCGGCCGCGAGCATCATCAGCTCGGCATAGCGCTGCTGAATCTCGCTGCCGCGAATCTTGAGCAGGCCCGCGATGTCCAGCGGGTTCTTGCCGCTTTTTTGCGCCGAGAGCACGCGCAGCACCAGCATCTCCAGCGCCACGATGTCCACCTCCAGCAGCGCGATCTGGTCGCGAAAGCGCAGGTCGTCCCACAGGCCTTCGCGCCGGGCGATGCGCTTGAGGCGCTCGAGCTCGCGCTTGCTGCGGTTCACGTCGGCAATGCTGGTGCGTTCGTGGCTGAGCAGGTGCTTGGCGTAGGTCCAGCCCTTGTTCTCCTCGCCGATGAGCTGGTCGGCGGGCACCTCGACGTTGTCGAAGAAGACCTCGTTGACCTCGCACTCGCCGTCCAGCAGCCGGATGGGCCGCACCGTGACGCCGGGTGATTTCATGTCGAGCACGATGAAGCTGATGCCGGTCTGCGGCTTGCCCTCGTTGCTCGTGCGCACCAGATTGAACATCCAGTCGCCGTACTGGCCCAGCGTGGTCCAGGTTTTCTGGCCGTTGACGATGTACTTGTCACCCTTGCGCTCGGCACGGGTCTTCAGGCTCGCCAAGTCCGAGCCCGAGCCGGGTTCGGAATAGCCCTGGCTCCACCAGACCTCGCCGCTGGCGATGCCGGGCAGAAAGCGCTTTTGCTGCTCGGGCGTGCCGAAGGCCATGATGACGGGCGCCACCATCACCGGTCCGAAGGGGATGATGCGCGGCGCACCGGCGAGTGCGCATTCTTCTTCGAACAGATGGCGCTGCACCGCATTCCAGCCCGGGCCGCCGAATTCTTTCGGCCAGCCGAAGCCGAGCCAGCCCTTCTTGCCGAGAATCTTCGCCCAGCCCTGCATGTCCGCGCGCGTCAGGCGCAGGGCATGGTGCACCTTGTGCGCCGTTTCAGGTGGCAGATTCGCGCGCACCCAGGTGCGCACTTCGGCGCGAAACGCCTCTTCTTCGGGGGTAAATGCGAGATCCATGCCGTTGACTCCTTGGTGCGGGCGGTTGTAGCACGCGCGCCGCGCTCGCCCTGTCTACGCAGTGACAGCGGGCAAGCATGCCCGCACCCGGCACGCGCAGCGCACGGAGCGTGGCTGGGATAATCCGCCCAGCATGAAAAACATCGTGATTCTCATCTCGGGCACAGGCTCGAACATGGCCGCCATCGTGCGCGCCGCCGAGCAGCAGGACTGGGCCGCTCGCCTGAACGCGCGCGTGGCCGCCGTGATCAGCAACCGCGCCGATGCCGGGGGCCTGGCGTTCGCGCGCGAGCACGGCATCGCCACGCAGGTGCTCGATCACAAGGCATTCGCCAACCGCGAGGCCTTCGACACCCAACTGGCGCAGACCATCGACGGGTACACGCCGGCGCTGGTGGTGCTGGCGGGCTTCATGCGCATCCTCACGCCGGGCTTCGTGGCGCATTACGCGGGGCGGCTCGTCAACATCCACCCCTCGCTGCTGCCGGCGTTTCCAGGGCTGCACACGCACCAGCGCGCGATCGAGGCGGGGTGCCGATTCGCCGGCTGCACCGTGCATCAGGTCACGGCCGAACTGGACGTCGGTCCCATCGTGGAGCAGGCCGTCGTGCCGGTGCTCGCGGGCGACACGGCCGAGCAGCTCGCGGCGCGCGTGCTCACGCAGGAGCACCTGATCTACCCGCGCGCCGTGGCCCGGCTGCTCTCTTGACCATAGCTGCTCGCGCACGATTCACAAGGGCTTGCGCCCGTTTTGATTGAAAATCCATGCACCCACAAGCCCTGGTTGAAGCCTGTACCGACCTGTTGCGCCAGGTTCTCACGTTCGAGGTCCCGGCCGATGCGGTGGTCTCGCGCTACTTCCGCGAGCACCGCCACTTCGGACCGCGCGAGCGCGCCACGCTGGCGGAAACGACCTATACCGTGCTGCGACGCAAGCTGCAGTTCGAGCGCCTGGCGCGATCGGGCTCGGGAGCACGCGAGCGGCGTCTGGCCATCCTCGGCTTCGCGGGCGTGCGCGGTTTTCTGCAGGGCGCGCTGTCGGCGCAGGAATCCGACTGGCTCGATGCGTGCCATGGCGTCAAGCCCGAGGACTACTTCGAGCCGGAGCGCCACAACCTGCCCGAATGGCTGGCACAGCGGCTCAAGTCGCAGGTGGGCGCCGATTTCTGGCCTCTGGCCGAGAGCCTGCTGCAAGGCGCACCGCTGGATCTGCGCGTCAACACCTTGAAGGCAAAAAGGCTTCAAGCACAGTCGGAGCTTGCGCAGCTAGCTATCAAATCCGAAGAAACACCGCACTCCCCCTGGGGCCTGCGCGTGCAGGGCAAGCCCGCGCTCACCCACCTGGAGCTGTTCAAGAACGGCTCCATCGAGGTGCAGGACGAAGGCTCACAGCTGCTGGCGCTGCTGCTCGACGCCAGGCGCGGCGAGATGGTGGTCGATTTCTGCGCCGGCGCGGGCGGCAAGACGCTCGCCATCGGCGCCACCATGCGCTCGACCGGGCGGCTCTACGCCTTCGACACCTCGGCGCACCGGCTTGATGCGCTCAAGCCGCGCCTGGCACGCTCGGGCCTGTCCAACGTGCATCCGGCCGCGATCGCACACGAGCGCGATGAACGCGTCAAGCGCCTGGCGGGCAAGATCGACCGGGTGCTCGTCGATGCGCCCTGCTCGGGCCTGGGCACGCTGCGCCGCAATCCCGACCTGAAATGGCGCCAGTCCCCCGAAAGCGTGCAGGAGCTCACGGCCAAGCAGGCCGCCATCCTCGCCAGCGCCGCGCGGCTGGTGAAGCCGGGCGGGCGCCTCGTCTACGCCACCTGCAGCCTGCTGGCCGAGGAAAACGAGGCCATTGCCGACGCCTTTGGCGCCGCGCAGCCGGATTTCACGCCGCTGCCCGCGGGCGAGCTGCTCGCGCAGCTCAAGGTGCCGCACGCGGCGAGCCTGGCCAACGGCGGCGAGGACGGCCAGCGCCACCTGCGCCTGTGGCCGCACCGGCACCAGACCGACGGCTTCTTCGCCGCCGTCTGGCAGCGGCGCTGAGATCGGTGGCGCTCAGGCCTGGGCGCGCTCCCACCACCGGGCACCGAACTGCCCCTGCATCCAGCTGATGAACTGGCGCACCTTGGCGGGCACCATGCGCGGCGACGGAAACACCGCGTGCACTTCCTGCTGCGGCAGTTGCCAGGCATCGAGCAGGCTGAGCACGGCACCTTCACCCAGCGAATGCTGCGCCACGTAGCGCGGCAGCGCGGCGATGCCCATGCCGCTGCTCGCGCCCAGCAGCAGCATCGACAGGTTGTTGGAGCGCAGCCGGGCGCGCACCGTTACGCTCTTGAGGCGGCCGTCGCGCCCGGTGAACTGCCAGCGCTCGTCGCCCTGCACGCTGCTGTAGATCAGCACCTCGTGGCGCGCCAGATCATCGGGTTTGCGCGGCGCGGCGTGCGCCTTCAGATAGCCGGGTGAGGCCACGAGCACCCAGGGGTTCACGCCCAGCCAGGCCGCGCCCAGCGTGGAATCGGCCAATTTGCCCAGACGCACCGCCACGTCCACGCCCTGCTCCACCAGGTTCACGTAGCGGTCGTCGCACTGCAGTTCGATCTGCAGCTGCGGGTTCATGCGCATGAATTCGAGCACCAGCGGCGCCATCACGCGCCGCCCGAAAGCCACCGAGGAGCTGATGCGCATGCTGCCCTCGGCCTGCGTCTGCAGGAGCGTGCCGACGGAACTCGCCTCGTCCGCGTGCAGGCAGATGAGTCGGCATTTTTCGTAGTACAGCAGGCCGATCTCCGTCGCGCTCACGCCGTGCGTCGTGCGGTGCAGCAGCCGCGCGCCCAGCTGCTGCTCCATGCGGTTGATCTGCTTGGTGGCGGCGGGCTGGCCGATGCCCGCCTCCTGCGCGGCCTTGCTGAACGAGCCCAGATCGACGATGCGAACGAAAAGGCGGATGTCCTGGATGCGGTCCATGAAGCATTGTCAATGCGGCAACGGCGCCGGCCGCCATTCCAGCATGGAATAAGCGTCATGCGCAAGAGCCGTCTTCCGTGCCGGTGCGTTCGCGCGGACGATCACGCCAATCGACAAAGCCGCAGACAAGGAGAGCCCCACATGCCCAAGATGAAAGCCGCGATGGCCGCGGTGCTGGTGATGGAGAAGGAAGGCATCACGCAGGCCTTCGGCGTGCCCGGCGCCGCCATCAATCCGTTGTACGCCCAGCTCAAGGAGCGCGGCAGCATCGCCCACGTGCTGGCGCGCCACGTCGAGGCCGCCACGCACATGGCCGAGGGCTACACGCGCGCCGTGGCCGGCAATATCGGCGTGGCGCTCGGCACCTCGGGCCCGGCCGGGACCGACATGCTGACCGGGCTGTATTCGGCCAGCGCCGATTCGATCCCCATCCTGTGCATCACCGGCCAGGCGCCACGCGCCAGGATGCACAAGGAGGATTTTCAGGCGGTGGACATCGCCAGCATCGCCCGGCCCGTCACCAAGATGGCCACCACAGTGCTCGAACCCGCGCAGGTGCCGCGCGTGTTCCAGCAGGCCTTTCACCTGATGCGCTCGGGCCGCCCCGGCCCGGTGCTGATCGACTTGCCGTTCGACGTGCAGATGGCCGAGATCGAGTTCGACATCGACACCTACGAGCCGCTGCCCGTCTACAAGCCCGCGGCCACGCGCAAACAGGTGGAAAAGGCGCTGGCGATGATGATGCAGTCGGACAAGCCGCTGATCGTGGCCGGGGGCGGCATCATCAATGCGGACGCCAGCGAACTGCTGGTGGCGTTTGCCGAGCTCGTGGGCGTGCCGGTGATTCCCACGCTCATGGGCTGGGGCGCCATCGCCGACGACCACCCGCTGATGGTCGGCATGTGCGGCCTGCAGACCGCGCACCGCTACGGCAACGCCAGCATGCTCGCGAGCGACTTCGTGCTGGGCATAGGCAACCGCTGGGCCAACCGCCACACCGGCTCGCCCGAGGTGTACTGCAAGGGTCGGCGGTTCGTGCACGTGGACATCGAGCCGACGCAGATCGGGCGCATCTTCACGCCCGAGCTGGGCATCGTCTCGGACGCAAAAGCCGCGCTCAAACTGTTCCTGGACGTTGCCAGGCAGTGGAAGCAGGACGCACGGCTGCGCGATTTCAGCGCATGGGCGCGCGAATGCCAGGCGCGCAAGAGGAACCTCACGTTCCTGCGCAAGACCCACTACGACAGCGTGCCGCTCAAGCCCCAGCGCGTGTACCAGTGCATGAACAACGCGTTCGACCGCGACACCTGCTACGTCTCGACCATCGGCCTGTCGCAGATCGCCGGCGGCCAGTTCCTGCACGTGTTCAAGCCGCGGCACTGGATCAATGCCGGGCAGGCCGGGCCGCTGGGCTGGACGTTGCCCGCTGCCTTAGGCGTGCGCGTGGCCGACCCCAAGCGCAAGATCGTCGCGCTCTCGGGCGACTACGACTTCCAGTTCCTCATCGAAGAACTCGCCGTGGGCGCGCAGTTCAAGCTGCCCTACATCCACATCGTCGTCAACAACAGCTACCTCGGTCTGATCCGTCAGAGCCAGCGCGGCTTTGCCATGGACTACTGCGTGCAGCTCGCATTCGAGAACGTCAACTCGCCCGAGGTGAACGGCTACGGCATGGACCACGTGAAGGTGGCCGAGGGCCTGGGTTGCAAGGCCATCCGCGTGCACGGACACAACGAGATCGCGCCCGCGATCCGCCAGGCCGAGGCCTGGATGGAGCAATACCAGGTGCCGGTGGTGATCGAGGTGATCCTGGAGCGCGTGACCAACATCGCCATGGGTACGGAGATCGACAACGTCACCGAATTCGAAGACCTGGCCGCGGACAAAAGCGATGCACCCACGGCCCTCGCTCTGCTCGATTGAAAGGAAACCCACCATGCCGAAATTCGCCGCCAACCTCACGATGCTCTTCACCGAGCGCCCGTTCCTGGAACGCTTCGCCGCCGCGCGCGCGGCCGGCTTTGACGCCGTCGAGTTCCTCTTTCCCTACGCCTGGCCCGCCAGGCAAATCCAGGAATTGCTCATTCAGCACCGGCTGCGGCTCGTACTGCACAACCTGCCCGCGGGCGACTGGGACGCGGGCGAGCGCGGCATCGCCTGCCTGCCCGATCGCACCGAGGAATTTCGCGCCGGCGTGGCCCGGGCCATCGCCTACGCCACGGCGCTGGATGTGCCCCAGCTCAATTGTCTGATCGGCAAGGTGCCCGCGGACGCCGACCCGCGGCAGGTGGACGAGGCCGTGATCGAGAACCTGCGCCACGCCGCCACCGAACTCGCCCGGCACGGCAAGCGCCTGGTGGTCGAGCCGATCAACACCTTCGACATTCCGGGCTTCTACCTGCACGGCACGGCGCAGGCGCTCAGGCTCATCGAACAGGTGGGCGCGGACAACCTGTTCGTGCAGTACGACATCTACCACATGCAGCGCATGGAGGGCGAGATCGCCGCCACGCTGCAAAAGCACCTGGCACAGATCGGCCACGTGCAGCTCGCCGACAACCCGGGCCGCCACGAACCGGGCACGGGTGAACTGAACTGGCGCTTTCTCTTCGCGCACCTGGACCGCATCGGCTACGACGGCTGGATCGGCTGCGAATACCAGCCCGCGACCACGACCGAAGCGGGTCTGGGCTGGATCGAGGCGCTGAGCCGCTGACCAACGAACCCCCCTCACTGAACACAGGAGATCACTTCATGAACACCCCTGCCCTGAACATCGGCTTCGTCGGCCTGGGCATCATGGGCACGCCCATGGCCGGCCACCTCATCAAGGCCGGGCACAGGCTGTACCTGCACACCCTGCACAAGGTGCCGGACGAACTCCTGAGCGCGGGTGGCAAGGCCTGCGCCCACGCCCGCGAAGTCGCCGAGCGCTCGGACATCATCATCACCATGGTGCCGGACACGCCCGACGTGGGCCAGGCGCTGTTCGGCGAATACGGCGTGGCCGCCGGCCTCACCCGGGGCAAGCTGGTGATCGACATGTCCTCGATCTCGCCCGTGGAGACCAAGGAATACGCCAGCAAGATCGAGGCGCTGGGCTGCGACTACCTGGATGCGCCCGTCTCCGGCGGCGACGTGGGCGCAAAAAATGCCACGCTCTCCATCATGTGCGGCGGCAAACCCGAGGTGTTCGAGCGCGCCCGCCCGGTGCTCGCGCTCATGGGCAAGAACATCACGCGCGTGGGCGGCACGGGCGACGGCCAGACCTGCAAGGTCGCCAACCAGATCGTCGTGGCGCTCACCATCAACGCGGTGGCCGAAGGCCTGCTGTTTGCCGCGCGCGCCGGTGCCGACCCGGCCAGGGTGCGCGAGGCACTGCTCGGCGGGCTGGCCAGCTCGCGCATCCTCGACATCCTGGGCGAGCGCATGATCCGCCGCACCTTCGACCCGGGCTTTCGCATCGCGCTGCACCAGAAGGATCTGAACCTCGCCCTCACGGCCGCGCGCCAGCTCGGCCTGGCGCTGCCGGCCACGGGCACCGCGCAGCAGCTCTTCAGCGCCTGCGCGGCGCACGGCGGATCGGCCTGGGATCACTCGGGCATGGTGCGCGCGCTCGAAACGCTTTCCAACTTCGAAATCGGTCAAGCCCCTCAAGCGCTCTGAACCCATAATGCATCATGACCGCTGCCGATCTCATGCGCGCGATGTTCGAAGCCGCCATTGCCTCGGCGCAACCGGCCCTGTGCGTGCCGCCCTACCTGCCCCGGTCCGACGAGGTCAGGGGCAGGCTGGTGGTGATCGGTGCGGGCAAAGCCTCGGCCGCCATGGCGCAAGCGGTCGAGGCGCACTGGCCGGGTGAGCTGACCGGCCTCGTCGTCACGCGCTACGGCTACGCCGTACCGTGCGAGCGCATCGAGATCGTGCAGGCCGCGCACCCCGTGCCCGACGCGGCGGGCCTGGCGGCCGCGCAACGCCTGCTGGCGCTGGCCGAGAGCCTCACGGCCGACGACGTGGTGCTGTGCCTGATCTCGGGCGGCGGCTCGGCGCTGCTGCCGCTGCCCCTGCCCGGCATCACGCTGCAGGACAAGCAGGCGATCAACCGGGCCCTGCTCGCCAGCGGCGCGAGCATCGGCGAAATGAACACCGTGCGTCGGCACCTCTCCGCGATCAAGGGCGGGCGCCTCGCCGTGGCCTGCCACCCGGCGCGCGTCATCACGCTGCTGCTCTCGGACGTGCCGGGCGACGCGCCCTGCGACATCGCATCCGGCCCCACGGTGGGCGACCCCAGCACCTGCGCCGACGCACTCGCGATCGTGCAGCGCTACGGCATCGCGCTGCCCGCGCATGTGCGCCGGGTGCTGGACAGCGGCGCGGGCGAATCCATCAAGCCGGACGACCCACGCCTGGCGGGCAGCCGCACGCACATCGTCGCCGCGCCGCAGCAGGCGCTGCAGGCCGCGGCCGCCGTCGCCACGCGGCAGGGCTACACGCCGCACATCCTGAGCGATGCGATCGAGGGCGAGGCGCGCGACGTCGGCAAGGTGCTCGCGGCGCTGGCGCTGCAGGTGGCCGGGCGCGGCCAGCCCTTCCAGGCGCCCTGCGCCATCCTCTCGGGCGGCGAAACCACGGTGACGCTGCGCGGCAGGGGCCGCGGCGGGCGCAACGTCGAATGCCTGCTCTCGTTCGCGCTGGCCACACGCGGCCATCCGCGCATTCACGCGCTCATGGGCGACACCGACGGCGTGGACGGCATGCAGGACATCGCCGGCGCCATCGCCGGGCCCGAGACACTCGCGCGTGCCTTTGCCCAGGGCATCCAGCCGCGCCAGAGCCTGGACAACAACGACGGCCACGGCTTCTTCGAGGCGCTGGGCGATTCGGTCATCACCGGCCCCACGCTCACCAACGTCAACGATTTCCGCGTCGTGCTCATCGACGCCTGACGCACACACCACACACCGCCATGCACCGCACACGCCGCGCCAAGATCGTCGCCACCCTGGGCCCCGCGAGTTCCGACCTCGCCATGATCCGCCAGCTCTTCCTGGCGGGGGCGGACGTGTTCCGCATGAACTTCAGTCACGGCACGCTCGAGGACCACGCCGCGCGCTTCACCGCAGTGCGCGAGGTGGAGCGCGAAACCGGCCGCCCCATCGCCATCCTGGCGGACCTGCAGGGGCCGAAGCTGCGCGTGGGGCGCTTTACCGACGGCCCCGTGCAACTCATGGAAGGGCAGGCGTTTCGCTTCGACCTGGACCCGGCGCTGGGCAACGCCGAGCGCGTGAACCTGCCGCACCCCGAAATCTTCGCCGCGCTCGTGCCCGGCGCCGAGCTGCTGCTCGACGACGGCAAGCTGCGCGTGCGCGTGCAGCGCTGCGACGGCGCGAGCGCCGACACCACCGTGCTCGCCGGCGGGCGTCTGTCGGAGCGCAAGGGCGTGAACGTGCCTGGCGTCATGCTGCCGATCTCGGCGCTCACGGCCAAGGAC
>JAIOIA010000126.1:0-12134 GCA_019912745.1 Comamonas sp. | reverse complement strand
CTCCAGTGGGGCGCTGGCCGTGCCCAGACCGGCGAGCGCCAGCCACGGGTGGCCGTCCTGCTTCCACGCCGCCGATGCGCTCGGGTGGGGTGTGCCGGGCAATGCGAATGCGGCGACCTGGCTGCGCGTGTCCAGATGCAGCAGACGCAGGGTGCATGTGGCGGGTGGCGTGCAGCGTTCGCCGCCCACCACCAGTCGCGTGCCGGGAATGGCCAGCAGCTCGGGCAGTGGTGCGGGCAGGGGCGTGCGGCGCACGCCGAGAAAGCCGCTGCGGGGCAGGGCTTCGCCCATGCGGTAGTCGTGCACCAGGCCATCGAAGATGGGTGCGGCGGCGGGGTCGTAGGAAATTTCCCACAGCTCGCGCAGCGTGTCCAGCGCCAACAGCCAGCTGCGCGAGCCAGCGAGCGTCAGCACCTGCGCTGCGCGGCTTTGCTCGCGGCCATCGGGTGAGGTGATGGCGATGCGGCGCGCCGGCTGCAGCGTGGCGTCGAAAATCTGCACCTGTGCATCCTGAGCGCCTGCGGCCAGCAGCCAGCGCCCGTCGCCCGAGAGCGCAAGCCGGGCCGTGCCGGAACCCACGCGTGCGGGCACCTGCGCTGTGATGTCCAGGTCGGGCAACGTCAGTTGAACGATGTGACCCTCCGGCGTGCCCCAATACAGCCGGGGCGGGTCGGGAGACACCTGCGGCGGCCCGGAGAGGCGCACGGGAAGAGGTCGGGCGGCCAGCACCGCGCCGTCCCGCGCATCGAGCAGCGCGATCTGGCGGCCCGCGTCATGCAGCACCAGCAGCGCCGATGGCGGCACCTGGCCCCACGCGCGGAGGTGGGCCGCGGCTGCGAGCACGAGCGCGCAGGTCAGCAAGGCGAAGACACGCATGGGCTCATCCTACCCGCAGCCATTCAGGCATGATCAGAGCGTTGGAAGGTATTCATGCAAAACGACATTCTGGTGAACTGGTCGCCGCAGGAGACGCGCGTCGCGGTGGTGGAAAACGGCGCGGTGCAGGAGCTGCACGTGGAGCGCACGCTCGAGCGCGGTCTCGTCGGCAACATCTATCTGGGCAAGGTGTCGCGCGTGCTGCCGGGCATGCAGTCGGCGTTCGTCGACATCGGCCTGGAGCGCGCGGCCTTCCTGCATGTGGCCGATGTGTGGCAGCGCCATGACGGCGCCGATGCCGGGCCGCGCCGGGGGGAGACGCTCCTGCCCATCGAAAAGCAGATCTTCGAGGGCCAGCCCCTCATGGTGCAGGTCATCAAGGACCCGATAGGCACCAAGGGCGCTCGCCTGTCCACGCAGATCAGCGTGGCCGGGCACCTGCTGGTGTTCCTGCCGCAGGATCAACATGTGGGGGTATCACAGAAAATCCCGGCGGATGAACGTGAGGCCCTGCGCTCGCGCCTCATGGCGCTCGTGGGGCAGGCGGCCCAGAGCGCGGGCGGCGGCTTCATCCTGCGCACCAATGCCGAGGAAGCGAGCGACGAAGAGCTGGCCGACGACATCACCTACCTGCGCAAAACCTGGACCAGCATACGCGCGGCCGCCCAGCGGCTGCCGGTGATGTCGCTGCTGCATCAGGACCTGAGCCTGCTGCAGCGCGTGATGCGCGACCTGGTGGGTGAGCAGACGGTTTCCGTGCGCATCGATTCGCGTGAGCAGTTTGCCCAATTGCAGTCCTACAGCCGCGAATACATGCCCAAGTCAGTCGATCGCCTGCAGCTGTACAAGGGTGAGCGGCCCATTTTCGACCTCTTCGGCACCGACGAGGAAATTGCCCGTGCGCTCGGACGGCGCGTGGATCTGAAGTCGGGCGGCTACCTGATCGTCGATCAGACCGAGGCGCTCACGACCATCGACGTGAACACCGGCGGCTACGTCGGCGCACGCAATTTCGACGAGACCATCTTCAAGACCAATCTGGAGGCGGCCGGCACGATTGCGCGGCAATTGCGCCTGCGCAACCTGGGCGGCATCGTGGTGGTGGACTTCATCGACATGGCGCGCCACGAGCATCAGGCGGCGGTGCTCGACGAGCTGAAGAAGCATCTGGCGCGCGATCGGGTCAAGACGGTGGTGGGGGGATTTTCACCACTGGGCCTGGTGGAGATGACGCGCAAGCGCACGCGCGAGTCGCTCGCGCACATGCTCTGCGAGCCCTGTCCGACGTGCCGCGGCGTGGGCGAGGTGAAAACGGCGCGCACCGTGTGCTACGACATCCTGCGCGAGGTGCTGCGTGAATCGCGCCAGTTCAACCCCAGGGAATTTCGTGTGATTGCCGCGCCCAAGGTGGTGGAAATGTTCCTCGACGAGGAAAGCCAGCATCTGGCGGGGCTGTCGGACTTCATCGGCAAGCCGATCTCGCTGCAGGCCGAAGGGGAGCTCGGGCCGGATCAGTACGATATCGTTTTATTGTAAAAAGTGGCTGAAGCGCTCTCTGGTAAAGCGTGAGAGGCTCATGTTTTCATAGTTTTTTCAAGCGTTCCAGCGCCCTGTGCAGCGTCTCGTCATTCTTGGCGAAGCAAAAGCGCACCACGTGCTGGTCGAATCCGTCGGCGTAGAAGGCCGACAGCGGGATCGCCGCCACGCCGATCTCGCGCGTGAGCCACTGGCAGAACTCGGCGTCGGGGAGGTCGCTGACGCCGGAGATATCCACGCATTGAAAGAAGCTGCCCGACGAGGGCAGGAGCTTGAGGCGCGAGTCCGCCAGGCCCTGACGGAACAAGTCGCGCTTGGCCTGGTAGAACCCGCTCAATCTGTTGTAGCTCGCGGGGCTGGCCATGTACTCGGCGATGCCGTGCTGCATCGGCGTGTTCACGCTGAAGACGTTGAACTGGTGCACCTTGCGGAATTCCGCCGTGAGCGCGGCCGGGGCGCAGACCGAGCCGATCTTCCAGCCCGTGACATGCAGCGTCTTGCCGAAGCTCGATACGACGAAGGCGCGCTCGGCGAGGCCTGGCAGGCGTGCCGCGCTCTGGTGCGGCGCGCCGTCGTAGACCATGTGCTCGTAGACCTCATCGCTCAGCAGCAGCACGTTGGTCGGCGCCAGCACGGCTTCGAGTGCGCGCATGTCCTCGGCCGTCCATACGCTGGCGCTCGGGTTGTGCGGCGTGTTGATGATGAGAAGGCGCGTGCGCGCTGTGACGGCGGACGCGATCCGGGCCACGTCGGGTTTGAAGGTGTGCGGCGTCAATGGCACATGCACGGCCACGCCGCCGGCCAGCTCGATGTTGGGCAGATAGCTGTCGTAGCAGGGGTCGAGTACGATCACCTCGTCGCCCGGGTGCACGCAGGCGAGGATCGCGGTCAAGATGGCCTGCGTGGCACCGGCCGTGGTCGTGACCTCGGCATCCACGTCGTAATGGCGACCATAAAGCGCCTCGATCTTGCGGCTCACCACCTCGCGCAGGCCGCGCACGCCGGCCATGGGCGGGTATTGGTTGTGGCCCGCCTGCATCGCGCGGCGCACGGCCTCGACGAGTGTCGGGTCGCACTCGAAATCAGGAAAACCCTGTCCGAGGTTGACGGCGCCATGCTCGGCGGCGAGCGCCGACATGATGGTGAAGATCGTGGTGCCCACCGTGGGCAGGCGGCTGGGGAAATGGGGCGTTGTCATGAGGGGTGAAGGTGCTCAAAGGCCGTAGTCTTCAGCGTGGCCCGACATCGCGCGCTCGATCAGCGGGCGGTTCAGGCGGTCGCTGACCAACTCGGCCAGGCGGTAGACGAAGTGGCGCAGCCAGGCGCCACGCTTGAACGCGATGCGCGCCACGCTGTGGCCGAACAGGTGGCCGGCTGGGCGTGTGGCGAGATCGGGCGGCAGGCCTTCGCGCGTGGCCATTTCGGCCACGATGCCTATGCCCATGCCCAGGCGCACGTAGGTCTTGATGATGTCCGAATCCATCGCCTCCAGCACGATGCGTGGCTGCAGTTTGCGCAGCGCAAAGGCCTGGTCGATGCGGCTGCGCCCGGTAAACGACGGGTGGTAGGTGATGAGCGACTCGTGCGACAGGTCTTCGAGGTCGATGCGCTCTTTTTTCACCAGCGGGTGCGTGGTGGGCAGCACGAACACGTGCTGCCACTCGTAGCTGGGCAGGGTCACGAGCTCGGGGTAGTCGGCGAGCGATTCGGTGGCCATGCCGATTTCGGCCACCTCGTCGAGCACCATGCGCGCTACTTCATCGGGCTTGGCCTGGTGCAGGCTCACGTTCACCTTGGGGTATTGCTCGCGCAGCCTGGTCACGGCAGGTGGCAGCACGTAGCGTGCCTGCGTGTGCGTGGTGGCGATCGACAGCGTGCCGCTGTCCTGCGCGCTGAACTGCTCGCCGATGCGCTTCAGGTTGCCTACCTCGCGCATGATCACCTCGATGCTCTTGAGCACGTGCTCACCTGGCTCGGTGATGCGCTTGAGGCGTTTGCCGTGGCGCGCGAAGATGTCCACGCCCAGTTCGTCTTCCAGTTCCAGGATGGCCTTGGAAACGCCCGGTTGCGAGGTGTGCAGCGCCTTGGCCGCTTCGGTCAGATTGAGCTGGCGACGCACCGCCTCCTGGACGAAGCGGAATTGGTGAAGGTTCATAACTTAAAGCGTATAACAACCGCTTTTATTATGCATTCAAAAGTTCCGCGAATGTTATTGACGCAGCACCAGCCAGCCGAACATCGCGAGCGACAGCACTGAATAAATCATGCCCGGCGCGGCGGCGCTGAGCCAGGGCGACCAGTTCTGCAGGTTGCCCGCGAAGCTGAAGACATTGTTGAGCAAAAAGAAGCTGATGCCGGCCATCACGCCACCGAACACGTAGGCGGCCATGCCACCCGAGCGAAAGTGCAGGTAGGCGAAGGGCAGCGAGAGCACCACCATCACCAGGCAGGACAGGGGATAGAACACCTTGTGCCAGAGTTCGATCTCGTAGCGTTGCGCCGACTGGCCGTTGGCCTGCAGGTGGCGCACATAGAGGAACAGGTCGAGCGTCGCCATCTTTTGCGGATTGAGTAGAGAGGCGGCGACCATCGACGAGGTGATCTGCGTTGGCCAGTGCCAGCTGTCCTCGCTGAGCCGCTCGACCCGCGCCTGGTCGGTGGCGGTCTGGATGAAGGTGTTGCGCTGCACCGTTGCGAGATCCCAGCCGCCCTCGCCAAAATGTCCCTGCTCGGCGCGGGCGGTGAGCGCCAGGTGGCCTCGGGCGTCGAAACCGAAGATGCGGATGCCGCGCATGAGGCCGTCGGCATCGAGCGCTCGCACGTTGATGGCATACGACCGATCGCCTTGCTGCTCCTTGAGCCAGGCGCCGGTAAGGCCGGTGCTCAGCGGACCGAACTGGCGCGCGCGCACGATCTCGGCCGCCCGTTCACTGGCGGGCGCCACGTAGTCGCCAATGGCGAACGTTCCCGCCACGAACACCACGCCCAAGAGCGCCGCCTCACCCAGCGCCCGCCAGGGCCCCAGGCCGCTGGTGCGCATGATGGTGAACTCGGAGTTCTGCGCCAGGCGTGCCATCACGAAGATGGTGCCGATCAGCACCGTGATGGGCAGCAGTTCGTACACATGCTGGGGCTGGCGCAGCAGCACGTACAGCAGCGCCGTGGACAGCGGGTAGCCACGTGTCTCGGAACCCGCGACGCGCAGCTCGTCGACCATGTCGAAGAAGAAGAACAGTGCGACGAAGGCCAGCGTGACAAAGCCCACGCTCAGTGCCACTTCGCGAAACAGGTAGCGGCGCAGCGTCTTCATGCGGCGCTCCGGCGCACCAGCAGCGAGCGCCAGTTCCAGTGGTTGTGGCGAATCACCAGGATCGCGAGGCCCAGCACCAGCATGCCGCCGTGCAGCAGCACGATCAGCTCGGGCAGGCTCATGCGTCCGGCCTCGACCCAGCGCTGGCCCACGTTCATCAGGTTGTAATAGACCATGAAACCGAAGAGCGCCGCCATCACGCCCGCGCTGCGCCCCGCGCGCGGCTGCACCACGGCTACGGCCAAACCCAGCAGCACGAGGTTGACCACGGCAAACACCAGGCCCAGGCGCCAGCCCAGTTCGGCGCGCAACTCTGGTGATGTGCTCGTGGCGAGCTGCCAAGTGCTCGTCGTCTTGGCCGAGGCGGCGTCGCGTACCTCGCCGCCGGTCTTGCCGACCTGGGTGCCATACTGCGCGAATTCCGCGATGCGCAGCCCGGGTTGGGTCAGAAGGGTTTCCACACGCTCGCCGTTGGACAGCAGCGCAATGCGTTTGCCACCCTGCACCACCAGCCGCGCGCTTTGCGCGGAGGTCACGGTTTCGCGCTCCGGCGTGGTGGAGGCGATGAAGATCTTGCTCGCGGTGTTGGCGTCCGGTGTGTCCTTGTCGATGAAGAAGACGCGCGTGCCGCCGGCCGTTTCCTGGAATTCGCCCGGAGCGATGCGATCGACATCGCTGCGCTGCTCGTAGCGGGTTTTCAGCTCGTCGATCTGCTGATTGGCCCAGGGCCACACGATGAGCGAGAGCGCGCCCACGGCCAGCATGATCGGCCAGGCAAAGCGCAAGAGCGGCGCGAGCATGTTCAGCAGACCCTGCCCGGCGCCGAACCAGATCACCATTTCGCTGTCGCGGTACATGCGCGAGAGCGTGCTCACGATGGCCACGAACAGGCTCAGGCTCAGAATGGTGGGCAGGTGCCCGAGCACCGTGAAGCCCATCACCAGCAGCACGTCGCCGGGCGCCACGCCGCCGCGCGCCGCCTGCCCGAGCGTGCGCACGAGCATGATGGTCATCACGACGGTCACCAGCACGACGAGCGTGGCGCCGAAGCTGCGGGCCAGCTCCTTGCGTATGGATGAATCGAATAACATTGATCTCAGGGTGATGCGGGGCGCGCCATCGGGCCGAAAAGACCTTGCGCCACCTGGTGAGGAAAACAAGCATGGATTTTGAACTGAAAACGCTGGCGCTCGCCAAAGCGCCGAGCCGACGTTGCGATTTGCTGGTGCTGTTGGTTGACGAGAGTTTTGTGCCCGGGGCCGATGCGCTCTCGTCCCTGGCGGCCGTGGCGCTGCGCCACGGTGACTTCAAGGCGCGTGCTGGCAGCCTGCTGCAGTGCTACGCGCCACCCACGATCGCGGCGCGCAGCGTCTTGCTGCTGGGTGCGGGAGACGGCAGTCCCGCCGCCGTGCGCAAGGCGGTGCTGGCGCTGGCCGGTCTGCTCAAGGCCGGGGTGTCCAGGCACGTCGTGTTCGCCTTTGGTTCGGCGCCCGGGTCCGACGCCGTCGGCGTGCTGGTGCGTTGCGTGGCCGAGGCCAGCTATGTCTACACCACGACCAAGAGCAAGGCCGAGCCGCGCGCGCTGGCTCGCGTCACGGTGGGCGTTCCCGATGCGGCGCGCGCGCGCGTGGCGTTCGATACCGCCGTCGCGGTGGTCGCAGGGGTGGAGTTCGCACGCGAGTGGGCCAACCGCCCGGCCAACCACGCCACGCCCACGATGCTGGGCGAAGCGGCGCGCTCGCTCGCACGCCACGCGGGTATCAGCTGTAAGCTGCACGGCCCGGCGCAGGTGGCGCGGCTGGGAATGGGCGCGTTCATGGCGGTGGCGCAGGGCTCCAGCGAGCCCCTGCGCTTCATCGAGCTGCACTACCAGGGCGGGCCCAAGACGCAGGCACCGGTGGTGCTGGTGGGCAAGGGCATCACGTTCGATGCCGGAGGCATTTCGCTCAAGCCTGCCGCGAGCATGGACGAAATGAAATACGACATGGGCGGCGCCGCCAGCGTGCTCGGCACCTTCCGCGCGCTGGCCGAACTGCTGCCCAAAATCAATGTGGTCGGCCTCATTCCCAGTTGCGAGAACCTGCCCGACGGCAAGGCCGTCAAGCCCGGCGACGTGGTCACGAGCATGAGCGGGCAGACCATAGAAATCTTGAACACCGATGCCGAAGGGCGCCTCGCGCTGTGCGATGCGCTGGCCTACGCCGCGCGCTTCAAGCCGAAGGCGGTGGTGGACATGGCCACGCTCACGGGAGCGTGCGTGGTGGCCCTGGGGGCCGTGCGCAGCGGTCTGTTCGCCAGCGATGACGCGCTCGCCGCGCAGCTGCTGGCGGCGGGTGAAGAAGCGCTCGACCCGTGCTGGCGCATGCCGCTCGATGACGAATACGCTGACGGCCTCAAGAGCGCGTTCGCCGACGTGGCCAACGTCGCCGGGCGCCCGGCGGGCGCGGTGACGGCGGCCAAGTTCCTGCAGCGCTTCGTCGGCGCCTGGCCGTGGGCGCACCTGGACATCGCAGGTACGGCCTGGAAGTCCGGCTCGGCCAAGGGCGCGACCGGCCGCCCCGTGGGGCTGCTGGTGCATTACCTGCTGGCGGCGGCTGACGCGACCCCTGCTCGCAGGCGAGGGAAATAGCCATGGTGACCGGGCGCACACCGCCGCGTTTCGTTCCCACGCTCACCGATGTGGTAGATGTGCCTGCGCCGCTGCCTCACGTCGATCCCGTGGCAGTGGCTCCCACGGCGCCTGTTGCGCCCGTTTCGGCGGACGCGCGACGCGATGCACCCGCCGAAGCGGATTTCCCGCTCTCCGATGAGATGGAAACAGCGATTGCCGAGCGCGTGCACGCGCTGCTCGAGGAGCGGCTCAACCGGGCCCTGAATTTTGCGCTGCAGGATCTGCGGCCCCTGGTGCGCGAGGCCGTCCTGCAGGTGCTGGCCAGGCGTTGAGTCGGTGCCGCCGTGGCGGGCGTGGTGGCTTCCGATTCGGGTCAATGGTGCTGGATGAGCGCCAAGCGATCATGGACCACTACGATTTTTTCGTAATTTTCAAATATTCGCATTGTTGAATATAGGAGCCTAGAATGAACCGCACAGGGTCACGAGCGTGCCGTCGTGGGTCCCGGCTCCAGTAGTTTGCGGTTGGCTGAGCACCAGACCTCGCGCCTGATGTCTCGTTGTGTTCCGTGTTCTCTGTCCGGCGGCGGTGGCCGATTCGTGGGCCTTTACAGGTTTTCACCACGATGACAAGGAGAGAGCAATGTCGGATCGCAGAGGTTTTCTGAAGAGCAGCAGCCTGGCCCTGGCGGCCGGCGCCGCGGGTGTGGCGGCGGGCACGAGCGGCTGCGCTACGGCCGCGGCCCCCGCCATGAGCAGCGGACGCATGGCGGACTTGCCCAAGGCCAAGGGGCCACGGCTGGTGGTGGTGGGCGGCGGCACGTCGGGCCTGACCATCGCCAAATACGCGAAGAAAGAATTCCCCAAGTTCGACGTCGTGCTCGTGGAAAAGCGCGATATGTATTCCTCGTGCTTCACCAGCAACCTCTGGTACGCCGGGCTCATCACGCTGGAGAACCTGGCCAACCACAGCTTCCTGGATGCGGCGGTCAACAACCACTACGTCTACTTCAACGCCACGGTGACGGGGCTCGACCGCGCGGGCAAGGTGCTGGCGACCAATGAGGGTGACATCAAGTACGACTACTTGGTGATTGCTCCCGGCATTTCCTACGACTACGACAAGATCGGCGTCTCGGATGTCGACACCCGGACGGCGCTGCGCCAGATCTACCCGGGCGGCTTCGTCTCGCCGACCGAGCACGTCACATTGCACCGCAAGATACGCGAGTTCGAGGGTGGGGTATTCATCCAGACCGTGCCCAGCGGCAACTACCGGTGCCTGCCCGCGCCGTATGAGCGTGCCTGCCTGATCGCCTCGCTCATCAAGCACAACAAGATCAAGGGCAAGGTCGTCATCCTGGACGCCAACCCCGAGGTGACGATCAAGGCCAAGGGCTTTCATGCGGCCTTCGACGAGCTCTACAAGGGCATCCTCGAGTACAAGCCGGGCGTGGCCGTCAAGGGCGTGGACGTGGCCAAGCGCACCATCGAGACCGACTTCGACAGTTACCAGTTCAACGACGCGGCGATCTACCCGAACGTGCGCGCCTCCACGCTGATCGAGCAGCTCGGGCTGCTGGCACCTTCAACCAAGTCGAACCAGAAGGAAGCCAACATCGACACGCGCTTCTACAACATCATCGGCGACACCTCGGTGTACGTGACAGGCGACTCGCGCCCGCACCCGTACTCCAAGAGCGCCAACACCTCGAACACCGAGGCGCACTACGTGGCCAAGGTGCTGGCGGCACGCGCGCAGGGCAAGGAGATCGCCTGGAGCACGCCCGAAACCATCTGCTATTCGGTGGTCAACGCCTTCCCGATGCAGGCCATCTCGGTCAAGGCGCACTATGTGTACGACGCGGGCAAGGACGCGATCACCGGCTTCTCGCCCGACACCAAGGTCTTCGACAACCGCGACGCCGCCAAGGGGCAGGCGACGCTGGAATGGGCCAAGGGCTTGTACCGCGACATGTTCAACGCCTGAAGCGCGCATCCTGCAAACGAAGGCCACCCGAGCGTGGCCTTTTTTCGCTTGAAGGAGACAGGAATGGATCGCAGGTGTTTTACGCAGTGGTGCTCGGGGGCCGTGCTGGCGCAGGGCTTTGCGAGCTGGGCGGCTCCGATCGAGGACTACGCCAGCATTGCCCTCGTGCACCCCGATGGCGCGCCGCTCAAAGCGTCGGAAGTCGGCACCGACGAGGCCTTGGTATTTGCCTACCCGCTCAAGGGCATCCCGTGCTACCTCATCAACCTCGGGGACAGAGTGGCCACGACGCGGACGTTCACGTCGCCCGACGATGGCGACTACACCAACCCGCCGGGCGTGGGCCCCAAGGGCAACCTCGTGGCCTTCGTCGCCATCTGCACGCACCAGCTCAGCTACCCGACGCCGGTGGCGAGTTACTTGCGCTATGCGGCGGCAGCCAGCGATCTCGGCGGCGGGCCGGGGCGCATCGTCTGCTGCGCGCATGGCAGCGTCTATGACCCGGCGCAGGGGGCGGCGCGCATCTCGGGACCGACGCAAAACCCGCTGATGCCGGTGCGCCTGAGCCACGACGCCGCCACGGACCAGCTCTCGGCCACGGGCGCGGTCGGGCGCAAGTTCTTCGAGCGCTTCTTCCAGAATTACAAGGGCGAGCTGATCGAGCGTTTCGGCCCCGGTGTGTACCGCCAGGAGGTAGAGGGCAGTGCGATCACTGTGCCGCTCAGCACCTTTTCGCGTCAGGTGCCGGCCTGTTGAGCATTTCGCCGCAGCGCGGCGATGGTCGTGGCTGGCGTGATGGCTTGCGGATCGACCAGGCAGTGGATCAGCGCCGGCCGGCCGCTGGCGCGTGCGCGTGCGAGCGCCGGGCCGAATTCATCGGTGCGCTGCACGCGCTCACCATGGCCGCCGAAGGCGCGCGCATAGGCGCAGAAATCCGGGTTCTTCAGTTGCGTGGCGCTCACGCGGCCGGGGTAGCGGCGCTCCTGGTGCATGCGGATCGTGCCATACATGCCGTTGTCCAGCACGAGGACGGTGATCGGCAGCGCGTACTGCACGGCCGTGGCGAATTCCTGGCCGTGCATGAGAAAGTCTCCGTCGCCCGCGAAGGCGATCACTTCGCGCTCGGGGTGCAGGCTTTTCGCGCCCACGGCCGCCGGCAGGCCGTAGCCCATCGATCCGCTCACGGGTGCGAGCTGGCTGGCCCAGCGGGTGAAGGGCCAGAAGCGGTGCACCCAAGTGGTGAAGTTGCCCGCGCCGCTGCAAACGATGGTGTCCGCGGGCAGCACCTCGCGCAGATGCTGCATCACCGCGCCCAGTTGCAGCTCGCCCGGGATGGTGATGCGCGTCGGGTCGCTCCACGCGAGTCGGTCGGCGTGCGCGGCCTGCGTGTGGTCGGCCCATGCGGGAGCCGCGGGCGCTTGCAGGCGCCGCAGGGCCGCCGCCATCGCCGCGGGCGTGGCGTGGATGGCGAGTTGCGGCTGGTAGACGCGGCCCAGCTCTTCGGCATCCGGGTAGACATGGATCAGCGCCTGGCCAGGCGCGGGGATGTCCCAGAGCGTGTAGCTCTGGGAGGTCACGTCGCCCAGGCGCGTGCCGACGGCGAGGATGAGGTCGGCCGCCTTAAGGCGCTGGAGCAGTTTCGGGTCGGTGCCTATGCCCAGATCGCCGGCGTGGCAGGGGTGACCGGCCGGAAACAGCATCTGGCGGCGAAATGTGGTGGCGACGGGCAATTGCCAGCGCGTGGCGAATTCGATCATGTCGCGCACCGCCTGTTCGCTCCAGCGGGCGCCGCCCACGAGCACCATGGGGCGC
>JAIOIA010000125.1:0-15576 GCA_019912745.1 Comamonas sp. | reverse complement strand
GTATTGCTTGGGCCCGGCGGTACCCGCGCGCGAACCGGTGCCGGCACAGGGCACGAGCGCGTTCAACGCCGGCGCATCAGCCATGCAGCAGGGTCCACAGGCGAGCCGCGGTGACGGGCATCTGCAGGCGGGGCGCCACGTCGGCACGGCCCGCGCGGTCCAGCGCGTCGGCCACGGCATTGACCACGCAGGGTGCGGCGCCTATGGTGCCGAGCTCACCCACGCCCTTGACGCCCAGCAGGTTGTTGCGACAGGGCGTGGATTCGTCCATCTCCATGCGCAGCTCGCAGGCAAAATCCAGGGCACGCGGCGCGGTGTAATCCATCAGGCTGCCCGTAAGCAGCTGCCCCGACTCGCCGTCGTACACCACGCGCTCCATGAGCGCTTGGCCTATACCCTGCACCGCGCCGCCTACCAGCTGCCCGCGCACGATCATCGGGTTCACGACACGACCGATGTCGTTCACGCCCACATAGGACTGAAGCGAGATGACGCCGGTCTCGGGGTCGATCTCCACTTCGCACAGATGCGCGCCATTGGGCCAGGTCGGGCCCGCCACGGTGTGCGTGTGCTCCACGCGAATGTGCCTTGCGCTCTGGCGCGCGGCAAGTTCGAACAGGCCGATGCCTCGGTCCGTTCCCGCGACCATAAAGCGTCCGGCCACGTAACGGATGTCGGGCTCGGCCACCTCCAGTTCACTCGCGGCGAGCTTGCGCGCCTGCGCGAGCGTGTGCTGCGCACCCGTGGCCATGGCCGAGCCGCCGGTGAACAGCGAGCGCGATCCGGCCGTGCCGTAGCCATTGCCGCGATCAGTGTCGCCAAGCACCACGCGCACCTGAGCGATCGGCACGTCGAAAACATCGACCACGAGCTGCGCCAGCGACGTGGCGATGCCCTGCCCCATCTGGTTCACGGCCGAAAAGACCTCGATCACGCCATCGGCGCGCACCTCCAGCGTCACGTGTTCCTCGAATGCGTTGCCGCCAGTCCACTCGAGAAACGTGGCCACACCCAGGCCGCGCCAGCGCCCGTGCGCAAGCGACTGCCGCGCCCGCTTGGCAAAGCCCGGCAGGTCCGCGAGTGCAAGCGCCTGCTCCAGCACATGCTCGAAGCGCCCCACGTCGTAGGTCTGCCCCATGGAATTGGTGTAGGGCATCTGCTCGGGGCGTATGAAGTTGCGCCGGCGCAATTCGAAACGGTCCATGCCGATCTGCCGCGCGGCCTCGTCCATGAGGCGTTCGATATTGAAGATCGCCTCGGGCCGGCCCGCACCGCGGTACGCTCCGGTGGGCGCCTGATGCGTGAGCACGGCGCGAAAATGAAAATCGATCGTCGGCACGTCGTACACGCTGGTCTGCACCCACGGGCCCACGAGCAACTGGATCGCGGTGCTCGTGGATGTCGGGTAGGCGCCGACGTTGGCCTGCGAGTGCAGGCGCAGGGCGAGGATGCGCCCGTCCGCAGCCAGTGCGAGCTGCGCATGCGCATGCACGTCGCGCCCATGCGTCGTCGAGCTGAACTCCTCGCTTCGCTCGCCGGCCCAGCGCACCGCTGTGCCGAGCGCTCGCGCGGCCCAGCCTATGGCCGCATCCTCGGGGTAGGAGCCCACCTTCATGCCAAAGCCGCCGCCCACGTCGCCCACGCGCACGCGCACCTGCTCGGGCGCAAGGCCCAGCGCAAACGAGACCGCCTTGCGCACCGAGGTCGGCATCTGCGACGACACGTGCATGTCCAGCCGGCCCGCGGCCGCGTCCCAGCGCGCGCGCACACTGCGTGGCTCAAGCGTCAATGCGGTCACGCGCTGGTGCACAAGATCGAGCCTGACGACGTGCGCCGCGCGCGCAAACGCCGCATCGGTCGCCTCGCGGTCGCCATGACGCGCTTCACAGGCGATGTTGTCGGGCGCATCGGCCGTGACGCACGCATCGGCGCGCAGGGCCGCTTCGAGCGACGGCACGCACGGGCGCTCTTCGTACTGCACCTGCACGGTCTCGGCCGCATCACGGGCCTGCTGCAGCGTGTCGGCCACGACCAGTGCCACCGCCTCGCCAACGAAACGCACCTCATCCACAGCGAGCGGATAGCGCACCGGCGCCGCGCAAGGGCTGCCATCGGCCCGGCGAAAGGACACACCGTGCTTGATGGGCGGCACGCCCGCCATGCGCAAATCGGCACCCGTGAACACACCGCGCACGCCCAGCATGGCCTGCGCCCTTGCCGCATCCACGCCGCGGACCACCGCATGCGCGTGCGGCGAGCGAACGAACACAGCCCAGCCGTCTCCACGCTCGCAGACATCATCGACGAAGCGGCCACGGCCCTGCAGCAGCGCCTCATCTTCAACGCGTTGCACGGCGCGGCCGCTGCCATAACGCGTGGCGATGGGGGTGGGGGTGTCGTCCATGATGAATGCGATGCGTGCAACCAGCGTTGCGGAAGCGGCAACTATAGGCGACGACGGCGCAGACCGAGAGGGTGGCTCGCACCGCAACGGCGGCCCGCACGAAAAGGGACCGCCTCGGCGGTGACTCAGGCGAGAACGCTCAGATACTGGCCGACGACATAGTCGGCTGCCACAGCATTTGCAGACGGCGTGGCAGGCATCGGCACCGGCGGCATGGCATCACGCCTGGCGCCATCCAGATCGGATTGCGCCGCGCCGATCGAGCGCTGCGCCGTCACGGAGCGCCTTGAGGCATCCTGTGAGCGCTGGTTCAACTCGTTCGCGCGCTCTTGTTCGCGATCGGCGCTGCGCTGGGCTGCGTCAGCCTCGGGACGCAGACGCTGCGCCGTGTCCTGTGCCTGCCTGGCCTCCTGCTGCGCCGCCGACAGACGGGACTGCGCCGACATCCCGCCTGAAGATGAGGTGATGGTCATTGGCACGGTCCGTACCCTTCACGACACCACAACCGCATACGCCTCAGGCGTGTCCATCGTAGGCGCGCAGCAACCGCGCATTGCGCGAATCCGCTTCGCCGCTGTTCGCCAGTTCTACCCGATCCTGACCCGCGGTCTGATCAGACCGGGCCGCGAGCTCCTGCGCGCGAGTACTGAGCGTGACACGGGTGCCGTCTTGCGACTCCTGCACGGCCTGCTGTGGCGGCGTATCGCCCTGCGGGTCCCGGCTCGCCCCGGAAATACCGTGGGGCGAAACCAAGGCGGAGAGGCGCTGGGCATCATTGCTGACCGATGCGGTAGGCATGACGAACTCCTGTGGTTGCACTGCCCATGCTAGTCCACTCGGCAACAAAAATAAAGTCGGCCCTGAAAGGTGGCCAGAAGCGCCGCGGCGGCGACGGCGAAAGGCTTTCGAGCACCTTCCCTAAAATAGGCACCTCACCCCCTCCCCACAGCGGCCGGGGGTTTGTGTCGTCGTCTTTCGGTTTCATCTTCATGCAACTCCCCACCCTCGTCCGCGGAAAACGCTACACCATGCCGCGCTCCGTGGGCAGCAGCGATGCGCTGCTGCTGGCGCGCCTGGCCGGGCGCGAGGCCGCCGACCAGCACACCACCGCCATCGTCTGCGCCGATGCATCCGACGCGCGCCGCCTGATGGACGAGATGGCCTTCTTCGCGCCCGACCTGCGCAGCGCGCTGTTTCCGGACTGGGAAACGCTGCCCTACGACAACTTTTCGCCGCACCAAGACCTGATCAGCGAACGGCTCTCGGCACTCTGGCGCATTCGCCAGGGCGAGGTGGACGTGGTGCTGGTGCCGGCCACCACGGCGCTGTATCGCCTGGCGCCACCCTCGTTCCTCGCGGGCTACACCTTCCACTTCAAGACCGGGCAGATACTCGATGAAGCCAGGTTCCGTGCCCAGCTCACGCTCGCGGGCTACCAGCACGTGGCGCAGGTGGTGGCGCACGGCGAATACGCGGTGCGCGGCGGGTTGATCGACCTGTTTCCCATGGGCTCGGCGCAGCCGTTGCGCGTGGACCTGTTCGACGACGAAATCGACTCCATCCGCACCTTCGACCCCGACACGCAGCGCAGCCTCTACCCCGTGCCCGAGGTCCGGTTGCTGCCCGGGCGCGAATTTCCGATGGACGAGGAAGCGCGCACACACTTTCGCAACCGCTGGCGCGAGCTGCTCGAAGGCGATCCGACCAAGAGCCGCATCTACAAGGACATGGGCGCGGGCCTGGCGACCGCGGGCATCGAGTACTACCTGCCGCTGTTCTTCGATGCGACCGCGACGGTCTTCGATTACCTGGGCGAGGCCGCCACGCTCGTGCTGCACGGAGACCTGGAAGCCGCCTTCCAGCGCTTCTGGCAGGATACGCGCGAGCGCCATCGACTCCTGGCCGGCGACCCCGAACATCCGGCGCTGCCACCTGAAACGCTGTTCCTCACGAGCGAGCAGTTCTATGGCCACGCGAATGCGCATGCCCAGCTGGCCCTGCGCCCGGCGGACGCCCATCCGGACGATCCGCAATTTCGGCCGCTGCCTGATCTCACGGCCATTCGCGGCGCCGAAGACCCGATCGCCAGGCTGCATGCCCACATTGCCCGCACGCCGCGCCGCGTGCTGCTGCTGGCCGAAAGCGATGGCCGACGCGAGAGCCTGCTCGATTTCCTGCGCGCAAGCCACCTGAACCCGCCCTCTTTCAATTCGCTGGAGGAATTCCTGGGTGCGCAGGGCGAGCGCGTGGGCATGGCCACCTCGGTGCTCGCCAACGGATTCAGCTGGCAGGAGCAGGGCATCGACTTCGTCACCGAAACCGAGCTGTTTTCAGCCACCGGCGGCGCGCGGCGCCGGCGCAAGCAGGAGCAGACGAGCGACCTGGAGACGATGATCAAGGATCTGGCCGAGCTGCAGATCGGCGACCCGGTCGTGCACGCGCAGCACGGCATCGGCCGCTACCGGGGCCTGGTGAACATGGACATGGGGCAGAAGAACCCAGACGGCACGCCCGCGGTGCAGGAATTCCTGCACCTGGAATACGCCGACAAGGCCGTGCTCTACGTGCCCGTGAGCCAGCTGCAGCAGATCAGCCGCTACAGCGGCATCGCAGGGGACGAGGCACCGCTGCACAAGCTGGGCGGCAATCAGTGGGAAAAGGCCAGGCGCAAGGCCGCAAGCCAGGTGCGCGACACCGCCGCCGAGCTGCTCAACATCTACGCGCGGCGCGCGGCACGCGAGGGCTTTGCCTTTCGGTTCTCGCCGCAAGACTACGAGCAGTTCGTGAACGATTTCGGCTTCGAGGAAACGGCCGACCAGAACGCCGCGATCCACGCCGTGATCCAGGACATGATCAGCCCGCGCCCCATGGATCGCCTCGTGTGCGGCGACGTGGGCTTCGGCAAGACCGAGGTGGCGCTGCGCGCGGCCTTCATCGCAGTCACGGGTGGCAAGCAGGTGGCGCTGCTCGCGCCCACCACGCTGCTCGCGGAGCAGCACTACCAGACGCTGGTGGACCGCTTCGCGCGCTGGCCCGTGAAGGTGGCGCAGGTGAGCCGCTTTGCCTCGGGCAAGGAGGCCACGGCCGCGCTCAAGGGCCTGGCGGACGGCAGCGTGGACATCGTCGTCGGCACGCACAAGCTGCTCTCGCCCTCGACGAAGTTCAAGAACCTGGGCCTGCTCATCATCGACGAGGAGCACCGCTTCGGCGTACGCCACAAGGAGGCCATGAAGGCCATGCGCGCCGAGGTGGACGTGCTCACGCTCACTGCCACGCCCATTCCGCGCACCATGGGCATGGCGCTCGAAGGCCTGCGCGACCTGTCGGTAATTGCCACCGCGCCACAGCGACGCTTGGCCATCAAGACCTTTCTGCGCGAGGAAAACCAGGGCGTAATCCGCGAGGCGGTGCTGCGTGAATTGAAACGCGGCGGGCAAGTGTACTTCCTGCACAACGAGGTCGAAACCATAGAAAACCGGCGCCAGCGCCTGCAGGAAATCCTGCCCGAGGCACGCATTGCCGTCGCGCACGGCCAGATGCCGGAGCGCCAGCTCGAGCACGTGATGCGCGACTTCGTCGCCCAGCGCACCAATGTGTTGCTGTGCTCGACCATCATCGAGACCGGCATCGACGTACCCACGGCCAACACGATCCTGATCTCGCGCGCCGACAAGTTCGGCCTGGCGCAGCTACACCAGTTGCGCGGACGCGTCGGGCGCAGCCACCACCAGGCCTACGCCTACCTCATGGTGCCGGAAGTGCGCGGCCTCCGAGGGCATGCGGCGCAGCGCCTGGAGGCGATCCAGCAGATGGAGGAACTGGGCAGCGGCTTCTACCTGGCCATGCACGACCTGGAAATCCGCGGCGCGGGCGAGGTGCTGGGCGAGAACCAGTCGGGCAACATGATTGAGGTGGGCTTCCAGCTCTACAACGAGATGCTGGCCGAGGCGGTGAGGAGCCTGAAGGCCGGCAAGGAGCCCGACCTGCTCGCCCCCATGCAGGCAACGACCGACATCAACCTGCACGCCCCGGCGCTGCTGCCCAGCGACTATTGCGCCGACGTGCAGACGCGCCTGTCGCTCTACAAAAGACTGGCCACGGCGCACACCAGCGATCAGATCGACACGCTGCTCGAAGAAATCGTGGACCGGTTCGGCAAGCTCCCGGCCCAGACGCAGACCCTCGTCGACGTGCACCGCCTGCGCGTGCTGTGCGCGCCCTACGGCGTGACCAAGGTGGACGCGGCACCGGGTGTGATCACCATCAGCTTCGTGCCGCAGCCGCCGATCGACCCCATGGCCATCATCCGGCTGGTACAGAAAAACCGCGACATCAAGCTCGCGGGCAATGAGAAGCTGCGCATCGAGCGCCAGCTCCCCGAACCGATGCAGCGCGCGCAGATGGTGCGCGATTTGCTGCGCGGCTTGGGCGAGCCGATAAGGGAGGCGATGGCCGCGTGAGGGATGTCGTCCAACCCAGATTTATTCATATATAAATCAGATTTGTTATACCGAAATAGATTTATATTCGACCTGAACATAGTGGTTAACCCTTAGAATCAGCCATCAGTCAAGCCCATGGCGCGTTCGCTGCATCCACCGATGCGCATGGGCCTGTCGCCATTCGTGATGGACTCAAAAGGTAAACACTCATGCTCAAACAAGTCTTCTCGGCGCTGGCGCTTGCCGCGCTCGCGGTGTCGGTCCAGGCCGCCGACGTGCTCAAGGTGGCGGCCACGCCGGTGCCGCATGCGGAAATCCTGAATTTCGTCAAGCCCAGACTCCGGGCCGAAGGCATCGAGCTGCAAGTCAAGGAATTCAGCGATTACGTGCAGCCCAACATGGCCGTGGCGGACAAGCAGCTTGACGCCAATTTCTTCCAGCACCAGCCCTACCTGGACAGCTTCAACAGAGACCGCAAGACCAACCTGATCGTCGTGCCCAACGGCAAGGTGCACGTGGAGCCGTTTGGCGCCTATTCCAGCAAGATCAAGAACCTCAAGGATCTGAAGGACGGCGCGGCGGTAGCCATTCCGAACGATCCGTCCAATGGCGGGCGCGCGCTCATCCTGCTGGCCAAGCAGAGGTTGATCACGCTCAAGGACCCCAGCAGTCTCACGCCCACGCCACTGGACGTAGTGGAAAACCCGAAAAAGCTGAAATTCCGCGAACTGGAAGCGCCACTGCTGCCCCGCGCGCTGCCCGACGTGGATCTGGCGCTGATCAACACCAACTACGCGATCGAGGCCAAGCTGAATCCGACCCAGGACGCGCTCTTCATCGAAGGCGCCGATTCGCCCTATACAAACATCGTTGCCGCACGCGCCGATCGCGCCAAGGACCCAGCCATCGCCAAGCTCATGGAGGCACTGCACTCGCCCGAGACCAGGCGGTTCATCCTGGACAAATACAAAGGCGCCGTGATTCCGGCATTCTGATCCGACAAGGCGGTGGCACGCCGCCGGGCAGGCCGCTCACGCGCCCGCGCAGGATGCGCTGGCGTGCGACGGCATGACCTCCTGCAGAAAATCCAGGAAGCTGCGCACCGCCGGCGACATGCCCCGGCGCGAGGCGAACACCGCATGCACGATGGCCCGGGGTTGGCTCCACTCAGGCAGCAGCCGCACCAGGCGTCCGTCACGCAACTCGCTGGCGACCATGTAGTCAGGCAGCCACCCCATGCCGGTGCCCGCCATGGCGGCGAACTTGAGCGACAGCAGATCGTCGATCACGCAGCGTGGCGCGATCTCCAGACTTTGTGCCTTGCCCTGGGGACCGACGAGCTGCACGGTGCACTGGCCCTCGCGGCTGGACGGCATGAGCACATCCACCCGCGCCAGATCCTGCAGCGTCACGGGCGTACCCTGGCGCCTGAGCTGCGCGGGGCTGGCCACCAGCACCTGGCAGACTTCATCGAGGCGCTTGATCACCATGGAGCCGCTGTCCTCCAGCGAGGTGCGCACACGCAGCGCCACGTCCACGCCTTCCTCCACCAGGTTCACCACGCGGTTGGTCACCTGCAGATCCAGGCGCACCTCGGGATAGCGATCCAGATAGAAAGGCAGCTGCTGCGCCAGCACGGTCTGCGCCAACGTCACCGGGCAGGTCACGCGCACCGTGCCGCGCGGCACGGCCTGCACCTGCGCCACCGCATCGGCCGCGGCCTGTGCCGATTCACGCACCGCCGCACAATGGGCCAGAAAGGCCTGCCCAGCGTCCGTGAGCGAGAGCGTGCGCGTGGTGCGCTGCAGCAGCCGAACATCCAGTTGCGCCTCCAGCTCGGAGATACGCCGCGACAGGCGCGACTTCGGGATACCCAACGCCCGTCCCGCCGCGGCAAAGCTGCCACGCTCCACCACCTCGGCGAAGTAGAGCATGTCGTTCAAATCATGCATGGTTCTATTTTCAGGACAATCAAACGCAATAATGCTTATCAATTCCGCATAGGCGCACATTCAATAATACTTCGTACGCCCATTTTCGGGTTTACCCGGTACAACACCCACGAAAACCGATCACTCCGAAGGAGCAAACATGAGCAAAGTTCAACTCTCCATCGTCTACTACAGTGCCTATGGCACCAACCACGCCATGGCGGAAGTGGCCGCCGAGGCAGCCAAGGCGGCGGGCGCCGAGGTGCGTCTGCGCAAGGCGCTGGAAACCGCGCCGCAGACGGTCATCGACTCAGTGCCCGCCTGGAAGGCATTTCAGCAGAAGACGGCCAACGTCCCGGTGGCCACGCCAGAGGACCTGACCTGGGCCAACGCCTACCTGTTCAGCGCCCCCACGCGCTTCGGCACCGTGGCCAGCCAGATGCGCGCCTTCATCGATACGCTCGGCCCCATCTGGCAGCAGGGACACCTGTCCGGCAAGGTGGCGAGCATGATGACCAGCGCGCAAAACGTGCATGGCGGGCAGGAAACCACGATCACGGGCATGTACACCACATTCGCGCACTGGGGCTCGATCATCGTGCCGCCCGGCTTCACCGACGCGGCGATGTTCAAGGGTTTGGGCAACCCCTATGGCGCCAGCAACAACATGGGCCCGCTGAACGAAGAAGTCTCGGACATCATCCGCTACCAGACCAAGCGCCTCGTGATGTTTGCCCAGAAGCTCGTCGCTTAAGGCACCCGAAAGGGCGTGGCTACCACGCCTGCACCACGCGCCCCTACCACGCCCCCTTGTGCTCGGGCACGAGCCGCACCAGCATGAACAGCGCCGCCACCAGCGCGGCGGCGGTCACCGCGTAAATCCAGGCCTGTGCCACGCCAGGATCCTGCACCGGCGCCAGGATGGCGGTGCTGATCGAGACGATCAGGATGGTGCCCACCTGCATGAACATCGAGCGCATGGCCGCGAGCGATGATGCATGCCGCGGCGCCAGCTGCAGCCCCGCATTGCGGCTGGCGGGATTGACGATGCCGATCCCCGTTCCGGCGATGAAGGTCGCGCTGACCAGCCACGCATAGGGCGTGATGCCTGCCTGCGGCGGCATCGCCAGCATCAGCAGCCCGGCGGCTGCCAATGCCCCGCCCAGGGCGATGGGTTTGCGGTAACCCGTGCGCCGCAGCACCATGATCGCCAGCACCGACATCACTACCGCGGCCAACCCTTGCGCCACCAGCAGCGTACCTGCCGACAGCGCATCAATGCCGTAGCGGTTGGTGGCATACAGCGGCGCCAGCACAATCGCGCCCACGGGAATCCCGCCGAACATGATGTTCACGAGGTTGACGGTGCCGAAATCCGTGCCAAACAGCAGGCGCGGCGCGATGAAAGGCTCGGCCGCGCGGCTCAGATGGCGCACGAACGCCCAGCCAGCCAGCACGGCGATGGCCAGCGGCAACCAAACCACGAGCGCCAGCAAGGGCACGTCACGTTCGCCCAGGTAGTTCACGCCGAGCATCCCGCCGAGCACGCAAGCCGCCAGCAGGCTCATGCCCCTCAGGTCCAGGCTGGCCGCAATGCGATGCCGCCTGCGATCATGCGGGATCAGACGCCAGGCGAAGATCAGGATGACGATGCCGATGGGCACGTTCACGAGGAACACCCCGCGCCAGTCCCAGTAGTTGACGAAGAGCCCGCCGAAAATCGGTCCGATCATCGCGCCGATGGGAAAGATGCTGCCAAAGAGGCTCACCGCCCGGTCGCGCGCGCTGCCGAAGTGATCGACGATGATGCCGGTGGCCGAGGGTGTGAAGCCCGCGCCGCCCGCCGCCTGAATGACGCGCAGGGCAATGAGCGCATAGATGTTGGTGGCCAGCCCGCACAGCAACGACGCGAGCGTGAACACCGCCACCGAGGCCAGAAACACGCGCCGCCTGCCGTAGCGCTCGCTGAGCTTGCCGGTGATGGGCACCGCCACCACGAAGCCCAGCGAATACGCGGTCAGCGTCCAGCCCGCCCAGTTGATCGTCGTATCGAGCCCATGCTGCAGCGCGTGCAAGGCCGTGGCGACGATGGTGGAATCCAGCGACATCATCAGGAGCGCCAGCGCGATCACGATGAAGATCGGCACGCGTGGCACGTCGCCTGTTCCGACGGGAGCGGCCGCGCCCTGTTCCTTTTCTTCCGGCATTTCGCCAGTGTGCCCGAGTACCAGCAAGCCTGCCTGTCTCCGCGGCTACGCGTGGCACACTTTCGGGTTTTTCCGTTCGCCACTTCAGCCAGCCTACAGTCATGCAAGACATCGCGCGGCAGATCGCCGCTGAAATCCACGCCACCGAACGTCAGGTGCAAACCGCCGTGCAACTGCTCGACGAGGGCGCCACCGTGCCCTTCATCGCCCGCTACCGCAAGGAAGCCACGGGAGGGCTGGACGACGCGCAACTGCGCGAGCTGCAGGCGCGCCTGCTCTACCTGCGCGAACTCGCCGATCGGCGCGCCACCATCCTCAAGAGCATCGAAGAGCAAGGCAAGCTCACGCCCGTGCTTGCCGCCGCCATCGAGGCCGCCACCACCAAGCAGGAACTCGAAGACCTCTACCTGCCCTACAAGCCCCGGCGCCGCACCAAGGGCCAGATCGCGCGCGAATTCGGCATCGCGCCGCTGGCGGACGCCCTGCGGGCCGACCCGGCGCTCGACCCGCAGCAGGCCGCCCTGCCCTACGTGAAGCCCGTGAAAGGCGAAGCCGGTGAGGACTTCACCACCGTGCCTGCGGTGCTCGACGGCGTGCGCGACATCCTCAGCGAGTGCTGGGCCGAGGACGCCACGCTGGTGCAAGGCCTGCGCGAATGGCTCTGGACCGAGGGACTGCTGCAAAGCCGCCTGGTAAGCGGCAGGAACGAGAACGACCCCGAGGTGGCGAAGTTTCGCGACTACTTCGACTACGACGAGCCCATTGCCCGCGTGCCCAGCCACCGGGCACTGGCCGTCTTTCGCGGACGCCAGCTTGAAATCCTCGACGCCAAGCTGGTGCTGCCCGAGCTCGCTCCCTCCCCCACTGGGGAAGGCTTGGCGAAAGGCCCTGCAGCCGCCCCCAGCCTCGCCGAAGGCCGCATCGCGCAGCACCTGCGATGGAGCCACCAGGGGCGCCCCGCCGACGACCTGCTGCGCAAATGCGTTGCCTGGACCTGGCGCGTGAAGCTTGGCCTGTCGATCGAGCGCGACCTCTTCGCGCGCCTGCGCGAGGCGGCCGAACAGGTGGCTATCAAGGTCTTCGCCGACAACCTGCGCGACCTGCTGCTGGCCGCGCCCGCCGGACAGAAGGTGGTGATGGGGCTTGATCCGGGCATCCGCACCGGCGTGAAGGTAGCCGTGGTGGATGCCACCGGCAAGCTTCTGGAGACCGCCACCATCTACCCGCACGAACCGCGCAAGGATTGGGACGGTAGCCTGCGCACGCTGGCGCGGCTCGCGAGCAAGCACGGCGTGCAGCTCATTGCGATTGGCAACGGCACCGCCAGCCGCGAAACAGACCGGCTCGCGGCCGATGTGATCAATTTAATGAAAAAAACGGCTCCAGACCAATATGGACAAGCGCAAGCAGCTATTCAAAAGGTAGTTGTCAGCGAGGCCGGTGCCTCGGTCTATTCGGCCAGCGAATACGCCAGCCAGGAGCTGCCGGACGTGGACGTGAGCCTGCGCGGTGCCGCCAGCATCGCGCGGCGCCTGCAGGACCCGCTGGCCGAGCTGGTGAAGATCGACCCCAAGAGCATAGGCGTGGGCCAGTACCAGCACGACGTGAACCAGAGCCAGCTCGCGCACACGCTGGGCACGGTGGTCGAAGACTGCGTGAACGGCGTCGGCGTGGACCTGAACACCGCCAGCCCCCCGCTGTTGGCGCGCGTCTCGGGCCTGACACAGACCACGGCCAAGGCCATCGTGCGCTGGCGCGAGCAGCACGGCGCCTTCGCCAACCGCCAGCAGCTGCTGCAGGTGACCGGACTGGGGCCACGCACTTTCGAGCAATCGGCCGGCTTCCTGCGTATCCGCGGTGGCGACAACCCGCTGGACATGACGGGCGTGCACCCCGAGACCTACCCCGTCGTCGAGACCATCCTCACCCAGACCGGCCAGCCGATCGACCAGCTCATGGGCCACGCGGAACGGCTCAAGAGCCTGCGACCGGAGCAGTTCGCCACCGAGAGTTTCGGCGCCATCACCGTCAAGGACATCCTCGCCGAACTCGAAAAACCCGGACGCGACCCGCGACCCGATTTTCAGGTGGCGCGCTACAGCGAAGGCGTGCAGGACATCACCGACCTCAAGGAAGGCATGGTGCTGGAAGGCACGGTGAGCAACGTGGCGCAGTTTGGCGCCTTCGTCGATCTGGGCGTGCACCAGGACGGCCTGGTGCATGTGAGCCAGCTATCGAACAAATTCGTCAACGACGCCCGCGAAGTGGTCAAGACCGGGCAGATCGTGAAGGTGAAGGTGCTGGAGGTGGACGCGGCCCGCAAGCGCATCAGCCTGACGATGAAGCTGGACGCGCACGCGCCGAGGCGCGACGGCGCGCGGGAGAATCGCTTCGAGACCGCGGGACGGGGAGCCGGGCGGCAGCACGCGCGCGACGCGCAGCCGCAGTCGGCGATGGCGGCTGCGTTTTCGAAATTGCGTGAAGATCCACGCCGCTGAGCACACGCCGGTGCACGCATTCAGCCGCGCGTCGAAAGGTATTGCACCAGCAAACGCGCAGCCGGGGTGAGCGCTTTCTCGCTGCGGAAGCACAGCGCAAACCTGCGCCGCGCCCAGACGTCGGTGAGCGGCAACACGCGCAATCCGTAGGCGTCCACGTAAGTCGTCACCGCCTCCATGGGAACCACGCTGATGGCCAGGCGCGCACGAACGATGCGCATGGCCGCCTCGAAGTTGGTCACGATCATGCGGAAGTTCAGCCGTCGGCCGCGGTCGGCGGCGGACCGCATCAGCATGATCTCCACCGCGCTGTTGACCGGCAGGCCCACGTGCTCCCAGGCCAGCGACTCGACGAAAGACACCTCGCCGCGCTGCGCCAGTGGATGCTCTGGCGGCACCACGACCGCCAGATGGTCATGGCGATAGGCGCAGGACTGCAGATCCTGCAGGTCTGCCGCATCCCAGCAGATGCCAACCGATGCCACGCCCTCGCGGATGCCGCGCACCACCGCGGCGCTGACGCGCTCCTCGACGTCCACCCGGATATCGGCATGCTCCGGCTGGTGCAGAAACGCCGCAATGTCGTCGGCGAGCGATTCGGCCACGGCCGACACCGTGGCGAGCACCCGCACCTGCCCACGCACGCCCGCGGTGAATCCCGCCACGTCGCGCTCCAGATGCTCGGCCGCCAGCAACATGGTGCGCGCATGTTCCAACACGGCCGCGCCCGCGCTCGTGGGCTCGACGCCGTGACGTCGGCGCACCAGCAGCAAGGTGCCCAACTGCGCCTCGAGCTGGGCGATCCGCTTGCTGATCGCGCTGCCCACAATGTGCGAGCGCGCCGCGGCGCGGGTGATGCTGCCGGTATCGCAGACCGCCACGAACAACCTCAGCGTAGTGAGATCCAGATCACGCATGAGCCACCACCGCAAAGATCTTCCGTAACGGAACAGCCAACATTCCAAAATCTCTCTTTACTTCCGAACGGCCAATCCTAAACTGGTCGCGCCGGATGTTATCGACCGGCCAACGACATCAGGAGACAGAGCAGGACATGTCCAAGGATTCAGTCATCATCCGCGAAGTCGGACTGCGCGACGGCCTGCAGAGCATCGTGCGCACCGTACCCACCGCGCACAAGCGGGAGTGGCTGCGCGCCGCCTGGGAAGCGGGACTGCGCGAGATCGAGGTGGGCTCGTTCGTTCCTGCGCGCCTGCTGCCACAGCTGGCCGACACCGCCGAGCTGGTCGCCTACGCCAAGACGATGCCGGGCCTGCTGGTCTCGGTGCTGGTACCCAACCTCAAGGGTGCGGAGCGGGCTATCGAATCCGACGCCGACCGCATGCTGCTGCCGCTGTCGGCCAGCCGCGCGCACAGTATGGCGAACCTGCGCAAACCGCCCGAGGAAGTGGTCCGGGAGATCGGCCGCATCCGCGCCGCGCGCGATGCCGCCGGATCGGCGTGCGCACTGGAGGTCGGCATCAGCACCGCCTTTGGCTGCACCATCCAGGGCCGCGTGGAGCCGGGCGAAGTGCTCGACCTGCTGCGTGCCGTGCTCGACCAGGGGGTGGACAGCGTCGGGCTCGCGGACACCGTCGGCTACGCCGATCCGCGCATGGTGCGGACATTGTTTCACCAGGCCTTCGACATCGCGGGCGAGCGCCTGGGCTGCGGGCATTTTCATGACACGCGCGGCCTGGGCATCGCCAATGTGGTGGCGGCCTTCGACACCGGCATCCGGCGCTTCGACGCGAGCCTGGCCGGCATTGGCGGCTGCCCGCATGCGCCCGGCGCCAGCGGCAACGTGGCGAGCGAAGACCTGGCCTATCTGTTCGCCAGCATGGGCGTACCAACGGGCATCGATATCGAGCAATTGCTCGTGCTGCGCTCGCGCGTGGCGCAGTGGCTCGACGGCGAGACGCTGCATGGCACGCTCTGGCGTGCCGGACTGCCCAAGACCTTGCAGCCCGCCGCAGCAGCCACGGCGCCATGAGCCCATCCACACCCCAGGCACCGCAGCCGCTGGCGGGTCTGCGCGTCGTCGAATTCACCCACATGGTCATGGGCCCGACGTGCGGGCTGATGCTCGCGGAC
>JAIOIA010000124.1:0-10112 GCA_019912745.1 Comamonas sp. | reverse complement strand
GCCGAGCCGTCAATTTGTCTTATATCTTATATAAGATATAAGACAAATTGACGGCTCGGCACCGGACGCAGTAAACTTGCAGGGTTTATCCGGGGTGGCGTCGAGCCGGGTTCAAGGGCATCGCGCGCATCGCGGCCATCACGTTTATCGTTTTGACTGGAGTATCACCATGAGCAAGAAACCCGTCCGCGTGGCCGTCACCGGTGCCGCAGGCCAGATCGGCTATGCGCTGCTGTTTCGCATCGCTTCCGGCGAGATGCTGGGCAAGGATCAGCCCGTCATTTTGCAACTGCTGGAAATCCCGGCCGAGAAGGCACAGAACGCGCTCAAGGGCGTGATCATGGAGCTCGAAGACTGCGCCTTTTCGCTGCTCGCGGGCATCGAGGCCCATTCCGATCCGATGCAGGCCTTCAAGAATACCGACTACGCGCTGCTCGTCGGCGCCCGCCCGCGCGGCCCCGGCATGGAGCGCGCCGACCTGCTGGCCGCCAATGCGCAGATCTTCACCGCGCAGGGCAAGGCGCTCAACGCCGTGGCCTCGCGCAATGTGAAGGTGCTGGTGGTGGGCAACCCCGCCAACACCAACGCCTACATCGCCATGAAGAGCGCGCCCGACCTGCCGCGCGAGAATTTCACCGCCATGCTGCGCTTGGATCACAACCGCGCCGCCAGCCAGATCGCGCACAAGATGGGTGTGGCCGTGGGCGATATCGAGAAGCTCGCCGTGTGGGGCAACCATTCGCCCACCATGTACGCCGATTACCGCTTTGCCAGCGTGAACGGCAAGTCGGTCAAGGACGCGATCAACGATCAGGAGTGGAACGCCAACGTCTTCCTGCCCACGGTGGGCAAGCGCGGCGCGGCCATCATCGAGGCGCGCGGCCTGTCCTCGGCCGCCTCGGCCGCCAACGCCGCCATTGATCACATGCACGACTGGGCTCTGGGCACCAACGGCCAGTGGGTTACCATGGGCATTCCCTCCAATGGTGACTACGGCATTCCCAAGGACGTGATGTTCGGCTTCCCGGTCACGACCGAGGGCGGCAAGTACACGGTGGTCAAAGGCCTGGAAATCGATACCTTCTCGCAGGAACGCATCAACAAGACCCTGGCCGAGCTGCAGAGCGAGGCGGACGCCGTCAAGCATCTGCTGTAAACGCAAGATAATCAGGGGCCATGGCAGACTGGAACCCAGCGCAGCACCTGCAGTCCGCCGACGAGCGCGTGGGCCCGGCGGTTGGTCTGCATGCGACCGGCGCACCGCTTTCATCAATGGCGCGGGACGTGGCATGAGCCCTGCTGGATTCGCCCATCCCGCCACGGTCTTGCTGGGCGCGCAAGCGGGCGCCACGCTGCTGCCGATGTGCGATCACTACAGTGGCGTCGAGGCACGCATGCGCAAGAGCCTGCGGCTGCAGGCCGAGATGACGCGCGAATTCGGCACCTGCGTCTTCGACGTGACGCTCGATTGCGAGGATGGCGCTCCCGTGGGAGGGGAGGCCGCGCATGCGCGCCTCGTCGCCTCCCTGCTGCGCGAGGCGCCTGCGCAGGCCAGGGTGGCGGTGCGCGTGCACCCCGTGAACCACTCCGCGTTTGCGCAGGACATGGACCTCATCCTGGGCGAGGCGGTCGACCGCCTGTGCCACGTCATGATTCCCAAGGTCGAGAGCGTGGACGATGTTTTTCAGGCAGAAAATGCCCTGAAGCGCAATGGTGGCGAGCGCTTGCAGCTACATGTCTTGATAGAGTCGCCGGCAGCGGTCCATCAGGCATTCGAGATCGCTGCGCACCCGCGCGTGCAAAGCCTCTCGTTCGGTCTGATGGATTTCGTCTCGGCGCATGGTGGCGCCATTCCTGCAACGGCCATGTCGTCCCGGGGGCAGTTTGAGCATCCCCTGGTCGTGCGTGCCAAGCTTGAAATCGCCAGCGCCTGCCATGCGCACGGCAAGGTACCGTCGCACTGCGTGGTGACCGAGTTCAACGATGCGGCGGCGCTGCAGTCGGCGGCGGCGCGGGCAGCGCGTGAATTCGGCTACACCCGCATGTGGAGCATCCACCCGGCGCAGATTCGCCCGATTCTTGCCGCCATGGCGCCCGATGAGGCCGAGGTACTGGGCGCTGCGCGAATCCTTCGTGCGGCGCAGGCGGCGGACTGGGCTCCCATCAATGATTCGGGCAGCCTGCACGACCGTGCGAGCTATCGTTACTTCTGGCACGTGCTTGAGCGAGCGCGTGCCACGGGCAAATCGCTCCCACCCGAGGTGCTCCATTGGTTTGCCTGAACCTTGATTCGCTTTCATTTCCCAAACGGCAGGTGTTTCCATGAAACCTCTTCTCCTGGCTTCTTTGCTGTGTCTGGCGCCGGCGTTGACGTGGGCGGCTGATTCCGGGGCAAGTTCCCAGAGCGCTTCATCGGCGAGCAGCAAGCCTGCCGCCCGGCACGTGACGAAGAAGGCTGCGCCGGCGCACCATGCGAAGGCGGTCAAGGGCAAGGCGAAAAAGCAGGAGGCCAAGGCTGCTCCCGAGCCCGTGCCCGAGGTGGTGGTGCTCACACCCGAGGAAAAGGCGGTTTCCGAACGCGTCTACACCGGCCACATCGTCTGCGAGCTGGGCGCATCCGTGCAGGTCGACCCCGATCCCAAGTCGCCCGGCAGCTTCTTCGTGGCCGGCAAGGGGTTCAAGTACCACATGCACCCCGTGGTCGCGGCCACCAGCGCCGTGCGGCTGGAAGACCCGCGCTCGGGCGCGGTGTGGATCCAGATCGCCAACAAATCCATGCTCATGAACCAGAAGCTCGGCCAGCGCATGGCCGACGATTGCATGAGCGAGCAGCAGGCCCAGGTGACGCAGGCGATGAAGACCGCGCCCGCGCAAAGCCTGTTCGACTCGCAACCCGTCGGCAGCCGCTGACGGAATGAACTTCCCACGCCGGCATGCTGCTCCCGCGCACCGGGGGCAGGCATGCCGCGCGGACCTGATTTGATGACCTTTGGAGAACGACGATATGTTGCAAGCCTACCGTGAACATGCCGCCGAGCGCGCAGCGCTCGGCATACCGCCGCTGGCGCTGTCGGCTCAGCAGGTGGCCGAGCTGGTCGAACTGATCAAGAACCCCCCCGCGGGCGAGGCCGAATTTCTGCTGGATCTGCTCGTCAACCGCGTGCCACCGGGCGTCGACGACGCGAGCAAGGTCAAGGCCTCGTTTCTCGCGGCGATCGCGCTGGGCGAACTCAAGGTCGGGCTGATCTCGCGTGAACGCGCCACCGAGCTGCTGGGCACCATGGTGGGCGGCTACAACGTGCAGCCGCTCGTGAGCCTGCTGGGCGACGCGGTCGTGGGCAAGATCGCGGCCGAGGGCCTCAAGCACACGCTGCTAATGTTCGACTACTTCAACGACGTGGCCACCAAGGCCAAGGCGGGTAACGCGTTGGCCGCAGAGGTGATCCAGAGCTGGGCCGATGCCGAGTGGTTCACGAGCCGCCCCAAGGTCGCCGAGAAGCTCACCGTCACCGTGTTCAAGGTACCGGGCGAAACCAACACCGACGATCTCTCGCCTGCGCCCGACGCCACCACGCGCCCGGACATCCCGATGCACTATCTCGCGATGCTCAAGAACGCACGGCCTGACGCGGCGTTCAAGCCCGAGCAGGACGGTGTGCGCGGCCCGGTCCAGTTCATCGAAGATCTGAAGAAAAAGGGCCACGTCGTCGCCTACGTGGGCGATGTGGTGGGCACGGGTTCGAGCCGCAAGTCGGCCACCAACTCCGTCATCTGGGCCACGGGCGAGGATATCCCCTACGTGCCCAACAAGCGCTTCGGCGGCGTGTGCCTGGGCGGCAAGATCGCGCCGATCTTCTTCAACACGCAGGAAGATTCGGGCGCACTGCCGATCGAGGTGGACGTCTCGAAGATGGAGATGGGCGACGTGATCGACATCTTCCCCTATGCGGGCCGGATCGAGAAGGCGGGAAAGACGATCGCCGACTTCGCCCTGAAGAACGAGGTGCTGCTCGACGAAGTGCAGGCCGGTGGGCGCATCAACCTCATCATCGGCCGCTCGCTCACGGCCAAGGCGCGCGAGTTCCTCGGGCTTGCGGCTTCCACGGCGTTCCGCCTGCCCAAGGAGCCGGCTCCGTCCAAGGCCGGTTTCACGCTGGCGCAGAAGATGGTCGGCCGCGCCTGCGGCCTGCCGGAAGGCCAGGGCGTGCGCCCCGGCACCTATTGCGAACCCAAGATGACCACCGTGGGCAGCCAGGACACCACGGGCCCGATGACGCGCGACGAGTTGAAAGACCTCGCCTGTCTGGGCTTCAGCGCCGACATGGTGATGCAGAGTTTCTGCCATACCGCGGCCTATCCCAAGCCCATCGACGTGAAGATGCACCACGACCTGCCCGAGTTCATCAGCACGCGGGGCGGCGTCAGCCTGCGCCCGGGCGACGGCATCATCCACTCCTGGCTCAACCGCCTGCTGCTGCCCGATACCGTGGGCACAGGCGGCGACAGCCATACGCGCTTTCCGATCGGCATCAGCTTCCCGGCGGGCTCGGGCCTGGTGGCGTTCGCTGCCGCCACTGGCGTGATGCCGCTCGATATGCCCGAATCGGTGCTGGTGCGCTTCAAAGGCGAGATGCAGCCCGGCGTGACGCTGCGCGACCTGGTGCATGCCATTCCGCTGTTTGCGATCAAGCAGGGGCTGCTCACGGTGGCCAAGGCGGGCAAGAAAAACATCTTCTCCGGCCGCATCCTGGAGATCGAAGGCCTGCCCGATCTCAAGTGCGAGCAGGCGTTCGAGCTCTCCGACGCCTCGGCCGAGCGCAGCGCCGCGGGCTGCACGATCCGGCTCAACAAGGAACCGATCGTCGAGTACCTGAAGTCCAACGTGGTGCTGATGAAGAACATGATCGCCGACGGCTACGAGGACGCGAAGGCGCTGCGTCGTCGCATCGAGAAGGTCGAGGCGTGGCTGGCCAACCCGAAGCTGCTCGAAGCTGACAAGGATGCGGAATACGCGGCCGTGATCGAGATCGACCTGAACGAGATCAAGGAGCCCATCGTCTGCTGCCCCAATGACCCGGACGATGCCAAGTTCCTCTCGGAAGTAGCAGGTACCAAGATCGACGAGGCCTTCATCGGCTCGTGCATGACCAACATCGGGCATTTCCGCGCGGCGGCCAAGCTGCTTGGCGGCCAGCGCGATATCCCTTCCAAGCTCTGGGTCGCGCCGCCCACCAAGATGGACGAGAAGGAACTCGTGGCGGAAGGCCAGTACGCCACCTTTGGTGCCGCCGGTGCCCGCACCGAGCTGCCCGGCTGCAGCCTGTGCATGGGCAACCAGGCGCAGGTACGCAAGGGCGCGACGGTGATCTCCACCAGCACGCGCAACTTCCCCAATCGGCTGGGGCGCGATACCAACGTCTTCCTCGGTTCGGCCGAGCTCACCGCGATCGCGTCGCGCATGGGCAAGCTGCCCACCCGCGAGGAGTATCTGGAGGCGATGAAGACGATCGACGCCGACAAGGTCAACATCTATCGCTACATGAACTTCAACCAGATCGACGAGTACAACAAGGTCGCCGAAGGCGTGGATGCCTGAGCACCGGCGCTGAGCCACGGCCCCGCCCAGGCCTCCAAGCCGAAGCGGGGCTTTTTTGTGGTGAATCATCGGTGGTTCGGTGGCACCTGGTCGTGCCACGACGATGTGAACCGGACGGGATTCCGCCCGGCTGGGCGCGGCGGTGTGCAGATCGGGTGGATTGGGTGCAAACTTGATGCGGCTATCCCTCACTGCGCGGTGGCTTGGCGGGCGCTGCAACGAAAGGTGAGCATGGATGCGGGTGGCGGCAACCCTGGACCGTGTTGCGGGTCGAAATCGTGGGGCAGCGAGTGGGGCAAGCTTGCAGGTGCGTTGATGTTCTGAATCGCAACGATTTCTCACATGCATTGCAGGACGATTCATCATGAGCAGCAAACAAGCGGCGGTGCAGCGGGTAGCGGCGGACAGGCTTCGTGCCCTGCTTCCCGATCTGGAAAAGCTCTATACGGACATTCATTCGCACCCGGAACTGTCGATGCAGGAAACGCGCACGGCGGGCCTCGCCGCCGAGCGGCTGCGCGCTGCCGGGTTTGAGGTGACCACGGGCATCGGCAAGACCGGTGTGGTGGGTCTGCTGCGCAATGGTGACGGGCCGACCGTGATGCTGCGCGCCGACATGGACGCACTCCCGGTCAAGGAGACCTCGGGCGCCGCTTACGCCAGCACGGCGACGGCCACCGATGCCGAAGGCAACCTGGTGCCGGTGATGCACGCCTGCGGGCACGACATTCACGTGACCTGGCTGTCGGGCGCCGCGGCATTGCTGGCGCAAACGCGCGCAGCGTGGAAGGGCACGGTCATGGCCGTGTTCCAGCCGGCCGAGGAAACGGCCGCTGGTGCGCAGGCCATGATCGACGACGGGCTGTTCAAGCGCTTTCCGAAGCCGGATGTCATCCTCGGCCAGCACGTGATGGTGGGCCCCGCTGGAGCGATTGGCGGGCGTGTCGGCACCATCACCTCGGCGGCCGACAGCTTTCAGGTTCGCCTGTTCGGGCGTGGCGCGCATGGCTCGATGCCGCAGGCGAGCATTGACCCCATCGTGATGGCGGCGGCCACGGTGCTGCGCTTGCAGGGCGTCGTGGCGCGCGAACTCGCGCCCACCGAGGCGGCCGTGGTCACCGTCGGCGTGCTGCAGGCCGGCACCAAGGAAAACGTGATTCCCGACGAGGCCATCATCAAGCTGAATGTCCGCACGTTCGACGAAGGCGTACGCCAGCGGGTACTCGCGGCGATCACCCGCATCGTCAACGCGGAGGCCGCTGCATCGGGCGCGCCCAAGCCGCCAGAGATCACGCCGCTGGACCGCTACCCGCTCGCCAGCAACGACGCGGCAGCCACGCAACGGGTCGCGGACGCGTTTCGCGGCTATTTCTCGGCGGAGCGCATCCGCGAGGTCGGGCCAGCATCGGCCAGCGAGGATTTTGGCTCGTTCGGCTCCGAGTGGCACGTGCCCTCGGTGTTCTGGTTCGTCGGCGGCACCGATCCGGACATTTACGCCAAGGCCAAGGCGGCCAACCGCATCAACGACCTTCCAACCAACCACAATCCCCGGTTTCTCCCCGTGCTGCATCCGACGCTGGAGACGGGCGTGGAAACATTGCTGGTTGCCGCACGCGCCTGGCTGGCCTCATGACGGTCGCTTGGGCTGCATAGGGCCGTTGTCATGCATGAACAACTGATCCACGTCCTGCTGACGATGCTCGACCTGGGCGGCACTTTCGTGTTTGCGATCAGCGGCGCGGTGGCCGCCGTGCGGCATCGTCTCGACATTTTCGGCATCATGGTGCTGGCCTTTGCGGCCGGCAACGCTGGCGGTATCACGCGGGACGTGCTGATCGGCGCGGTGCCCCCGGCAGCGATTGCCAACTGGACTTACGTCGGTGTTTCCATTCTGGCCGGCTTCATCGTGTTTTTCTGGGACCCGGTCGTCACGCGCCTGGACCATAAGGTGCAGTGGTTCGATGCGGTGGGTTTGGCGTTTTTTGCCGTGGCAGGTGCGGAGAAGGCGCTGGTGCACGGGCTCAACCCGTTGATGGCGGCGTTGCTCGGGATGCTGACGGGCATTGGCGGCGGCATGCTGCGCGACGTGCTGGTGCGGGAGATTCCCGTCGTGCTGCGCGCCGACCTTTATGCGCTGGCGGCGCTGGCCGGCGCCGTGGTGGTCGTCACTGCGCATCCGCTACATGTTTCGCCATGGGTCAGCACCGTGGTGGGCGGACTGCTGTGTTTCGCGTTGCGCTACGGCGCCATTCGCCACGGCTGGCATCTGCCGACCGCGAAGCCGCCACGAGGTGGGTGAACGCATGAAACGCGACGACGCACTGAAAGAACTCTCGCGCGAGCACCATCTGGGGCTCATGCTGGCCGTGAACGCGTTGCGTGCCGTCGAATCGGGCGACGCGGCGCGCATGGAGCAGATGCAGGCGGAATGCAGGCAGGCGCTTGCGCGCGTGTGGGAGCCGCACTTTCATGTCGAGGAATGCGATCTGCTGCCGCTGCTCCAGAGCATCCCTGACGGCGGTGCCGACCTGGCCGAACGCATCGCACAGGATCATGCGGCGCTGCGCAGCTACGCCGGGGCAGGAAATGAAGCGGCCGCGCTGCAGGCGTTTGCACGGCGCATGAAGGAGCACATCCGCTTTGAGGAGCGCGAGGCCTTTCCGGCGCTTGAGCTGCGATGGGCGCGTGACGATGAGGCACCCCGATGACCGAAGATCGACAGGGCAGGCAGCGGTGGCTGGACTGCAGGCTGCCGCCACCCCTGGTGGCCGCAGTGGCCGCGGCCATCGCCTGGGGGCTGGTGCAGCTGGCACCGATGTGGACCCGCGACGCTCGCTCGCCATGGCCGCTCGTGGGGGTGCTGCTGCTGCTCGCGGGGGCCTTTGGCGTGGGCGGCGTCCTGGCTTTCCGGCGCAGGCGAACCAGCATCAACCCGCATGCGCTGCAGCGCGCAAGCACGCTGGTGGTGCAAGGTCCTTACCGCTTCAGCCGCAACCCCATGTACCTGGCGCTGGCACTGGCGCTGCTGGCATGGTGTGCCTGGCTGTCCAACCCAGTCTCCCTGCTGGGGCCTGTGCTCTTCGTCGCGTACCTGACGCGCTGGCAGATTGGGCCCGAAGAGCGCGTGATGCGCGAGAAATTTGGTGACGAGTATCAGCGTTATTGCGCCAGAGTCAGGCGTTGGTTTTAAGGAAAATATGGCTCTAGCGCTTATCCAGCAAGCGCTATCAGCTATCAATCAAAGAGCAATACCCTCTTGAGACGTCAGGCCGCCTCGGTCAGCCGCGGATAGAAGCGCGTGTTCTCACGCTGGATGCGCTGGTGCAGTGCCTTGAGCACCGTGTTGGCGTCGTTGCGAAAGCCTTCCGGATCTTCGGCCACGGCCCGGGCCTGGCGCCAGCGGCGGCAGAACCCGTCGAATGCCTGGGCGAGGCCCTCCATTTCATCCTGGAACCCGCGGGCCAGCTTCGCGATCTCCGGGTCCTGCAGGGCGTAGATGGCCGGGTACATGACCTTGTTTTCCGTGGCCAGATGTAGCGACACCTTCGAGCGCAGCTTCATGATGGCTCGCGAAATCTCGCCCGCGTGTTCGGCCACGCCTGCCCTGCTGTGCTCACGCATCTCCTTGATGGAACGCAGGATGTCCACATGGTGATCCATGAAGCGGCTGATATCCATGAAATTTCCTGCCGGGCAAATAAAGCGCGGCACTCTAGCAGAAAATCCAGATTCAGTCCTTGGGTCTGAAACCGATGATGAGCGATGACGGCACGCTGCCGTCGATGTCGCGCGGCAGCGTCTCGGTCTTGTACAGTGCCCGCACCACGGCCTCGTCCCAGGCGGGGTTGCCGCTCGACTTGGAAAGGCGCACGCCGACGATGGTGCCATCGGGGGACGCGCGCACTTCCGCCTCGGCGCGCGGGTTGCCCGTGATCGAGTCCGGAAACACGATGTTCGGCTTGACCTTGGCGGCGACCATGCCGCCGTAGCCGGCAGAGGCCGAGCTGCCGCTGCCACCGTTCTTGCCCTGGCGCGGGCTGCTCGTCGTCGCCGCCGTGCCGCTCGAGGTGGCGTTGGCCAGACTCTGCATGCGCTTGAGCTGGTCCTGGCGCAAGGCTTCGGCGCGCTTGGCCTCGGCATCGGCCTTGCGTTTTTCGTCGGCCTTGTGCTTTTCTTCGGCCAGCTTGCGCTGTTTTTCCTGCTCCGCCTTGGCTTTTTCGGCCTTCTCCTTTTCGGCTTTTTCCTTTTCTGCCTTGGCATTGGCCTGCTGGGCCGCCAACGCCTGCTGTTTCTGCAGTTCTTCCCGCTCGTGGCGCGCCTTCTCTTCCTGGGCACGCTTTTGCTGCTCCAGTTGGGCCTGGCGTTTTTTCTCTTCTTCCTTGTGCTTTTTCTCGCGTTCCAGCGCGATGTCGGCCTCGCTTGGCTGCGGGGGCTCCTCGACCTTGGGCGGAGGCGGCGCTGGCGTGGGTGCGGGAGCAGGTGCCGGCGCGGGAGTGGGCGGTGGTGGCGGCGGCGG
>JAIOIA010000123.1:0-5440 GCA_019912745.1 Comamonas sp. | reverse complement strand
GTGGTGGCGTAGGCACTGGTGGTCAGCAGGGCGGCGCGTTTGGCGGGAGCGGGAGGCAACGGCATGGAGATGATTCAGAAAATGAAAAGCCGCCCGGAGTGGGCGGCTTGTGGTGTGTGGCGATGGCTCAGACCCATGGGGCCATTATGCATGCCCGCCCCGGGTGAGCAGGGCGCGCTCAGGCGACCTTCTTGACCTGGGCCTTCAGGGCCTTGACGGCCTTGAGCACTTCCTCGACGTGGCCGGGCACCTTCAGGCCGCGCCACTCCTGCACGACGATGCCGTCGGCGTTGATGAGGAAGGTGGAGCGCTCGATGCCCTTGACCTTCTTGCCGTACATGATCTTGTTCTTGACCACGCCGAACATGTGGCACATCTTTTCTTCGGTGTCGGCGATGAGCTCGAAGGGCAGTTCCAGCTTGGCCTTGAAGTCGTCGTGCGACTTCATGTTGTCGCGCGAGACGCCGAAGACCTCGGCGCCGACTTTCACGAAGTCCTTGTACTTGTCGCGGAACTGCATCGCTTCCGTGGTGCAGCCGGGGGTGTTGTCTTTGGGGTAGAAATAGAGCACCAGGGCTTGCCCCAGATGCGAAACGTTCGAGACCTGTACTTCGCCTGTCGCGTTGGCTTCAAATTCTGGAAGGGGTTTGTTGACAGCGATCGCCATGGCGGTGTTATCTCTCTCGTGTAAAGCCGTGAAAGTGCCGGGGGAAGTAGGGTGCGGTAGCGGATGCCCCCGGCTGCAAGGCAGCTATTTTAACGTGTAGCAGCCGAAAAGGCCAGCAACCCGGGGCGTTGGCGGGGCGCCGTCGCGGGCCTGGGCCCATGGACGCGTCAGTGGGTGACGAGCAGCGCGGCAAAGACCTTGCGGCCTTCGCCGGCAAGGATGTTGTAGGTGCGGCAGGCCGCGTGCGTGTCCATGGTCTCCAGGCCGATGTGGCGCTTCATGAGCGGGCCGAGCCAGCGGGGCGAGACAAAACGGCCTTTTTCGCCGCTGCCGAAGATGACCACTTCGGCGTCGAGCTCGGCGAGCCTGGAGAAGTGCGCTTCACTCAGATCTTCGAAGCGCTCGCACTCCCAGTCGAATCGCGCGCCGTTGGCGCCGATGACGACGCTGTGCGTCAGGCGCTCGGCATTGACCGCGATCCAGCCCGGGCCGTAGCCGGTGATGGTTTGAGCGTCGCTTTGATCGGGTTCGAATTTCATGGTGCCGCCGGTGCCTGCGCCCGCATGGGCCACGCGGGCAAATGTGGTCAAATTATAGGTTTCGCCAGTTTGCCAGGCACGCGATCATGAAACTTCTGCACAAATCCTCCAAGCTCAACAACGTGCTCTATGACGTGCGGGGCCCCATCGTGGACGCGGCGCGCCAGATGGAGGAGGAGGGGCAGAAGATCATCAAGCTGAACATCGGCAACATGGCGCCGTTCGGCTTCGACCCGCCCGACGAGGTGGTGCAGGACATGATCCGCAACCTGCCCGAGTCGGCGGGCTACTCGGACAGCAAGGGCATCTTCGCCGCGCGCAAGGCGGTGATGCACTACACGCAGCAGCAGGGCATCGCCGGGGTGACGCTGGACGACATTTATCTCGGCAACGGCGCGAGCGAGTTGATCGTGATGGCGACCAACGCGCTGCTCGACGACGGCGACGAGCTGCTGCTGCCCGCGCCCGACTACCCGCTGTGGACGGCGGCCACCAGCCTGGCGGGCGGTGTGCCCGTGCATTACGTCTGCGACGAGGCCAACGGCTGGATGCCCGACCTCTCCGACATGCGCGCCAGGATCACGCAGCGCACGCGCGGCATCGTGGTCATCAACCCGAACAACCCGACGGGCGCGCTGTATTCGGATGAGCTGCTGCGCGGCATCGTGCAGCTGGCGCGCGAGCACGACCTGGTGCTGCTGGTCGACGAGGTCTACGACAAGGTGCTGTACGACGGCGAGAAGCACACCGCGATGGGGAGCCTGTCGACCGATGTGCTGACGCTCACCTTCAACTCGCTCTCCAAGGCCTACCGCTCGTGCGGCTACCGCGCGGGCTGGATGGTGGTCTCGGGCGACAAGGGGCAGGCGCGCGACTACATCGAGGGCCTGAACATGCTGGCGAACCTCAAGCTCGGCTCCAACGTGCCGGGCCAGTGGGCCATCCAGACCGCGCTCGGCGGCTACCAGAGCATCAACGACCTGATCAGGGAAGGCGGACGCCTGCGCGTGCAGCGCGACCTGGCGTACGAGCTCATCACCGCGATTCCGGGCGTGAGCTGCGTCAAGCCCAAGGCGGCGCTGTACATGTTCCCGCGCCTGGACCCGCAGATGTACCCGATCGAGGACGACCGCCAGTTCTTCATGGAGGTGCTGCGCGCCACCCGCGTGATGCTGGTGCAGGGCACGGGCTTCAACTACCCGGACAACCAGCACTTTCGCATCGTCTTCTTGCCGCACAAGAGCGACCTGCGCGAGGCGATCGGGCGCCTCGCGAAGTTCCTCGAGCAGTACCGCCAGCGCCGTGCCAAACCGGCGGCGGTGTTGCCCATCAATTCAAAAAAAGAAGCTGCCAGCGCTTGATGGACAAGCGCTACAGCCGTTTTTCATTCAAAACTCAACCATGAAACCCATTCAAGTCGGCTTGCTCGGCATCGGCACCGTCGGCAGCGGCACCTTTCAGGTGCTCGCGCGCAACCAGGAGGAAATCGGCCGCCGCGCCGGGCGGGCGATCCAGATCACCATGGTGGCCGATCTGGACACCGCGCGGGCGCGCTCCATCGTGGGCGAGAACGTGCGCGTGGTTGGCGATGCGCGCGAGGTCATCGCCAACCCGGAGATCGACGTGGTGGTCGAGCTGATTGGCGGCTACGGCATTGCGCGCCAGCTCGTGCTGGAGGCTATTCGCCAGGGCAAGCACGTGGTCACGGCCAACAAGGCGCTGCTGGCGGTGCACGGCACCGAAATCTTCAAGGCCGCCGCGGCCAAGGGCGTGATCGTCGCCTTCGAGGCCGCCGTGGCCGGCGGCATTCCCATCATCAAGGCGCTGCGCGAGGGGCTGACGGCCAACCGCATCCAGTGGGTGGCCGGCATCATCAACGGCACGACCAACTTCATCCTCTCGGAGATGCGCGACAAGGGCCTGGACTTCGACGCCGCGCTCAAGGACGCGCAGCGCCTGGGCTACGCCGAGGCCGACCCGACCTTCGACATCGAAGGCGTGGATGCCGCGCACAAGGCCACGCTCATCAGCGCCATCGCCTTCGGCATTCCGGTGCAGTTCGACAAGTGCCATGTCGAGGGCATCACGAAGCTCGCGTCCGCGGACATCCGCTACGCCGAGCAGCTCGGCTACCGCATCAAGCTGCTGGGCATCACCCGGCGCACGGACAAGGGCGTGGAGCTGCGCGTGCACCCCACGCTGATCCCGGCGCGGCGCCTCATCGCCAATGTCGACGGCGCGATGAACGCCGTCGTGGTGCAGGGCGACGCCGTGGGCACGACACTGTACTACGGCAAGGGTGCGGGTAGCGAACCGACCGCGAGCGCCGTGATCGCCGACCTCGTGGACATCGCGCGCCTTCATGGCGCCGACCCGGCGCATCGCGTGCCGCCGCTGGCGTTTCAGAGCAGCACGCTGGCGGCCGCGGGCGGCGACCTGCCGGTGCTGCCCATGGCCGACGTGGTCACCGGCTACTACCTGCGCATCCGTGTGGTCGATGAAGCCGGGGTGCTGGCGCGCATCACCGGGATCCTGGCGAACGCGGGCATCAGCATCGACGCCATCCTGCAGCGCGAGGCCGACGAAGTCGGTGGCGAGGGCAGCACGCAAACCGATCTCATCATCCTCACGCACGACACGCGCGAAGGCGATCTGGACGCCGCGCTAGCGCAGATCCAGCCGCTGCCGACGGTGCTGGCGCCGATCACGCGCATCCGCAAGGAAGAGCTGAACTGATGCGCTACCTCTCCACCCGTGGCGGTGCGACCCCGCGCCAGTTCTGCGACATCCTGCTCGAGGGCCTCGCGCCCGATGGCGGCCTGTACCTGCCCGAGCGCTATCCGCAGGTCGATGCGGCCGAGCTCGCCCGACTGCGCGCGGTGCACGCGAACGAGGGCTACGCGGCGCTGGCGTTCGAGATCCTGAGCCGCTACATCGACGACATTCCTGCCGCCGACCTTCGGGCGATCTGCGAGCAGACCTACACCGCCGAGGTTTTCGGCACGCGCGAGATCGTGCCGCTCAAGCAGCTGGACGACGGTTTTTACCTGGAGGCGCTCTCCAACGGTCCGACGCTCGCGTTCAAGGACATGGCGATGCAGCTGCTGGGCCACCTGTTCGAGTACGAGCTGGGCCGGCGCGGGCAGCAGCTCAACATCCTGGGCGCCACCAGCGGCGACACCGGCAGCGCCGCCGAATACGCGATGCGCGGCAAGAAGGGCATCCGCGTCTTCATGCTCAGCCCGCACGGGCGCATGAGCCCGTTCCAGCAGGCGCAAATGTTCTCGCTGCAGGATGCGAACATCCACAACATCGCCATCGAAGGCGTGTTCGACGACTGCCAGGACATCGTCAAGGCCGTGAGCAACGACCTGGCGTTCAAGGCGCGCCAGCACATCGGCACGGTCAACTCGATCAACTGGGCGCGGCTGCTGGCGCAGGTGGTCTATTACTTTGCCGGGTACTTCCAGGCGACGAGCGGCGCGGGTGACAAAGTGAGTTTCACCGTGCCCAGCGGCAATTTCGGCAACATCTGCGCCGGCCACGTGGCCCGCATGATGGGGCTGCCGATCAAGCACCTGGTGGTGGCGACCAACGAGAACGACGTGCTCGACGAATTCTTTCGCACCGGTGTCTACCGCGTGCGCGCCGCGGCCGACACGCTGGAGACGTCCAGCCCCTCGATGGACATCTCCAAGGCGAGCAATTTCGAGCGCTTCATCTTCGACCTGCTCGGGCGCGATGGCGCGGCCGTTCGTGAGCTCTTTGGCGTGCAGTTGGCGCGCCAGGGTTTTTTCGATCTCAGCGAGGATGCGCGCTTCAAGGAGGCGGCGCAGCGCTACGGCTTTCAGAGCGGCCGCAGCACCCACGCCGACCGCCTCGCGACGATACGCGGCGTGCACGAGCGCCATGGCGTGACCATAGACACGCACACGGCCGATGGCGTGAAGGTGGCGGGTGAGCATCGCACCGACGTGCCGATGATCGTGCTGGAGACCGCGCTGCCCATCAAGTTCGCCGAGACCATCACCGAGGCCCTGGGTCACCCGCCCGAGCGGCCCGCCCGGTTCAACGGCATCGAGGGCCTGCCCAAGCGCGTCACCGTGCTGCCCGCCGACGTCGAGCAGGTCAAGGCGATGATCGTTCGGTTCGGTGGAAATTAATGGTCAAATGGGCCTCAATCGCTTGCCTGTCAAGCGTGGATAGCTCTCGATTCAGGAGTTTTGAATGAAGG
>JAIOIA010000122.1:0-21886 GCA_019912745.1 Comamonas sp. | reverse complement strand
GCCTATGCGGCGGCCAAGGCCCGGGTCTTCGGCACCCGGGCGCTGATGGTGCTCAATCGCGAAGACCGGCGGGTGATGGACATGCTGCCACCGCCCGTGCCGGTGAAGCTGCAAAAGCCCCGTCAGCGAGCGCATCTGACATTTGGCAGCGATCTGCCGCGCGCTCCTGGCGACCTTGGCATCGAGGTCGTGGGTGGCATGGCCTGGCTCGTGCGTGCCCACGACGCGCAGGACGCAGGCCGGCGCGACCCCGTGGAGCAGGAGCTTTTCATGCAGCGTCTCCTGCCGCTCGATGCCCTGCGCATCCATGGGCGCCACAACGCGATGAATGCGCTCGCGGCACTGGCGCTGGCGCAGGCGGCAGGCTGCCCCCTGGCCGGCATGCTGTACGCGCTGCGCGAGTACCGCGGCGAGCCGCACCGCGTCGAGTCGGTCGGCGTGATCGACGGCGTCGAGTATTTCGATGACAGCAAGGGCACCAATGTCGGCGCAACCGTCGCCGCCCTTGCGGGCCTGGGCAGCGAACGCCGCCTGGTGGTCATCCTGGGCGGCGATGGCAAGGGGCAGGATTTCTCGCCGCTGGCCGCCCCGGTCAGGCGCCACGTCCGTGCCGTGGTGCTCATCGGGCGCGATGCGGCGCAGATCCGCGCCGCCCTCGCCGATTGCGCGGTGCCGCTCATCGATGCCGCGACGCTCGAGCGGGCCGTGCAGCGGGCGGCCGCGGCCGCGCACGCCGGAGACGCCGTGCTGCTTTCGCCTGCCTGCGCGAGCATGGACATGTTCGACAACTACAAGCACCGCGCGCGCGTGTTCTTCGAGGCGGTGCAGGCGCTGGCGGATGAGCGGGGCCAGTCGCTGGTGGGGGGAGGCGCATGAACGCGGTTGCCAAACCCGGTCTCTGGCAGCGCCTCTTTGCCCCCCGCGGCGCCGAGCGTGGCGAGAGCGTGGATCGCCTCCCGGTGCGCATCGGCGGCATGGAGCTGCGCCGCACCGCCGCCGTGCCCGCGCGGGTGCTGGGGTTCGACGAGTCGCTTTTGTGGGTGGTGGTGCTGCTGCTCGCGTTCAGCGTCGTCATGGTGTATTCGGCCTCGATCGCCATGCAGGACAACCCGCGCTTCGGACACGTGACATCCACCACGTTCGTCGTGCGCCACGTCGCCGCGATCGCAGTGGGGTTCGTCGCGGGCCTGCTGGCCTTTCAGTTTTCCATGGATACGTGGGAGCGCATCGCCCCGTGGCTCTTCATCGGCTCCATCCTGTTGCTCGTCGTGGTGCTGATCCCGCACGTGGGCACGGTCGTCAATGGCGCGAGGCGTTGGCTCAGCCTGGGGGTGATGAACTTCCAGCCGTCGGAGCTCGCCAAATTCGCCGTGCTGATCTATGCCGCCGGCTACATGGTGCGGCGCCTGGAGGTGAAGGAGCGGTTCTTTCGCGCCGTGCTGCCCATGGCCGCGGCCGTGGCCATCGTCGGTGCCCTGCTGCTGGCCGAGCCCGACATGGGCGCCTTCCTGGTGATCGCGGTGATCGCCATGGGTATTCTGTTTCTCGGCGGCGTGAATGCGCGCATGTTCTTCCTGATCGCGCTCATCCTCGTAGCGGCGTTCGCGCTCATGATCTGGTCCTCGCCGTGGCGGCGCGAGCGCATCTTTGCCTACATCGATCCGTTCAGCGAGGATCATGCGCTGGGCAAGGGCTATCAGCTCTCGCACGCGCTGATCGCCATCGGCCGTGGAGAGATCTTCGGCGTGGGGCTGGGCGGCAGCGTGGAAAAACTCAGCTGGCTGCCCGAGGCGCACACCGATTTCCTGCTCGCGGTCATCGGCGAGGAACTGGGTCTCGTCGGCGTGCTCACGCTCATCGTCGCCTTCTTCTGGCTCACGCGCCGCATCATGCTCATCGGCCGCCAGGCGATTGCGCTGGACCGCGTGTTCTCCGGCCTCGTGGCCGAGGGCGTGGCGGTGTGGGTGGGCTTTCAGGCTTTCATCAACGTGGGAGTGAACCTGGGGGCGCTGCCCACCAAGGGGCTCACGCTGCCGCTCGTGAGTTACGGCGGCTCCGCGATCCTGATGAATCTCGTGGCGCTCGCCGTGGTTCTGCGGGTGGACTACGAAAACAAACTCCTCATGCGCGGAGTCCACGCATGAGCAGCCCCAAGGTCGCGCTCGTCATGGCCGGCGGCACCGGCGGCCACATCTTTCCGGGGCTGGCGCTCGCGCACGAGTTGCGTGCGCGCGGCTGGCAGGTGCATTGGCTGGGCACGCCCGCGAGCATGGAGTCGCGCATCGTGCCCGCCGAGGGGTTTGCGCTGGAGACCATCGATTTCTCCGGGGTGCGAGGCAAGGGGGTGATCACGCTCGCGCTGCTGCCCCTGAAGCTTTTGCGCGCGTTCTGGCAGGCGCTCGCGGTCGTGCGCCGCGTCAGGCCCGACGTCGTGATCGGTTTGGGTGGTTATGTGACTTTCCCCGGCGGGATGATGGCGGTGCTGGCGGGCAAGCCGCTGGTGCTGCACGAGCAGAACTCGGTGGCGGGCTTGGCCAACAAGGTGCTCGCTGGCGTGGCGGACCGCATCTTCACGGCCTTTCCGGGCGTCTTCAAGAAGGGCCAGTGGGTGGGCAATCCGCTGCGTGCGGCCTTCACCGAACAGCCCGACCCCGAGGCGCGCTTCGCGGGCCGCAGTGGGCCACTCAGGCTGCTCGTCGTCGGCGGGAGCCTCGGCGCGCGCGCGCTCAACGAGGTCGTGCCGCAGGCGCTCGCCTTGATCCCCGAAGTCCGTCGCCCCATCGTCACGCACCAGAGCGGCGAGAAACAGCTGGAGCAACTTCGCGCCAACTACGAGGCCGCGGGCGTGCAGGCCACGCTCGTGCCCTTCATCGTCGAGATGGCGCAGGCCTGTGCCGAGGCCGACGTGATCCTCTGCCGCGCGGGCGCGAGCACCGTGACGGAACTCGCGGCGGTGGGCTGCGCCGCGCTCTTCGTGCCGTTTCCGTTTGCCGTCGACGACCATCAGACGACGAACGCGCGCTTCCTCGTCGACGCGGGCGCGGGCTGGCTCGTGCAACAGGCGGACCTGACACCTCGGAGCCTGGCGAACATGATTGAAAAATGGGAGCGTCCTGCGCTTGTCCAGAAAGCGCTGGCGGCCAAAAAAATGCAAAAAACCCAGGCCACGCGCGAGGTCGTCGCGGCCTGCGAGGAGCTGGCGGCATGAAGCACGTCATCCACCCCGTCCACTTCGTCGGGTCCACGGAGCACGCCGACGATGCGTGCCGTGCGGAGGGCGCGCGATGAAGCACGTCATCCACCATATCCATTTCGTCGGCGTGGGCGGCTCGGGCATGTGCGGCATCGCCGAGGTGCTGCACAACCTGGGCTACACCGTCTCGGGCTCGGATCAGAGCGACAGCGCTGTGCTGCGGCGACTGCAGTCGCTGGGCATCACCACCCACCTGGGCCATGCGCCCGAGCACGTTGTCGGAGCCGATGCGGTCGTCACATCCACGGCCGTGCACGACGACAACCCCGAGGTGCAGGCCGCGCGCGAGAAGAAGATCCCGGTGGTGCCGCGCGCGGTGATGCTCGCCGAGCTCATGCGCCTGCGCCAGGGCATCGCCATTGCCGGCACGCACGGCAAGACCACGACGACGAGCCTCGTGGCGAGCGTGCTGGCGCAAGCGGGGTTGGACCCCACCTACGTGATCGGCGGGCGCCTGAACAGCGCCGGCGCGAACGCCAGGCTCGGCAAGGGCGAGTACATCGTGGTCGAGGCTGACGAGTCGGACGCGTCCTTCCTGAAGCTGCTGCCGGTGATGGCCGTGGTCACCAACATCGACGCCGACCACATGGACACCTATGGCCATGACTTCGGGCGTCTGAAGCAGGCGTTCGTCGATTTCCTGCATCGCATGCCCTTCTATGGCACCGCCATCCTGTGCGTGGACGATCCGGCGGTGAGCGAGATCGCCGCGCGCCTGAATTGCCCCATCACGCGCTATGGCCTGTCGGACGCGGCCGAGGTGCGGGCGACGGGCGTACGCGCGGTGGGCACGCAGATGCATTTCACCGTGCAGCGGCGCAACGGCGTGACCCTGCCCGATCTGCGGGTTGTGCTCAACCTCGCGGGCGAGCACAACGTGCGCAATGCGCTCGCGGCGATCGCCGTTGCCACCGAGCTCAGCGTGCCCGACGACGCCATCCTTGCCGCGCTGCGCGAGTTCACGGGCGTGGGGCGGCGTTTCCAGAGCCATGGCGAGCTGCCCACCGAGGATGGCGGGCGCTTCACCCTGATCGAGGACTACGGTCACCACCCGGCGGAGATGGCCGCCACCATCGCGGCGGCGCGCGGTGCGTTTCCTGGTCGACGCCTGCTGCTGGCGTTCCAGCCGCACCGCTACACGCGCACGCGCGACTGCTTCGAAGACTTCGTGCGTGTGCTCGGGCTGGCCGATGCCGTCCTGCTCACCGAGGTGTACGCCGCGGGTGAGGAGCCGATTGCGCTCGCCGATGGCCGCTCGCTGGCGCGTGCTCTGCGCGTTGCGGCCAAGGTGGAACCGGTTTTCGTCGAGGACGTGAATGAACTGCCCGAGCGCATCGCTCGGCTCGCCCGCGGTGGCGACGTGGTGCTGTGCATGGGCGCGGGCTCGATCGGGGCCGCCGCCGGGCGAACCGCGCAGATGCTCCAAAACAAGGAGCTGCCTGCGCAGGAGGGGAAGGCACCATGACGCGATTTGATCAAAAAACAGACCCCTCCGAGTTCGGCAAGGTGGCCGTGCTCATGGGCGGCGATTCGGCCGAGCGGGAGATTTCGCTGCTGTCGGGCCGGGGCGTGCTCAAGGCCTTGCGTGCGCGGGGTGTGGATGCGCATGGCTTCGACACGGCGGAGCACGACCTGTCGCTCCTCAAGGCCCAGGGTTTTGCGCGCTGCTTCATCGCCCTGCACGGTCGCCACGGCGAGGATGGCACGGTGCAGGGGGCGCTGGAGTTGCTCGCAATTCCCTACACTGGCCCCGGGGTCATGGCGTCGAGCATGGCCATGGACAAGACCATGACCAAGCGCGTCTGGCGCTTCGAGGGCCTGCCCACGCCCGACTGGCGCCTAGCCACGTCGAGCGCCGAGGTGGCACAGGCCTTTGCCGAGCTCGGCAGCCCCATGATCGTCAAACCGGTGCGCGAGGGCTCCACGCTCGGGTTAACCAAGGTGGTGTCGGCCGAGCAGTGCGATGGCGCTTGGCAGCTTGCCGCGCGCCACGATCCGCAGGTGCTGTGCGAGCAGTTCATTGCGGGCGATGAAACCACCTGCGCGCTGCTCGGCCAGGGTGCCCAGGCCCGGGCGCTGCCGCTGATACGCATCGTCGCGCCCCAGGGCAATTACGACTTCCAGAACAAGTACTACACCGACGTCGTGCGTTACGACTGCCCGAGTGGCTTGCCCGTCGAGGAAGAGCAGGAAATGCAGCGCCTGTCGCTCGCGGCCTACCGCAGCCTCGCGTGTCGCGGCTGGTCGCGTGTGGACATCATGGTGCGCGCGAGCGATCGCAAGCCCTTCCTGCTGGAGATCAACACCTCGCCCGGCATGACCGGGCATTCGCTCGTGCCCATGGCGGCGCGAGCCTGTGGCGTCAGTTACGAAGATCTGTGCCTGCAGATACTCGCGAGCGCATCGCTCGATGCCTGGCAAGGGCGGGAAGGAGCGGCATGAGCGAAGCCCTGCGCCTGCCCGTCGATGTGCGCCTCATGAACTGGACGACGGCCGTGCTGCTGCTCGGATGCGCTGTGGCGTTCATGCTGGTGCTGGGCAACTGGATGTCGCGTCTGCCACTCTTTGCCCTGACCAAGGTCACGGTTGACGGCGAGCTGGCGCGCGTGGACATGACGGTGCTGCGCACCAAGGTAACGCCCGTGCTCGTGGGCAACTTCTTCACCATGGATCTACAGGCGGTGCGCAGCGCCTTCGAGCAGGTGCCGTGGATCAGAAGCGTGCAGGTGCAGCGCGAATTCCCGCACGCCCTGCGCGTTCGCGTGCGTGAGCAGGATGCGGCCGCGCTCTGGGGCGAGGCGGACAGTGGCGCGCTGGTCAATCGCGAGGGCGAGGTGTTCGAGGCCGATCCGGCGGCGCTGGAGGATGAGCGCCTGGCGCGTTTGGTCGGTCCCAGGGAGCAGTCGGCCCCGATGCTCGCGATGCTGGGGCAACTTGCCCCCGCGCTCGAGCCGCTGCAGCGGCCCGTGGAGTCCCTGGCCCTGAGCGCGCACGGCAGCTGGCGCGTGCAGCTGGAAAACGGCGCGGCGCTCGAGCTCGGCACGGGCGAAGCGCCAGTGCTGCTGGCGCGCCTGAAGCGCCTCACCGACACGCTGGGCGGCGTGGCGCGGCGCCAGGGGCGGCGCGTCACCCAGCTCGAATACGCGGATCTGCGCTACGCCAATGGCTACGCCCTGCGCCTGCAGGGGGTGACCACGGTGAGCGGTGATGCGCCCCATCCTGCGGCGGCGCGGCGCCCCGCATCCACCAACCACCGAGGGTAGGACGCAAGCACATGCCAAGGGAAACCAAAGACGTCATCGTGGGCCTCGATATCGGCACCGCCAAGATCATGGTGGCCGTGGCCGAGGTGCTGCAGGATGGCAGCCTAAAGCTCGCGGGACTGGGTGTGGCGCCATCCAACGGCCTCAAGCGTGGTGCGGTGGTCAATATCGAGGCCACGGTGCACAGCATCCAGCAGGCCCTGAAGGAGGCCGAGCTGATCGCCGATTGCAAGATCCAGCGCGTGTACACCGGCATCACCGGCAACCACATCCGCGGGCTCAATTCGAGCGGCATGGTGGCGATCAAGGACAAGGAAGTGAGCCAGGCGGACGTGGCGCGCGTGGTTGAGACCGCCAAGGCCGTCAACATCTCCAGCGATCAGCGCCTGCTGCTGGTGGAGCCGCAGGAGTTCATCATCGACGGCAACGAGGTCAAGGAGCCGATCGGCATGAGCGGCATCCGCCTGGAGGCCAAGGTGCACATCGTCACCGGCGCTCAGGCCGCGGCCGAGAACATCATCAAATGCGTGCGCCGCTGCGGCCTGGAGGTCGAGCAGCTGCTGCTCAACCCATTGGCGAGCAGTCAGGCGGTGCTGACCGACGACGAGCGCGAGCTGGGCGTGGCGGTGGTGGACATCGGCGCGGGCACGACCGACATCGCCATCTTCACCGGCGGCGCGATCCGTCACACGGCGGTGCTGCCGATCGCGGGCGACCTCATCACTAGCGACATCGCGATGGCGCTGCGCACGCCCACCAAGGACGCCGAGGACATCAAGGTCGAGCACGGCTGCGCCAAGCAACTGCTGGCCGACCCAGAGGCGCAGGTCGAGGTGCCCGGCCTGGGCGACCGCGAGCCGCGCATGCTCACGCGCCAGGTGCTCGCGGGCGTGATCGAGCCGCGCGTGGAGGAAATCTTCCAGCTCGTGCAGCAGGTCATCCGCGACTCGGGCTTCGAGGAGGTGCTGTCCTCGGGCATCGTGCTCACGGGCGGCTCCAGCGTCATGCCGGGCATGGTGGAGCTGGGCGAAGACATCTTTCTCAAGCCCGTGCGCCGCGGCCTGCCGCACTACGCCAACGCGCTCGCGGACATGGTGGCGCAGCCGCGCGCGGCCACCGTCATGGGCCTGCTCGAAGAGGGGCGGCTGGCGCACATGCGAGGTTTCAAGGTCGCTTCCAGGAACGGCTCGATGAAGACCGCGCTGGGGCGTTTCAAGGATTTCATCGTGGGGAATTTCTGATGCGCCCGCCCGAGTGCCTTCAAGTCTGCCTGCCGCCGCTGGCGGCGCGCCCGCACGTGCCGCGCCGAAAGCGAGGCCGATGGCGATGGTGCATCAAGCCGCCTCCCGACACGATTGCACCGTTTCGTTTTTCACCATCAGTCATCACCGTTATTCATATTCATTCAGGAGCAGTCACATGGCCATCGAAATGATCGAAACCGAAGAATTCAACCAAGGCACGCTGATCAAGGTCATTGGCGTGGGCGGCGGAGGGGGCAACGCGGTGGAGCACATGATCGCGCGCAATGTGCAGGGCGTGCAGTTCGTCTGCGCCAACACCGATTCGCAGGCGCTCCTGCGCAGTTCGGCGCACCAGACGGTGCAGCTGGGCAACAACGGCCTGGGCGCCGGCAGCAAGCCCGAGAAGGCGCGTGACGCGGCCGAGCAGGCCGAGGAAGACATCCGCCAGGCGATTGCCGGGTCGCACATGCTCTTCATCACCGCCGGCATGGGCGGGGGCACGGGCACGGGCGCGGCGCCCATCATCGCCAGGATCGCCAAGGAGATGGGCATCCTCACCGTCGGCGTCGTCACCAAGCCGTTTGCCTGGGAGGGCAGCCGCCGGATGAAGAACGCCGACGAGGGGCTGGCGGAGCTCGAAGCGAACGTTGATTCGCTCATCGTCGTGCTCAACGAGAAGCTGCTCGAGGTGCTGGGCGACGACATCACGCAGGAAGAGGCCTTCGCGCACGCCAACGACGTGCTCAAGAACGCGGTGGGCGGCATCGCCGAGATCATCAACGAGTACGGCCAGATCAACGTCGACTTCGAGGACGTGCGCACCGTGATGGGCGAGCCGGGCAAGGCCATGATGGGCACGGCCACCGCCAGCGGGCCCGACCGCGCGCGCATCGCGGCCGAGCAGGCCATCGCCTGCCCGCTGCTCGAAGGCATCGATCTCTCGGGCGCCAAGGGGGTGCTGGTGCTGGTGACGGCCAGCAAGAACAGCCTCAAGCTCTCCGAGTCGCGCCTGGCGATGAACACCATCAACGCCTACGCTTCGCCCGATGCGCATGTGATCTTCGGCGCCGCCTACGATGACAGCCTGGTGGACGAGATCCGCGTGACGGTGGTGGCCACGGGCCTGTCCAACGTCGCCGCGCGCCGCCAGAGCATCCAGGTGGTGCAGGGCGGGCAACGCACCGGCACCGACAACCTGCCCTACACCCCGGCGACGATGGCGGGCGCGCTCGGCGGCGGGGCCGCGCGCGGCGACTACGCCAACATGGCCGTGCCCAGCGTCTGGCGCACCAACCGTTCGCAGGCCACGGCGCGCGTGGATGCGATGTCCTCGGGCGGCATGGACGAGTTGGAGATTCCGGCGTTCCTGCGCAAGCAGGCCGATTGAGATGACGCCGCGCCTCTGGCGCGGCGTGACCTCGCTTCGCTCGATGACGGCGGCTGCGCCGACACGACGAATGCACGGGCGTTCATGCACTCGTCATCCGTCATTGGCGTCGCGCCGACGGCGCATCATGAAACTAAAATTGCCGGATGTTGCAGCAACGCACGATCAAGACGCTCACCCGCTCCGTCGGCGTGGGGCTGCACAGCGGCCAGCGAGTGGAGCTGACGCTGCGTCCCGCCGCGCCCGATACGGGCATCGTGTTTCGCCGCATCGATCTGCCCGAGCCGGTGGACATTGCGGTATGCGCCGAGGCGGTGGTCGATACCCGCATGGCCTCGACCATAGGCGCGCACGGGGCCAAGGTGCATACCGTGGAACATCTCATGTCGGCCTGCGCGGGCCTGGGGCTGGACAACCTCTACGTGGATATCACGGCCGAGGAGGTGCCCATCCTCGATGGCTCCGCCGCGTCCTTCGTGTTCCTGCTGCAGAGCGCGGGCATCGAGCTGCAGAACGCGCCCCGGCGTTTCCTGAGGATCAAGCGTGCCGTCGAGGTGCGCGAGGGGGAAGGGCATCAACTCAAATGGGCGCGGCTTGAACCCTTTCATGGCTACAAGCTGCGCTTCGAAATCGACTTCGCCCACCCGGCGGTGGATTCCACCGAGCAGTGCGCGGAGTTCGACCTGGGACAAGGCAATTACGCACGCGACATTGCGCGGGCACGCACCTTCGGCTTCACCAAGGATGTGGAAATGCTGCGCGCCAACGGCCTGGCGCTCGGCGGGGGGCTCGACAACGCCATCGTGATGGACGACTACAAGGTGCTTAACGCCGACGGCCTGCGCTACGACGCCGAATTCGCCCGGCACAAGATCCTCGATGCGATGGGTGACCTCTACCTCGTCGGCCATCCCTTGCTGGCCGCCTATAGCGCGTTTCGCAGCGGCCACGCGCTCAACAATCAGCTGCTGCGCGCCGTGCTCGCGCAGCCCGATGCGTGGGAGCTGGCGAGTTTTGACAGTGAGCGCGAGGCGCCCCAGGGCTTTGCCAGGCCGGTTGCGGCCTGGTAGCGTCATTTTCTGAGCGGTATCGGCGTGGCCGGATCGACCGGCACGGCGGTCACGCTGTTTTGCGGCGAGCCGTCGATGAGCTTGTCCGAATACGTGAGGTAGACGAGCGTATGGCGCTTTTCGTCCACCATGCGCACCACCCGCAGGCGTTTGAAGACGAGCGAGATGCGCTCGTTGAACACCTCTTCCTGCTGCTTCAGGGGCTGGGCAATCTGGATGGGGCCGATCTGGCGGCAGGCGATCGATGCCTCGGCCCGGTCCTCGGCCAGGCCCAGCGTGCCCTTGATCCCGCCCATGCGCGCCCGCGAGAGGTAGCAGGTGACGCCATTCACGCGCGGATCGTCCCAGGCCTCGACGAGGATGTCGTGGTCGCGCCCCAGCCACTGAAAGGCCGTGTCGACGCTGCCGATCTTTTCGCCCGAGGCGGCCCATGCCGCGGCGCACGCCAGCGCCAGCGCACCCGCCGCGATCGCCCGCAAGCCGGGCGTCACAGGTGCGCCTCCGTGCAGCGCTTTTGCAGGTGGGCCAGCGATTCCTGAACCTGATCGACGAGCACCAGGCACAGGTCACCGGCCTTCAGGCGCGCCAGCGCGTGGTCGATGGCGATGAATTCGCCGTGGATTTCGGTCACGTAGCTGGCGCGTTTGGCGTTCTGCAGGCCCTTGTGCAGCAGCGCCAGCACCTCGCCGTCGGCGCGGCCACGCTGGCAGGCGTCCTGGTAGAGGATCACGTCGTCGAAACTGCTGCCCAGGATTTCCGTCTGCTCGGTGATGTCCTGGTCGCGCCGGTCGCCCGCGCCACTGATAACCACGGCGCGGTGCGTGCCGGGCATGGCCTGCGTCGCCTGCACCAGCGCGCGGATGGCGTCGGGATTGTGGCCGTAGTCGGCGATGATGGTCGCGCCGTGGTAGTCCATGACGTTGAAGCGCCCCGGCACGCTGTCGGTGCTGCTCTCGAAGCTCGCCAGGCCCCGGCGCACCGTGTCCCACGGCAGGCCCGTGCCCCAGGCGGCGCCCACGGCCGCCATCACGTTGTCCACCTGAAAGCCGATCAGCCCGCCATGCGTGAGCGGGATGTCGCGCAGCGCGATGCTCTCGCGCCAGGAGCCTTCGGCGGCCACGATGCGCCCCTCGTCCACGTAGACCACGCGACCGCCTTGCGCGCGGTGCGTGACCATCACCGGATGGTGGCGGTCGTGCGCGAAGAAGATCACCTTGCCCGGACACACGTGCGCCATGGCCGCGCAGTGCGGATCGGCCGCGTTGAGCACGGCCCAGCCGGTGGGCGCCACGTTCTGCACGATCACGCGCTTCAAGACCGCCACGTCTTCCACCGTGGTGATGTAGTTCAGTCCCAGGTGGTCGCCCGCGCCGATGTTGGTGACCACGGCCACCTGGCACTGGTCGAAGCCCAGTCCCTCGCGCAGAATGCCGCCGCGCGCGCATTCGAGCACCGCCGCCTCCGTGTCGGGGTGGGCGAGGGCGTTGCGCGCGCTCTTGGGGCCGGAGCAGTCGCCGCTGTCGATCTGATGCCCGCCGACGTAGACGCCGTCGGTGTTGGTCATCGCGGTGTTCCAGCCGCGGGCGTTGAACAGGTGGGCGATCAGGCGCGTGGTGGTGGTCTTGCCGTTGGTGCCGGTCACGGCCACCACCGGGATGCGCCCGTCCTCGCCCGGCGCGAACAGCGCGTCGATCATGGGTGCGCCCACGTTGCGCGGCTTGCCGAACGAGGGCGAGAGGTGCATGCGCAGGCCCGGCGCGGCGTTGACCTCGACGATGCCCCCGCCCTGTTCCTCCAGCGGCCTGAGCATCGATTCGCAGATGACGTCCACGCCGCAGATGTGCAGGCCTATGGTCTGCGCCGCATCGACGGCGCGTGCCGCGATGTCGGGGTGCACGTCGTCGGTCACATCGGTGGCGCTGCCGCCGGTGGAGAGGTTGGCGTTGTGCCGCAGCACGATGCGCTGGCCCTGCGCGGGCACCGACTCGGGCGTCAGTCCTTCGTTGGCGAGGCGCGCGAGAGCGATCTCATCGAGCCGAATTCTGGTGAGCGCGCTGCCGTGGCCGCTGCCGCGGCGTGGGTCCTGGTTGACGATGGCCACGAGCTCGCGGATCGTGTGCTCGCCGTCGCCCAGCACCTGTGGCGGCTCGCGTCGCGCGGCAGCCACCATCTGGCCACCGACCACGAGCAGGCGAAAGTCGTGGCCCGGCAGAAAGCGCTCGACCATCACCTCGCCGCTGTATTCCTGCGCCGTGGCGTAGGCAGCCTCGAGCTGCTCGCGCGTCGTGATGTTCACGGTGACGCCCTTGCCCTGGTTGCCGTCCTGGGGTTTGACCACGACCGGCAGGCCCACCTCCAGCGCCGTGGTCCAGGCGTCCTCCACGTCCGCCACCGGGCGGCCCAGCGGCACGGGCACGCCCGCGGCGTGCAGCAGGCGCTTGGTCAGGTCCTTGTCCTGCGCGATGGATTCGGCCACGGCGCTTGTCGCGTCGAGCTCGGCGGCCTGCACGCGTCGCGCCTTCACGCCCCAGCCCAGCTGCACCAGCGAGCCGCTGGTCAGCCGCCTGAACGGGATGTTGCGCGCGATGGCCGCGTTGATGATGTTGCGCGTGGACGGTCCCATGCGCACGTCCTGGTCGAGCTCGCGCAGCAGGGCAACCGTGGCCGCGGCGTCATACGGCGTGTCGCCGAGCGCGGCGCGAATCAGCGCCTCGGCCTCCTCTACGGCCTTGCGCCCCACGTCTTCCTCCGTGTACTCGACGACCACCTGGTAGGTGTCGGCCTCCACCGTCTCGTGCGTGCGGCTGAAGGTGACGCTGCAGCCCGCCTGCGCCTGCAGCTGTCGCGCCGCCGCTTCCATCACGTGGGCGAGCGAGACCGGCAGTTCCGCGCCATGGGGCGCGAGCGCGCCGATGGCAGGAAAGCGCGCGCGCAGGCGGTCTTCGAACCCGGCGATGGCCGCGATGTCGTGCTCGCTCGGTTCGCAGTGCACGATGGTCTCGATCGCGGTGCTGCGGGTCCAGAGGTTGGGGCCGCGCAGGGCGCGGGTGCGAAGGATTTGCATGGTGCTGATTCAGATAAAAATAGGGCTCTGAGGCTTGCCCGGCGGGCGCTGACAGCTATCAATCGTGGTATTCAAAGGTCTTGATGCCGGCCGCGATCAGATCGGGGGCGATCCCGAGCGCCCATGCGCCGGCGATCGCGGCGAGCAGCGCGGATGTGTCGGGCGCCGGTCCACGTGCGAGCTGCAGGGTGGCGAGCGTTCCCAGCACGCGCTCCTTGGCGCCCGTGGCGAGGCAGATCTCGCCCGCGCGCGCGTACACTGCCCGCCCGTTGTCCGTGGCGCGGTGGCGTGCCAGCGCGGGGTTGTCGGCCGAGAGCGCGTACAGCAGCACCTCGCCATCGCAGAGTTCGGCCAACTGCGCCACGGCATCGATGTCGGCATTGAGCACGCCCGCGCCGCCGTTCAGCACCACGTCGATCTGCGTGCGCAGCACGCGCGGCATCTGCTCGGGGCCGCGCACGTCGTGGTCCGCCAGCTCTTGCCAGCCATCCATGTCGGTCACGATGCCGACCTGGCAGCGGTCGTACGCCAGGCCTTCGTCGAGGATGGAGCGCGCGCTGCTCTGGATCACCGCCGCTTCGGCCAGGCGGTTGGTCAGCAGACGGTGCGCGCCCGCCCAGTGGGCGGTGTTGCTGGCTTGCGTGCGCCGTCCGGCGATGAACATGCCCTCGCTGCTCGCGATGCCGGTGAGCTTGCCCGAGAGCTGCAGCAGCCAACCCACGAGCCGCGCGATGAAGGCGTTGGCGCGCGTGCCCGCCACGCCCACGATGGGGATGCGTCCGGCGTGGCTGCCTTTTTCGCCGCTGCCTGGGAACAGGTGCTCGACGATCGCCTGCCCCACCGGGCGCGGCGCGCCGCTGGAGGGCTTGAGGTGCATCAGCAGGCTCGGACCGGCGTTCACTTCCACGATGGCGCCGCCCTGTTCCTTCATCGGGCGGCTGGCGTCCCTGAGCACCATGTCCATGCCCGCGATGTCGAGCCCCACGACGCGCGCGGCCAGCTCGGCGTGATAGACCACGTCCGGGTGCAATTCGTCGGTGCAGTCGATGGCCATGTTGCCGTTGCGCTGCAGCAGCACCTTGCGGCCGGCCGCCACCACCGTGTCGGCCGTCACTTCCTGGCGCGCCAGCTCCAGCTGGATGTTGGGCAGCTGCAGGTCCAGCAGTTCCAGCGGAAATTCTTCTTCGACGCCGCGGCGCGGGTCGCGGTTGAGCTCCTGCACCAGCTGCGCGAGCGTGTGCTGGCCGTCGCCCACGACGAAGACCTGCTCGCCGCGGCAGGCCGCCACCACCTTGCCTCCGACCACGAGCACGCGGTGCTCGGTGCCTTCGATGAAGCGCTCGACGATGACCTCCGAGCCTTCCTTCTCCGCCAGCGGGAAGGCGGCGCGGATGTTTTTTTCCTTGTGCAGCTCCAGCGTCACGCCGCGCGCGTGGTTGCCGTCGCTGGGCTTGACCGTGACGGGCAGGCCGATGTCCTGCGCCGCCTCCCAGGCCTCGTCGGCGCTCGCGACGATCACGCCCTCGGGCACTGGCACGCCGGCGGCGGCCAGCAGGCGCTTGGTCAGGTCCTTGTCCTGCGCGATGCCCTCGGCGATGGCGCTGGTCTGGTCGGTCTCGGCGGTCCAGATGCGCCGCTGCGCCGCGCCGTAGCCCAGTTGCACCAAGTTGCCGTCGTTCAGGCGCACGTGGGGGATGTGGCGCTCGAGTGCAGCGTCAACGATGCAGGCGGTGCTCGGCCCCAGGTAGTTGTCGTCTATCGTGGTCTTGATGGCCTGGATCGCGCTCTTGAGGTCGAACGGTTCGTCGTTGATCGCGGCCATGATGAGCGCGTGGCCTTGCGCCAGGGCGGTGCGCGCCACCGCTTCCTCGGGGCAGCGAAACACCATGCGGTAGGTGCCGCTGGTCGAGGTCTCGCGCGTCTGCCCGAACTTGGCCGGCATGCCGGAGAGGTTGAGCAGTTCGATGACGATGTGCTCGAGCACATGGCCCATCCAGGTGCCCTCGCGCAGCCGTTCGACGAAGCCGCCGCGCTCGCCCACGCCGCAGTGGTGCTCGACCAGATCGGGCAGCCAGGCGGTCAGGCGCTCGTTGAAGCCGGGAACCTTGTTGGAAGGGTATTGCTCCAGCGCTCCGAGCGCCAGCCAGACTTCGAGCGCCGGGCGGTAGGTCCAGATGCTCGGCCCTCGCAGGTAGGTGGCGCGCAGCAGTTGGATGTCTTCAAAGCGTGGCATGGCTTGTATGGTCAGGTTTCAGGAAACGTGCGCCGGGGCGCGGAGGCGAATGATGCCGCAAGCCGCTGTCAGCCACTTGCATGCCATTTGCGTTACTGTGCGTTGTACGTCGTGCGTGTGCCCCGGCCTTCATCCGGGCAGACGCCTCCCATGAGGCGGCTGCGGCGCGCACGCGGTGTCCAGACAACGAACAATGCAACATCACGATCAAAAGGGTGGCCCGGACGCCCTGACGCAACCTTTGAATCATGGCTGGCAGGACGTGCTGGCACCCGGTGAAAACGTACGGGCCGCTTTCGAGGTTGACCTTGACGCCGATCTGCGCTTCGCGCCGGGCTCCCTGGCGCTGACCGACACCCGCCTGCTGGCGCGTGACGGGCAGGGCCAATGGCTGCAGTGGCCGCTCGCCAAGGACCTCACCCTGCAGGAATTTGACGCCGCGGGCGTGGGCACGCTGGAACTGCACAGCGCCCGGGGGCGGCTGGCGCTGTGGCGCTTCACGCTGTCGCATCATTCGAAGGCGCTGGAGTTCCAGCACCATTTCACGCGCGGCATCGAGCATCTGGGCGAGCCCCATGCCGAGGCGCCGTCCGCCGAGGAGGAGGGCCGCTGTCCCCATTGCCACACGCCCCTGCCCGAGGGCAGCGACGAATGCCCCGTCTGCGGCACGCGCGAAGAGGAGCCCGCCGCCTCCACCTGGGTGCTGCTGCGCCTGTGGCGCTTTGCCCGGCCGTACCGCAAGCAGCTGCTGCTGGGCTTCGTGCTCACGCTGCTGTCCACCGCGGCCACGCTGGTGCCACCCTACCTCACGATTCCGCTGATGGACGACGTGCTGATCCCGTTTCAGGACGGCAAGCACATTCCGGCTTCGCTCGTCGCGCTGTACCTGAGCGGGCTGCTCGCGTCCGCGCTGCTGGCCTGGGGCCTGGGCTGGGCACGCACCTGGGTGCTGGCGCTCGTCTCCGAGCGCATCGGTGCCGATCTGCGCACCGCCACCTACGAGCACCTGCTGCGCCTGTCGCTCGATTACTTCGGCAGCAAGCGAACGGGTGACCTGATGGCGCGCATCGGCTCCGAGACCGACCGCATCAACGTCTTCCTCTCGCTGCACGCGCTCGATTTCGCCACCGACGTGCTGATGATGGTCATGACCGCGGTGATCCTGGTGTCCATCAACCCCTGGCTGGCGCTGGTCACGCTGGTGCCGCTGCCCTTCATCGCCTGGATGATCCACGGCGTGCGCGACCGCCTGCGCACCGGTTTCGAGAAGATGGACCGCATCTGGAGCGAAGTCACCAACGTGCTGGCCGACACGATTCCCGGCATCCGCGTGGTCAAGGCCTTTGCCCAGGAATCGCGCGAGGCTGAGCGCTTTCGCCTGGCCAACCAGCGCAACCTGCAGGCCAACGACCGGCTGAACAAGACCTGGAGCCTGTTTTCGCCCACCGTCACGCTGATGACCGAAATCGGCCTGCTCGTGGTCTGGGCCTTCGGCATCTGGCTGGTGGCGCACGAGCAGATCACGGTGGGCGTGCTCACCGCCTTCATCGCCTACATCGGGCGCTTTTACACGCGGCTCGATTCCATGAGCCGCATCGTCTCGGTCACGCAGAAAGCCGCCGCCGGTGCCAAGCGCATCTTCGACATCCTGGACCACGTGAGCAACGTGCCCGACCCGGTCAACCCGGTGCGCCTGGCGCGCATCGAAGGCGCGATCAAGCTGGAAAACGTGGTGTTCCGCTACGGCAGCCGCACGGTGATCAAAAACCTGTCGCTCACCATCCGCCCGGGCGAGATGATCGGACTCGTAGGTCACAGCGGCTCGGGCAAGAGCACGCTGGTGAACCTCATCAGCCGCTTCTACGACGTGGCCGATGGCGCGATCAGCGTCGATGGTGTCGACATCCGGCGCATGGCCGTCAGTGACTGGCGTCGCCACATCGGCCTGGTGCTGCAGGAGCCCTTCCTGTTCTTCGGCACCGTGGCCGAGAACATCGCCTACGGCAAGCCCGAGGCCACGCGTGAAGAAATCATCGCCGCCGCGCGCGCCGCCCATGCGCACGACTTCATCCTGCGCCTGCCGCTGGGCTACGACTCACTCGTGGGCGAGCGCGGCCAGGGCCTGTCGGGCGGCGAGCGCCAGCGCATCAGCATCGCGCGCGCGCTCTTGATCGACCCGCGCGTGCTGATCCTGGACGAGGCGACCTCGGCCGTCGACACCGAGACCGAGAAGGAAATCCAGAAGGCGCTCGACAACCTGGTGCAGGGGCGCACGACCATCGCCATCGCCCACCGCCTGTCCACGCTGCGCAAGGCCGATCGTCTGGTGGTGATGGATCGCGGCGAAATCGTTGAGGTTGGCCCGCACGATGAACTCATGGCGCGCGAAGGCGCCTACTGGCGCCTGTACCAGGCACAGGTGCGCCGCGCGGCCGAAGAAGAGGAGGTGGTCGCATGAGCCGTCTGTATGAACTTAGGCGCAACGCCCATGGGCGCCTGGTGCTGCACATGGCCGACGGCAGCGAGCACGTGGGCGTCACGCCCGTGCGGGCGTTTCCGATCGCCGCGCCCGACGAGGGGCTGTCGCTTGTCGGGCCCGAGGGCAATGAGCTGATCTGGATAGCGCGGCTGGCCGAGCTTGCGCCCGAGGTGCGCGCGCTGATCGAGGAAGACCTGCGCGTGCGCGAGTTCCTGCCCGCGATCACGCGCATCGTCTCGGTGTCGAGCTTTTCCACGCCCAGCACCTGGCAGGTTCAGACCGATCGCGGCGCCGCCACGCTGGTGCTCAAGGGCGAGGAAGACATCCGGCGCCTGGCTCCGCGCACGCATCTGCGCATCAGCGCGAGTGATGGCGTTCAGTTCCAGATCGCCGATCTCACCCAGCTGGACAAGGCGTCACGCAAGCTGCTTGAGCGATTTTTGTGAGGCAGGCGTGAGGGCCAGCGGCGCTGGCCACGTTGACTTGGGCCGTGTGGTCGGTCATAGCCGTTTGGACGGAAAACTTTCAACCATGAATTGCACGAAGGCCGCGACCTTGGCGCTGACAAGCCGCCGCGAGCTGTGCAGTACCCACATGTCAACGGCACGTCCGGGATAGGTGTCCCACAGGGCCAGGCGCCCGCTGGCCACGTCGTCGCGCGTCAGCGAGCGCGGTAGCACTGCGGCGCCCGCGCCCGCGCGAACCGCGTCCAGCGTCATCTGTAAGGACGACAGTTGTGCGCGAAAGTCCGGCAACAGATGCCGGGCTTTGCCACCGTGCCTCAGCTGCCATGGGGTCAGTTCTGCCAGGCGCGTCATGGTGACCGCAGCCACGTGCGCCGGGTCTTTCGCGCTCCCCGTGTCGGGCATGGGCAAGGACGCGGGCGCGACGATCTGCATGGTATCGCTGGCGAAACAGCGGCCCACCCATTCACTGTTGGGGTGGGGGTTGGCGCGGATGGCAATGTCGAAACCATCGTGCACCAGGTCGACAAGTTGGTCGCTCGCGATCCACTCCATACGCAGGCCGGGATGGCGCGCGATGAATTCGGCGCTCAGGCGCCCGCCGAATGTGCCCGAAAACAGCAGCGGCCCACTCACCCGGAGCAGCCCGCGCGGCTGATCGCTGTCCATGGCCAGGCTTTGGCCTACCTCTTCGATGTCGTGCAGCGGCCTGAGTGTCCGTTCATACAAGGCTCGGCCTTCCGCGGTGAGGCCCAGGGCGCGCTGGCCGCGCTCGATCAGGCGCACGCCCAGTGACTCTTCGAGTTGGCGGACACGGCGCGACAGCGTCGCCTTGGGGCGGCCGCTTGCCCGGCTGGCCTTGCCAAGGCTGCCGTGAGACGCGACGAGCTGGAAATCCGCCAGTACCGCCAGATTCACGAGTGTCTCGGTATTGAAATGGTCAGTACCACATTCATGGCTTACGTACCGTTTGTGAAACTCCCATAGTAAACCCCGTTGTCACGTTGCGTGCCAGTCGAGCACGGCGCGGCAGCCCACCCATCACGGAACTGCGCCATGAACACTGTTTTCGAAAATCAGCCGGGCCTTGCCCATTCACCTCTGTGGAACCCCGTCGTGGTCGGCCGCATGCCGTTGCGCCATCGCCTGGCCATGGCGCCCATGACCCGCGGCCGCGCCGACCCCAATGGCACGCCTGGCGCGCTGGCCGCTCAGTACTATGCCCAGCGCGCGTCGCTGGGGCTGTTGATTTCCGAGGGGACGCAGCCATCGGCCGACGGGCAGGGCTATTTGTGCACGCCTGGCATCCATACCGACGCGCACGTCGCCGGGTGGGCGCGCGTGGCTGACGCGGTGCACGCGCGCGGCGGGCATTTGTTCATTCAGCTCATGCATGCGGGCCGGATGTCACATCCGGACAACACGCCACACCATCGCCAGCCGGTGGCCCCGTCGGCGATTGCCCCGGGTGTGGAGATGTTCACGGCGGCGGGCTCCCGGCAGGCACCGGTGCCGCGCGCGCTGTCGATTCAAGAGGTTCGCGCCACGGTGCGGGATTTCGCCGATGCTGCCGAGCGCGCCGTGAAGGCGGGCGCCGATGGGGTCGAAATCCATGGCGCCAACGGCTATCTGGCGCAGCAATTCCTGTCGCCAAATGCCAACCACCGCACCGATGCCTATGGTGGCGACATCGCCGGGCGTACGCGTTTCGCGCTGGAAGTGGCGGCGGCGGTGGTCGGACGCATCGGGCCCGAGCGTACCGGCATCCGCCTGTCCCCGGGCAGTTCGCTGGGCGGCATCGACGAAGGGACTGAAAGTTCGCGGATGTACCGCCATTTGGTGGCTGAGTTGGCCGATTTCGGTTTGGCGTACCTGCACCTGGTGCATCCCGGGAACGAGGATTTGCTGCGCGAGATCCGCCAACTGTGGTCCGGGGCCTTGCTGATCAACCGGCCTGGCCGCCCGCTGGAGAGCTTGGGAGCGGACGTGGCGTCAGGGCTCGCCGACATCGAAACGGTGGCGCGCTGGGCCTTGTCCACGCCAGATCTGGTTGAACGTTTGCATCGCGGCGCTCCACTCAATAGGCTCGATCCCGCCACGCTCTATGGCGGTGGCGCCAAAGGCTACACGGATTACCCCGTGCTTGCGGAGGTTGAGCAGGCCGCGGCCGAGCCGCCGCTGCGCTCGGTTGGCGACGGCCCGGCAAGCCTGGAGCTGGCCAATTCCCGCGCGAGCTGATGGCCATGCGCGCCCATTCCCTGGTTTTTCAGTTTGGCACGGTAACCATCACACGCATCGACGAAACCGAGTTTGAGCTGCCCCTGCAAGTCTTGTTGCCGGCGTGGGGTGATCTGGACGGCCTTGCGCCTGGTCGGGGAATCGCCCCTGCCGACCCGGATCTCGCGCGTCCGCGCGTGACGCTGAGGACACATCTCTGGGTTGTTCAAACACAGGGACTGGTCATCGTCGTCGATACCGGCATCGGCAATGGCAAGTCGCGCCCTTTCAACACTCTGTTCGACCGGCTTGACCATCCCGTGCTCGAGCGCTTCGCGGCCGCAGGTTTTCGCCGTGAACGGGTGGATTACGTGATGCTCACGCACCTGTATGTCGATCATGTGGGGTGGTGTACCCACTGGGACAGCAAGCGCTGGACGCCAGTGTTTCCGAACGCCACCCATGTGTTCAGCCACGGCGAACGTGCGTATTTCGCCACGCCCGGCGGCGCACCGCGGCGCATGGTTTTCGAAGACAGCGTTCTGCCCTTGATCCAGGCGGGGTTGGTGCGCGAGTTGGAGGACGTAGAGACCGAGGTGCTCGACGGCGTCCGCTTCCTGCCGACGCCTGGTCACAGCATTGGTCACATGGCCATCGAGATTCGCTCCCGCGGCGCGACGGCGCTGTTCAGCGGCGACGTCATGCATAGCCCGTTGCAAGTGCGCTACCCGGCGATAAGTTCCGTGTTTTGCATGGATCCGGTGCAGGCGAGGGCATCGCGCCAGTGGCTGCTCGAGCGTGCCGCGAGAACCGGTGCCGTCGTGTTTCCCGCGCATTTCCCGCAGACCTGCGCGGGCGTGGTGGTGCGTGGTGCCGAGGGCCTGCAGTGGCGCTACCTGCCCGATCCGCGCGAGCGGGGGGACACAACCGCCCCGGGGGCGCGGGGTCGGTAAACGGCAATCGATCCATCGAAGGTTACTATGTAAACCATAGCTTTGCCCTCTTTTTGGTAAAGGATTGTTTGTGGTTTCTTCCTTGGATTGATGGTGTCCTCGTGTTTCAAACAAGCGCTTTATCCGATGCGTCGTAAAACCTCGGCGCTCAGGCCGGGGATAGAAGACGCGAACTGCGCAGCAGTTCTGGCCCGTAGGGCTTGCCTGCCATGCCGAATCTGTATATAACCACAGCATATGAATCGCTTGCAGGCCTTCA
>JAIOIA010000014.1:0-3209 GCA_019912745.1 Comamonas sp. | reverse complement strand
GTCCATTGCCCCGCCTGGTGGGCGCCTCGGCGACTTCAGCCGCCTTGACCGGGCCTGCCCCAACGCCCTGCACCAGTGGCTCCACCCATGAGCATCCACACCGACGACTTCGCACCCGCTCCCGCGCCCCAGGCACGGGTGATTTCCGCCGCGCCCGCGTCACCGCAGGAAGAAGCGCTGGAGCGCGCGTTGCGCCCCAAGCTGCTGGACGACTACGTCGGCCAGGCCAGGGCGCGCGAGCAGCTGGAGATTTTCATCGGCGCCGCCAGGAAGCGCGGCGAGGCGCTGGACCATGTGCTGCTCTTCGGCCCGCCGGGCCTGGGCAAGACGACACTCTCGCACATCATCGCGCACGAGCTGGGCGTGCAGTTGCGCCAGACCAGCGGCCCGGTGCTGGAAAAGCCCAAGGACCTCGCGGCGCTGCTCACCAACCTCGAAAAGAACGACGTTCTCTTCATCGACGAGATCCACCGCCTCTCGCCGGTGGTGGAGGAAATCCTCTACCCGGCGCTGGAGGACTACCAGATCGACATCATGATCGGCGAGGGCCCGGCTGCGCGCTCGATCAAGCTCGATCTGCAGCCCTTCACGCTCGTGGGCGCGACCACGCGCGCAGGCATGCTCACCAACCCGCTGCGCGACCGCTTCGGTATCGTGGCGCGGCTGGAGTTCTACACCCCCGAGGAGCTCGCGCTCATCGTGCGGCGCAGCGCGGGGTTGATGCACGCGCCGATCGACGCCGAGGGCAGCGCGGAAATCGCCCGCCGCTCGCGCGGCACGCCGCGCATCGCCAACCGGCTGCTGCGCCGCGTGCGCGACTACGCCGACGTGAAGGGCGACGGCCGCATCACGCTCGACATCGCGCAGCGGGCACTGGCCATGCTGGACGTGGACCCGCAAGGCTTCGACGTGATGGACAGAAAGCTGCTGCAAGCCGTGGTGCAGCGCTTTGACGGCGGCCCGGTGGGGCTCGACACCCTGGCCGCCAACATCGGCGAGGAACCCGACACGATCGAGGATGTGATCGAGCCTTACCTCATCCAGCAGGGCTTTTTGCAACGCACGCCGCGTGGGCGCGTGGCCACGCTGGCCGCCTGGCGGCATCTGGGCTTGCAGCCCTCGGGCGGCAGCCCAGCGCTGTTCCAGGAGTGAGGCCCGGGCCGGGGAGTGACGCCTCGCCACAATCGGCACAGGCTCAACATGGACTTAGGCGAGATAAAACACCTTTCTGATAGCATGTTTCCCACATTCGGGCCGCCCCGCGCCGAATGCATGAATCCAACCAGACATTCCAAGGAGCCAGCATGAAATTGATCTCGCGCACCCTCTGCGCCATGGCCTGTGCGATCGGACTGGGCTGGGGCGCCGCGTCAGCCGCTCCGGTGCAGGTCAACATCGGCATCGTCACCGCACCGTCCTTCGTGCACACCCTGTCGGCCGAGAAATTCAAGGAAGTGCTCAACAAGGAGCTGCCCGGCAAGTACGAGGTCATCATCCACCACTCGGGCGCGCTCGGCAGCGAAACGCAGGTGCTGCAGCAGCTGCAGCTCGGCACGGTGCAGATGTGCGTGTGCACCACGGGGCCGGTCGAGTCCTTCGTGCCCGAGATCAAGGCCATCGAGATGCCCTTCCTCTTCAGCTCCTACGAGCAGACCGACAAGGTGCTGGACGGCCCGATCGGCAAAGACCTGCTCAAGCGCTTCGAGAAGGCCAACCTCGTGGGCATGCACTTCGAGGACAACGGCTTTCGCAATCTCACCAACTCCAAGCGCGCGGTCAAGGAGCCCGAGGACGTCAAGGGCCTGAAGATCCGCACCATGGAGTCGCCCACGCACCTGGCGATCTGGCGCGGCATCGGCGCCAACCCCACGCCCATGGCCTGGCCCATCACCACGCAGTTGCAGCAGGGCGTGCTCGACGGGCAGGAAAACCCCATTTCCGTGATTGCCGCGGCCAAGCTCAACGAAGTGGGGCAGAAATACCTGACCCTCACGCGCCACGTGTATTCGGCGCTCGTCATCGTGGGCAGCAAGCCGTTCTTCGACAAGCTGCCGGCGGCCGACCAGAAGGCCTTCATGGACGCCGCCGCGCAGGCCTCGGCCTTCGGGCGCGCGCACGTGCGCAACAACGAGGCCAAGGAACTTGCGGCGCTGCAAGCAGCCGGCGTGGAGGTGGTCACCAACCCCGATCTCGCCGCCTTCCGCGCCAAGACCGAGCCGGTCTATGCCTCGCTCACGGGCGACACCAAGAAGATCGTCGACGAAATCCGCAAGAGCGAGAAGTGATCCACGCCCAACGATGGCTGCGCGGGTGCCCTCCCGGCACCCGCCGTGGTTGAATACCACTTCACCGTCTCATGAAACTGCACCAGTGGCTGAGCGCCCTCAGCGACAGCGTCAACCGCGTGGTTGAGTGGTTGCTGCTGGCCATCGGCGTGGCGTTCTCGCTCATCCTCTTTGCCCAGGTGGTGGCGCGCTACGGCGGCCATTCGCTGAGCTGGTCGGAAGAGGTGGGGCGCTACCTGCTGGTGGCCACGAGCTTTTTTGGCGCCACCGTCGCCTACAAGCGCGCCGAATTCATCGGCCTGGCAGGCCTGGGCGCCAGGTTCGGCCCCTCCATCGAGCACGGCATCGTGCGCCTGCTGCAACTGCTCACGCTCGCCTGCTTCGGCCTCATCACCTGGTACGGCATGGGCTACACGTTCAATGTCTGGGATCAGACGTCCTCGGCGGTGCAGATGCCCATGTCGCTGCCCATCTCGGTGCTGCCGATCTCCGCGGCCATCTTTCTGCTGCACGTGCTGGTGGACCTGACCGGCCCCGTCAAGAGCGGCGGCGCCTCATGATCATCGTTCTGCTCTTCGGGCTGATGTTCCTGCTGCTGGCGCTGGGCCTGCCAGTGGCGCTCGCCATCGGGCTGCCGGCCATCGGCCTCATCGTCACGCCCGGCGTCTTTCCCGACACCGTAACGCTCGCGGCGCTCGGGCAGACCGTGGTGCAGCAGCTGTTTTCTGGCGTCGATTCGTTCGATCTGCTGGCGGTGCCGCTGTTCATGATCGCCGGCGCCATCATGGAGGTGGGCGGCATCTCGCGCCGCCTCATCGATTTCTGCAACAGCCTCGTGGGCTGGGCGCCGGGCGGGCTCGCGGCCGCGGCCATCGCCGCGTCCATCATCATCGCCGGCATCTCTGGCTCGGCCGCGGCCGACAC
>JAIOIA010000013.1:0-28675 GCA_019912745.1 Comamonas sp. | reverse complement strand
AGGTCCCACAGGACGCCCTCTCCGCCGTCGTGCTGCCGGTGCAGGGCGCCGACGCGCGCCTGGCCTGGCATGGCGAGGTGATGCGCAACCCCGCCTCGGTGATGAAGCTCGTGACCACCTATGCGGCGCTGGAGCTGCTGGGCCCGGCCTACACGTGGCAGACGCCGGTCTACGTGCAGGGCACGCTCAGCGACGGCACGCTCAAGGGCCAGGTCTACATCCGGGGCCAGGGCGATCCGAAACTCGTGGTGGAGCGCCTGTGGCTGATGCTCAGGCGCCTGCAGGGCCAGGGCGTGAGGCATATCGAGGGTGACATCGTGCTCGACCGAAGCGCGTTTTCCATCGCTGAGCGCGATCCCGGCGATTTTGACGACGAACCCTGGCGGCCCTACAACGTCGCGCCCGATGCGCTGCTCGTGAATTTCAACGCCCTCACGATGGACTTCATCCCGGACGCGGCGGCGGGTGTCGCTCGCATTGCCTTCGAGCCACCGCTGATCCACCTGCAGATCCCGGGCAGCGTGCCTCTGGCGACGGAGCAGACGGCCTGCGGCGACTGGCGCGCCGGTTTGCAGGCCGATTTTTCGCAAGCCGGCCGCATCGTGCTGGCGGGCAGCTACCCGACGGCCTGCGGCGAGCGCCGGTGGTCCGCCGCCCCCGCCGACCCCCAGGGCTTTGCCGCGCGAGCGATCGAAGGCATGTGGCGGACGCTGGGCGGCACGCTCACGGGCGTGGTGCGTGACGGGCAGGTGCCCGATCAACTGCCGCCGGCGTTCGCCAGCACCTCGCCCACGCTGGCCGAAGTGATACGCGACATCAACAAATACAGCAACAACGTGATGGCGCAGCAGGTCCTGCTCACGCTGGGCCGGGAGCAGACGGGCACGGGCACGCTGCAGGGCGCGCACGCCGTGCTCGATGACTGGTGGCGCGCGCACGGTGGCACGTCTGCGGAGCTGGTGATGGACAACGGCGCCGGCCTGAGCCGCGAGGGGCGCGTGGGCGCGCGAGCGCTGGCACGGCTGCTCCAGCAGGCCTGGGCCTCGCCCGTGATGCCGGAGCTGCTCGCCTCGCTGCCCATCACCGGCGTCGATGGCACGCTCAAGCGACGCCAGGGGCGGGCCCGCGGGTCGGCGCACCTGAAGACGGGCTCGCTGCGCGATGTGGCGGCGCTCGCCGGCTACGTGCAAGGCGCGAGCGGGCGCCGCTACGTGCTCGTCGCGCTGGTCAACGCCCCCAACGCGGTCGCGGCGCGGCCGGCTCTCGATGCCTTGGTCGATTGGGTCTGGGCGGACCGATGACTGGCCGGCTCCGGGCCCGGCCGCAAACCGTATCAGGACGTAAGGCACAATCGGCATGAAGAACCAGTAGAACGACTCTAGACGCAGGTGCGCCATCGCCATCGCCGCGGCTGCGCTGGTACACCGCATGACGGAGAGCACGGACCGATGCAACCCCTGCTGCAAAACCTCGCTGAAATGACCACCCACCGCGATCATCTGCGGCTGGAGGTCTCGGTGCTCTCCACCATCCTCGCGCTGGGCAGCAACCTGCGGGTGCGCTCACTCGAGTTGTTCGCGTTCGCCGACGAGATCCGCGTGCGGGCGCGCTGCTGGAGCAGCAACGGCAGTGTCGCCTGCACGCCGCACGAGGCACTGGAAGATCCGAACAGCCACAACCTGGACGAACTGCCCGAGCTCGCGCGCTGCATCCACGAGCACGAGGCGAGCGCGCAGCAAAGCCGGCGCGGGCGCCACGTGCTGTGGCTGCCGGTGTGGCTGGGGGACCACGTCACCACCTGCCTGGAAGTGACACGCTCGCACCCCCTCACACAGCATCAGCGCGAAGTGATCACAGGCGTGTTCATGGTCTACCAGAATTACCAGAGCCTGCTGGACTACAGCGAGCGCGATGCACTCACCGGCCTGCTCAACCGCAAGACCTTCGACGAGCAGTTCGCGCGCTACACCGAGGTCAATGGCGCGACCGAAGAGCACGGCCAATGGCTGGCGGTGCTGGACATCGACCACTTCAAGCTGGTCAACGACCGCTATGGACACCTGTATGGCGACGAAGTCCTGATCCTGCTGGCGAACCGGCTGCGTGCGCAGTTTCGCAGCCAGGACCGCATCTTTCGCTTCGGCGGCGAAGAGTTCGTGGTGCTGCTGCGCTCCATCAGCCTGGAGAACGCCCGCGCGGCGCTGGAGCGCCTGCGCGCCGCCGTCGAAGCTCATGAATTCCCGCAGATCGGCCACATCAGCATCAGTATCGGCTTTGCCGCCGCCACGTCGGACACGCCGGTCGAAATCATCGGCTGCGCCGACCAGGCGCTTTACTACGCCAAGGAGCACGGGCGCAACCAGGTGCGCTACTACGACGACCTCATCAAGAGCGGCGAGCTGCAAAGCAGGGTGTCGCATGGAGACGTCGAGTTGTTCTGAAGAATTTGCAACGACCGTCACCCTCCCTGCAAGGGCCCGCGCTGAAATCGGCATAGGGGGCCTCCATCATAGGAGGCACCCCTGCCACACCACCCGGCGTGCGGGTCCGCACCGGGCGGTTCGAGAGTTTGAGGTCATGACAGTCTGGGAACGCCCAGCCGGTCGAAGTAGGCGATGGTCAGCACGGTCTTCAGCAGGCGCTCGCTGTTGCTCCACCAGCGGCGGCCGTTGGCCGCCACCCGTCGTGCCTCAGTCTCCCCCGCACCGAGCGCCTTGAGCTCACGGTACATGGTTGCCGGTCGTTTCCAGTGCTTGAGCTGAATCGCCCTCAATCGGTGACGCAGCCACTCGTCCAGCTCGCGCCAGACCCTGGGCGTTTGCGCCAGCCCGAAGTACGCCTTCCAGCCCAGCAGGTACGGCCGCAACCGTTGCACCACTTGCTCCATGCTGCGCCCGCCCGAGCGGCGTGTGAGTTGCCGGATGCGGGCCTTGAATTCCAGCAATGGCTTTCCAGCCACCGCACATTTGACCTCCCGCCCCTTGGCTACCCACAGCGCATAGCCCAGGAAACTGCGCCCCAGCGCACTGCTTACCGCGCTCTTGGCTTCGTTGACCTGAAGCCGCAGCCCAGCGTACAGCCTCCTGAGCAGCGCCATCACCCGCTGCCCGGCCTTCATGCTACCCACATAGACGTTGCAGTCGTCGGCGTAGCGCACGAAGCTGTAGCCTCGCGCCTGCAGCGCCTTGTCCACTTCGTCCAGCATCACGTTGGCCAGCAACGGCGACAGCGGCCCGCCTTGCGGCGTGCCCATATGGCGCTCGACCACCACCCCGCCATCCATGATCCCGGCGTTCAGGTACGCACGCACCCGCCGGATCACTCCGGCGTCGTCGATGCGCCGGCGCAGCCGGTCTATCAGGATGTCCTGGTTGACCCGGTCGAAGAACTTCGCCAGGTCCACATCCACCACCACGCGCTTGCCCGTCTGCACGTACGCCCGCGCGGCCTTGACCGCATCGTGCGCTCGGCGTCCGGGCCGCAACCCGTGACTGTGGTCGCTGAAGGTGGAATCGATCAGGGGCTGCAGCACTTGCAGCAGTGCCTGCTGGATCAGCCGATCCAGCACGGTCGGGATGCCCAGCTCACGCTGGCTCCCGTCCGGCTTGGGGATCATCACCCTTCGCACCGGCTCAGGTCGGTACGTGCCCGCCAGCAGCGCTTGGCGGATCCTCGGCCAATTCGTGCGCAGCGCTCGGGCCGTTTGCTCAATGTCGAGCCCGTTCACTCCTGCTGCACCCTTGTTGGCCTTGACCCGCTTCCACGCCGCCCGCAGGTTCTCTGTCGTCAGCGCCACCTCCAGCAAGGGGCCAGCCCTCGCCTTCAGCCTTGCTGACCCTGTGTCCGGGTGGTCATGGGGCGGGCCGCAGGCTTCGTCACTGGCAGCTTCACGCACGGCTTCACCGCGCGCTTGCCCCGCCCGCCCGGATTGCTCCGGCGTCTGACGCATGGCCTTTGACATCTCCATGTCTTCGGTCACTCGCTCTCGTTCGGCCCTTCGCCCTTTTGGCTCGGCCTCAGCGGCCCCCGACTCGGACTACTACGGCCTCTGCTGACTTCTCGCTCCGGCACGGGCCGTCGTCCTTTCAGGCGCGAGGCGAGCTCTCCCCGGGTAAGAACGCACTCCTTCGCTGCACAACCGCCGGATCTACGCCGCCTCGCCTTGATCACGAGAGCTTTGCGGTTCGTTGCCCGCTCGCCCTGCTCGGCACCGCCTTCTATCCGGTTCTTGTCCATCGGCTCGCAGCTTCGCTCCACGCTTCCTCCCCACAGTCGCTCGCCCTCATGCAGTTGCGCTTCGCTTCGCTCGCTGTGATCAACTTACGGCGGGACTCGCACCCGCAAGAGTGCGTCCGTGCCGGGCGCACAACGGCAACGGCACCCGAGGTGCCGTTTCAAGAAAAATCTGGCTTAAACGCTTACCCAGCAAGCGGTGGAAGCTATGATCCTAATAGCGATCACTTCCCCGCCTGCTTTGCCTTGACCTTCTGGCGCCAGGCGTGCAGCAGCGGCTCGGTGTAGCCGCTGGGCTGCGTGAGGCCCTTGAAGACCAGGTCGCACGCGGCCTGGTAGGCCATGGATTCGGAATAACGGCCGTGCATCTTCTCGTACAGCGGATCACCCGCGTTCTGCTGGTCCACCTTGGCGGACATGCGCTCGAAGGTGGCGCGCACCTGGCCTTCGCTCACGATGCCGTGCAGCAGCCAGTTGGCCACGTGCTGGCTGGAGATGCGCAGCGTGGCGCGGTCTTCCATCAGGCCGATGTCGTGGATGTCGGGCACCTTCGAGCAGCCCACGCCCTGATCGACCCAGCGCACCACGTAGCCGAGGATGCCCTGGATGTTGTTGTCCAGCTCCTGCTGCTTTTCCTCGTTGCTCCAGTTCGGGTTGCTGGAGACGGGCACGGTGAGCAGGCCGGTGAGCAGGTTGTCGCGCTCGGCGTCGGCATTGGTCTTTTCGAGTTCCTGCTGAATCGCGGCGACGTTGACCTGGTGGTAATGCAGCGCGTGCAGCGTGGCGGCCGTGGGGCTGGGCACCCAGGCGGTGTTGGCGCCCGCCTTGGGGTGGCCGATCTTCTGCTCGATCATGGCCTTCATCAGGTCGGGCATGGCCCACATGCCCTTGCCGATCTGCGCCTTGCCACGCAGGCCCATGGACAGGCCCACGAGCACGTTGTTCTTCTCGTACGCCTGGATCCAGGCGCTGGTCTTCATGTCGCCCTTGCGGATCATGGGGCCGGCGTGCATCGAGGTGTGCATCTCGTCGCCGGTGCGGTCCAGGAAGCCGGTGTTGATGAAGGCGATGCGGCGGGGCGCGGCGGCGATGCAGGCCTTGAGGTTCACGCTGGTGCGCCTCTCCTCGTCCATGATGCCGAGCTTGACCGTGTTCTCTGCCAGCCCCAGCACCTGCTCGACGCGCGCGAAGACTTCGCTGGCGAACGCCACCTCGGCCGGGCCGTGCATCTTGGGCTTGACGATGTAGACGCTGCCGGTGCGTGAGTTGCGGATGCCGTTGGCCCCGCCCAGGCCCTTGAGGTCGTGGATCGCGATGGCCGTGGTGATCATCGCATCCAGGATGCCTTCGGGGATCTCGCGGCCCTCGGCGCCCCAGAGGATGGCGGGATTGGTCATCAAATGGCCCACGTTGCGCACGAACAGCAGCGAGCGCCCGGGCAGCACCACCTCCTGCCCGTTGGAGCCGGCGTAGCGCCGGTCGGGATTCAGGCCGCGCGTCATCGGTTTGCCGCCCTTGTCGAAGGTCTCGGTGAGCGTGCCGCGCAGGATGCCGAGCCAGTTGCGATAGCCGAGCACCTTGTCTTCGGCGTCCACGGCGGCGATCGAATCCTCCAGATCGAGGATGGTGGAGAGCGCGGCCTCGACGACCACGTCGGCCACGCCCGCCGCGTCGCTTTGGCCGATGGGCGTGGCGCGGTCGATGCGGATGTCCACATGGATGCCGTTGTTCACCAGCAGCACGCCCGAGGGGCTGGCCGCGTCGCCCTGGTGGCCGACGAATTGCGCCGGGTTTTTCAGGCCGGCGGCCGAACCGCCCTTGAGCGTGACCACCAACCGGCCGCCCTGCACGGCGTAGCCGGCGGCGTCCGCGTGCGAACCGCTCGCCAGCGGCGCCGCCTGATCGAGAAAGGCGCGCGCATAGGCGATCACCTTGCTGCCGCGCACCGGGTTGTAGCCCTTGCCCTTTTCGGCGCCGCCGTCCTCGCCGATCACGTCGGTGCCATAGAGCGCGTCGTACAAAGAGCCCCAGCGCGCGTTGGCCGCGTTCAGCGCGTAGCGGGCGTTCAGGATAGGCACCACGAGCTGCGGACCGGCCTGGATGGCAAGCTCCGCATCCACATGCTCGGTCGTCGCCTGCACGCCTTCGGGCGGGGGCACGAGGTAGCCGATGGTCTCCAGAAACTTGCGGTAGGCCGCCATGTCGCAGATCGGGCCGGGGTTGGCCTTGTGCCAGGTGTCGATCGCTGCCTGCAGGCGCTCACGCTCGGCCAGCAGCGCGGCGTTCTTCGGGGCGAGGTCGGCCACGAGCGCGTCAAAACCCTTCCAGAAGGCATCGGGCGCGACGCCGGTGCCGGGCAGCACCTCGGCGTTGATGAACTGATAAAGCTCGTCGGCCACCTGAAGGCCGTGGATGCGAGTGCGTGTGGTCATGGAAAGCCCCCTGAATCAAAACAAGCAATGACCCGGCATGCGGATCGTGAGATAGACTTTATTGCAAATAAACTTCGACATAAATAGGCCAAAACAGCAATTACTTGTGACTTTTTAGCAAAGCTCAACGAAAAACCTGCTTTACAAAGCCAATGACTCGATAGCTGCTAGCGCTCGTACAACAAGGTTTCCAGCTACTTTCCATGGATAAATTCAAGGCCTATTCCTCCTTCGTGTCCGTCGCCACGCGCGGCAGCCTCACGGCGGCGGCGCGGGCCGAGGGGGTGGCCCCGGCCATCATGGGGCGGCGCCTGGATGCGCTCGAAGAGCACCTGGGCGTCAAGCTCCTGGTGCGCACCACGCGGCGCCTCACGCTCACGCACGAGGGCAGCGCCTTCCTCGAAGACTGCCAGCGCCTGCTCACGGACGCGGCCAACGCCGAGGCCAGCGTCTCTGCCGGCGGGGTGCGCGCCACCGGGCATCTGCGCATCACCGCCCCCGCGGGCTTCGGCAGGCGCAAGGTGGCTCCGCTGGTGCCGACGTTTCACGCGCTGCACCCGGAAGTGACGATCTCGCTGAACCTCTCGGATCGCGTCATCGACCTGGCCGCCGAAGGCTACGACTGCGGCGTGCGCGTGGGCGACCTGACCGATTCCTCGCTGGTGAGCGTGCGGCTGGCGGACAATCGGCGCCTGTGCGTGGCCACACCGCAATACCTTGCGCGCCGCGGCACGCCGCTGCACCCCTCGGAGCTGACGCATCACGAGTGCCTCACGCTCTCCAGCGACGCCTCGCAGACGCGCGGCTGGGCCTTCAGCCTCCGGCAGGACAACGGCAGCGTGGAGGTGATGCACGTCAAACCCGGCGGGCCGCTCGACTGCTCGGACGGGCAGGTGCTGCACGACTGGTGCCTCGCGGGCCATGGCATTGCCTGGCGCTCGACCTGGGAAGTGCAGGCGGAGGTGACCGCGGGACGCCTCGTGGCCGTGCTGGAAGATTTCGCCGCGCCGCCCAACGGGATTTTTCTGTTGCTGCCCCAACGCAAGCACCTGCCGCTGCGCGTGCGGCTGTGGATGGATTTCCTGCGTGCGCAGTATGCTCGGCCGACCTTCTGGTCAGGGGGGGTTTTGCCTGCGGGCAATACTTCTGGCCTTCACACGCGAAAGGATGCCCTCCCGTGATCCTCGAAAGCCTGCTGGCCTACGCCCACATCATGGCCTTTCTGATGCTGGCCACCTTCATGACCAGCGAGACGGCGCTGTGCCGGACGCACTGGATGAATCCGGCCGTCGTGCACCGCCTGGTGCGCGTGAACGGCCTGAGCCTGATCTCGGGCGCCATCCTCGTGGCCACGGGGCTGGCGCGTACGTGGTGGGGCGTGAAGGGCACGGGTTGGTACTGGTCGCAGCCCCTGCTGCACGCCAAGATCGCGCTGCTGGCGGCAATGCTGGTGCTGCTGGCCATGGCCGCGCGCCGCTACCGGGTGTGGCGCGCCAGGCTGCAGGCCGATGGCACGCTGCCCGGCGACGAAGACCTGCGGAAGACGCGCCTGCTCGTGATGTGGGCCGCGCACCTGATGGCGGTGGTCGTGCTGCTGGCGGTGTTCCTGGCGCGAGGCGTGTTCACGCGCTGAAAAAACCCCGCAGGTTCAGCGACGCTGCGGGGTCGGGGCAAGCCAGGTGGCGATCAACCGGCCTTGGCGCCGCTCAGGCACTCCTTCATGAAGGCCTTGCGCGCGTCGCCCGCCAGCTTCTTGATCTTGGCATCGGCATTGCAAGTCTTCATCTTGTCCTGCTGCGTGGCCGGTGCGGCGGCGGCCTTCTTGGCGCTCAGGCACTCCTTCATGAAGGCCTTGCGCTCATCGCCCTTGAGGGCCTTGGTCTTGGCTTCGGCGTTGCACGTGGTCATCTTCTGCTGCTGGGCCGTGGGTGCCTTCGCCGCGGGCGCATCGGCCGCCAGAGCGGCAAAGGAAAGGGTGCAACTGGCGGCAGCCAGCAGGGCAAGCCATTTTTTCATGCAAATCTCCTGGAAGGATGATGTCGGGTTCCTCGCCGTCCACACGATGGCAAGGTGGCGCAGCATAGCGCCGCGCGCGGCGTTTGTGGCATCGGGGAGACCCGCTGGGATTTGTTCATCGTCGCCCTAAAATCCGCCCCTTATGCTCAGCGTCAAACAAGAACTGCTCGCGGCGCTGGCCGTCGAGCTCGACAAGCTCTCACCCGGCGCGGGCGCGCGCGCGGCGTTCGAATCGCCCAAGGTGGCGGCGCACGGCGACTGGGCCTGCACCGCGGCCATGCAACTGGCCAAGGCGCTGAAAACCCCGCCGCGTCAGCTTGGTGAACAATTGCAAACCGCGTTGCTCGCCACCAACGCGTACCAGCAATGGGTCGATGCCATCGACATCGCCGGGCCGGGGTTCCTGAACATCCGACTCAAGCCCGCCGCCAAGCAGCAGGTGGTGCGCGAGGTGCTCGGCGAACGCGAACGCTTTGGCTGGCAGCCGGATCGCGGCGAAAAAATCCTCGTTGAATTCGTCTCGGCCAACCCCACGGGGCCGCTGCACGTGGGCCACGGGCGCCAGGCGGCGCTGGGCGACGCGATCTGCAACCTGTACGCCACGCAGGGCTGGCAGGTGCACCGCGAGTTCTATTACAACGACGCCGGCGTGCAGATCGACACGCTCACCCAGAGCACGCGGCTGCGCGCGCAGGGGGTGAAGCCCGGCGACGCGGGCTGGCCCGAGGCCGCGTACAACGGCGACTATATCCAGGACATCGCCGACGCCTTCCTCGCCAGGGCCACGGTGCAGGCCGACGACCGCGCCTTCACCGCCAGCGGCGACGTGGGCGATTACGACAACGTGCGCCAATTCGCCGTGGCGTATCTGCGCAACGAACAGGACAAGGACCTGCAGGCCTTCGCCCTGAAGTTCGACGAGTACTACCTCGAGTCCAGCCTGTACGCCAACGGCTACGTCGAGGCCACGGTGCAGCGCCTCGTCGCCAACGGCAAAACCTACGAGAAGGACGGTGCGCTGTGGCTCAGGAGCACCGACTACGGCGACGACAAGGACCGCGTGATGAGGAAGAGCGACGGCCACTACACCTACTTCGTGCCCGATGTCGCCTATCACGTCCAGAAATTCAAGCGCGGCTACACCAAAGCGGTGAACATCCAGGGCACCGACCACCACGGCACCATCGCGCGCGTGCGCGCCGGGCTGCAGGCGGCGGATGTGGGCATTCCCCAAGGCTACCCCGACTACGTGCTGCACACCATGGTGCGCGTGGTCAAGGGCGGCGAGGAGGTCAAGATCAGCAAGCGCGCGGGCTCCTACGTGACGCTGCGCGACCTGATCGAGTGGACCAGCAAGGACGCGGTGCGCTTCTTTCTGCTCAGCCGCAAGCCCGATACCGAGTACACCTTCGACGTGGATCTGGCGATCGCGCAGAACAACGACAATCCGGTGTACTACGTGCAGTACGCGCATGCGCGCATCTGCTCGGTGCTGCGCGGCTGGCGTGATGATGGCGATGAGGCGCAGCTGGCCAGCGTCGATCTGTCGCCACTCACCAGCGAGCCGGCGCAGGCGCTGATGCTGCAGCTGGCCAAATACCCCGACATGCTCACCGCCGCGGCCACGGGCAATGCGCCGCACGACGTGACCTTTTACCTGCGCGACCTGGCCGCCAGCTACCATAGCTACTATGACGCCGAGCGCATTCTGGTCGACGACGAACCCGTGAAGCTCGCGCGCCTGGCGCTGGTGGCGGCGACGCGCCAGGTGCTGGAAAACGGTCTGGCCCTGCTTGGCGTTTCGGCGCCGCAACGGATGTGAACATGACAGTCAACAAACAACGAGGGGGCACGCTGGCGGGTCTGATCCTGGGCGTGGTGATCGGGCTGGGTATCGCGCTGGCGGTGGCAGCCTACGTCAACAAGGTCCCCGTGCCCTTCCTGAGCAGCGGTTCGCGCCTGGCGGACCAGGACGCCAAGGACGCGGCGCGCAACAAGAACTGGAACCCGAACGCCGGACTGGTGGGCGAGGGCGCAGGCAGCTCGGGCACGAAGCCGCAGACCCCCGCGAGCACCGCCACCGACCTGCCGACACCCGCGGTGACGGGGCCGGCGCCCGCGCCCGCGCCCGGCGCCAACACCAGCAACGACCCCCTGGGCGACCTCGCGCGCTCCCGGGCGCAGGGCAGCACCACGGCCCCGCCAGCGGCGGCGGGCGGCGGCTACAACTACTTCATCCAGGCCGGGGCCTTTCGCGCCGCGGACGAGGCCGACGCGCAGCGCGCGCAGCTCGCCATGCTGGGCTGGGACGCGCGCGTGAGCGAAGGGCAGCAGAACGGGCGCTCGGTGTACCGCGTGCGCATCGGACCGTTCGCGCGGCGCGACGACGCCGAGCAGCTCAAGGGCAAGCTCGACGGCGCCGGCATTTCGTCCATCCTGGTGCGCGTGGGAACGGACGCCGCCGCAAATGCCAGCCGCTGACACGTCTCGCCGTTGAACCTTTGCCGATCAAATCCGCTCACACTTACCCGTTGCCATTTCGGAGCCTGCACGCATGAATCGTCGCGAATTTTCCCTTTCGGCCGGCACGGCCCTCGCCACGGCCGCCGGCCTGCCGCTGGCCGCGCACGCCAAGGATGGCAAGTTCCAGGAGGGCATCGATTACCTGGAACTGAAGAAGCCGGCGCTGACCGAAGCCCCGAAGGGGCAGATCGAGGTGGTGGAGTTTTTCTGGTACAGCTGCCCGCACTGCAATGCCTTCGAGCCCACGCTTTCGGCCTGGATCAAGGCGCTGCCCAAGGACGTGTTCTTCCGCCGCGTGCCCGTGGCCTTCAACGCGAGCTTCGTGCCACAGCAAAAGCTCTACTACGCGCTCGAAAGCATGGACAAGGTGGCCGAGATGCACGCCAAGGTGTTTCGCGCCATCCACGTCGAGCGCCTGCCGCTGAACAAGGACGATCTGATCTTCGACTGGATCGCCAAGCAGGGGCTCGACGCGGCCAAGTTCAAGGAGGCCTACACCTCGTTCACCGTGGCCAACGGCGTGCGCAAGGCGACGCAGCTGCAGAGCGCCTACAACGTAGAGGGCGTGCCCTCCATGGGCGTGGCGGGGCGCTACTACACCGACGGCACGCTCACGGGCAGCATGGGCACGGTGCTGCAGGTGGTCGATCACCTGGTGCAGCTGCAACGCAAGGCCTGAGGCCTCGCCGGCCCCGCTTGCAAGCGCGTCGGGGACGCGCTTTTTTCATGCCGTCCGCCCGGCGCGGCCCCCACGCTTTCCTTCGGAAGCGACCGCTACAATCATTTGCAAGAACCGTGCCCCGCCCCGTCCCATGAAACACACTCCCGCCCTGCTGCTCGTCGGCGCGTTGCTGCTCGCCGTGGTCGGCGGCGTTCGGGCCGAGCGAGCGGATCGCGACCTGCCCATGCACATCGAGGCCGATAGCCTGCTGCATGACGAAACCACGCAGACCAGCGTGTTCACGGGCAATGTCGTGATCACCAAGGGCACCATCGTGTTGCGCGGCAGCCGGGTGGAAGTGCACCAGGACCCGCAGGGCTACCAGAGCGGCGTGGTGACGGCGGCCGCGGGCAAGCGCGCGTTCTTTCGCCAGAGGCGCGACACCGCCAGGGGCGCCCCCGAGGAATACATCGAAGGCGAGGCCGAGGAAATCGTCTGGGATGGACGCGCCGACACAGTCAGGCTCAAGCGCCAGGCCGAGCTGCGGCGCCTGCGCGCGGGCGTGCTCACCGACGACGTGAGCGGCGCCCTGATCACCTACAACAACGCCACCGACGTCTTCACCGTCGACGGCGCGCCGCGCCAGGCGGGGAACAAGACCGACAGCCGCGTGCGCGCCACGCTCGCGCCCAAGGAGACACCGGCACCCGCCGCCTCGGGGCAGACGGGCGCCCCGGCGCTGCGCACCAGCCCCGAACTCGGGCCGCCCCCACAGTGAGCGCCATGACCCGCGCCGATGCCACCACACCGATTGCCACCAGCCTGCTGCAGGTCGAGCACCTGAAGAAGAGCTATGGCGGGCGCACCGTGGTGCACGACGTCTCGCTCAAGGTGTCCAAGGGCGAGGTGGTCGGCCTGCTCGGCCCCAATGGCGCGGGCAAGACCACGTCGTTCTACATGATCGTGGGTCTGGTGCGCTGCGACGGCGGCGCCATCGCCATCGGCGGGCACGACGTCACGCGCATGCCAATCCACCGGCGCTCGCACCTGGGCCTGTCTTACCTGCCGCAGGAGGCCTCGATCTTTCGCAAGCTCAACGTGCAGGAGAACGTGCGCGCCGTGCTCGAATTGCAGCGCGGCGAGGACGGCAGGCCGCTTGCGTCGGCCGAGATCGAGCGGCGCCTGACGCAGCTGCTGCAGGACCTGCACGTGGAGCACCTGCGCGAATCGCCGGCGCTGGCGCTCTCGGGCGGCGAGCGCCGTCGCGTGGAAATCGCGCGGGCACTGGCCACGCAGCCGCGCTTCATCCTGCTCGACGAGCCCTTTGCCGGCATCGACCCGATCGCGGTGATCGAGATCCAGCGCATCATCGGCTTTCTCAAGGAGCGCGGCATCGGCGTGCTCATCACCGACCACAACGTGCGCGAGACGCTGGGCATCTGCGATCACGCCTACATCATCAGCGAAGGGCGGGTGCTCGCGCGCGGCGTGCCGTCCGAGATCGTGGACAACGCCGAGGTGCGCCGCGTCTACCTCGGCGAGCACTTCCGGATGTAGGGCCGCGCCATGAAGGTCGGCCTCTCGCTGGGCGTCTCACAGCACCTGGCACTCACGCCGCAGCTGCAGCAGTCCATCCGGCTGTTGCAGCTGTCGACGCTGGAGCTGGCGCAGGAGGTGGAGGCCATGCTCGTGGACAACCCCTTCCTTGAGCGGGTCGGCGACGACCCGGTGGCAGAAGCCGCCGACGCGCGCCTGTCCGAGCGCGCCGTGCAGCGCGACCAGGTGGCTCCGATTTCAGAAGCGTTCGACGCCGACCCGGCCCGCGCCCAGACCGGGGGCAAATCCGAGGGCGCGAGCGATTGGGAAGGGGATAGCGACGTCGACCCCAGCGGCAGCGACAGCCCCTGGAGTACCGATGCCCCGATCCGGGCGCCGCGTGCCGACGAAGACGAGGAAAACGCGGGCGAGCGCGAGAGCGCGCACGAAACCCTGGCCGATCATCTGCACCGCCAGGCGCTCGCGCTGCGCCTGTCGCGCGGCGAGCGCGCGGCGCTGTCCTACCTGATCGACTCACTCAACGAGGACGGTTACCTGGAAGACGCCATCGAAGCGCTGGTGGAGTCGCTCGTGGGGGCGGAGAACACCGAAGCCCTGCTCGAGATGAGCGAGCACTTCGCCGTGGCGCTCAGGCTGCTGCAGAACCTGGACCCCGTGGGCGTGGGCGCACGCGATCTGGCCGAATGCCTGCGGCTGCAGATCCGGGCGCTGGAGCGCGGCGCAAACCACGCTCCCGCCGTGCTGTGCGCCGCCAACGCCATCTGCGGCCAGCCGCTGGAGTGGCTCGCGCGCCGCGACATCAAGCGCCTGTCGCAGGCCTGCGCGGCGAGCGAAGAGGACACGCGCGCCGCGATGGCGCTGATCGCGCGGCTGGAGCCGCGCCCCGGTCGGCGCTTTGCCGAGGTCGATCGCAATGTGATCACGCCCGACGTGATCGTGCGCAAACGCATGCAGGCTGGGGAGACACGCCTGGATGTGCAGCTCAACCCCGAGGTCATGCCCAGGCTGCACGTGCACGATGTCTACGCGCAGGCGCTGCGCCAGCACCGCAAGGACGAAAACCACCAGGCGCTGCAGACGCGGCTGCAGGAGGCGCGCTGGTTCATCAAGAACATCGAGCAGCGCTTCGACACCATCCTGCGCACCTCGCGTGCCATCGTCGAAAAGCAGAAATCCTTCTTCATACACGGCGACCTCGCCATGCGCCCGCTGGTGATGCGCGAGATCGCCCAGGAGCTGGGCCTGCACGAATCGACCATCTCGCGCGTGACCAGCGGCAAGTACATGGCCACGCCCCAGGGCACCTACGAGCTCAAGTATTTCTTCGGCTCGGGCTTGGGCACCGAGACCGGCGGCAGCGCGTCAAGCACCGCCGTGCGCGCGCTCTTGCGCCAGTTCATCGCCGCCGAGGATCCGGCCCGGCCGCTGTCGGACAGCCAGCTCGCCGAGATGCTCAAGGAGCAGGGCATCGCGTGCGCAAGGCGCACCGTCGCCAAGTACCGCGAGCAGCTCAAGATCCCGACCGCGACCTTGCGCAAGGCGCTATAGCCCGGCCGACTGACCGGAAAACAAAAACCGCCGAGCGGATGTCAGCGGTTTTTTTTCGAGAGGTCAGCCGGGAAGCAACCACCAGATGAACAGCGCCGGCACGGCCAGCATCAGCCCGAACTTGGTGATCTTGTAGGCCGCGGGGCTCCAGCTTCGGAAGGCACGGCGGTATTTGCCGGCGTAGAACGAGATCTTGAACAGCCTGCTGATCAGGCCGCACGGATCGCCCTCGCTGTTGGGCGAGCTGGCGGCGGACACCACGTTCTTGCCCAGCCAGTGGTTGAGCCACTGGGCAAAGCCATTGATCATGGGGCGCTCCACATCGCAGAACAGCACGATGCGGTTGCCCTCGCTGCGATTCTCGGCCCAGTGCATGTAGGTCTCATCGAAGATCACGCCTTCGCCCTCGCGCCAGCTGTAGGGCGTGCCGTCCACCACGATCCGGCAGCGATCGTCATCGGGCGCCAGCACGGCCAGGTGGTAGCGCAGCGAGCCCGCATAGGGGTCGCGGTGCAGGTTGAGCTTGGCGCCGGGCGGCAGCTCGGCGAACATGGCCGCTTTCACGCTGGGAATGGATTTGACCAGGGCCGTGGTCCTGGGACACAGCTCAAGGGCCGAGGGGTGGGCATCGCCGTACCACTTGAGGTAGAAGCGCTTCCAGCCGGTCTTGAAGAAGGAGTTGAAGCCCGCGTCGTCGTTGTTGGCGGCGGCCCTGATCTGCTTGTTCTTCTGCAGATGGACGGCCTCCTCGCGGATCTCGCGCCAGTGGGCCTGCAGCGGCGCCAGCTCGGGGAAGGTGCTGGTGGGCAGGTAGGGCGTGCGCGGCACCTTGCTGAACATCAGCATGAAGACGTTGAACGGCGCGGTGAAGGTCGAGTGATCGAACAACTGACGCAACACCTTGTGCCGCACCTTGCCACGCAGGTGCATGTACAGCCCGCAGCCGAAAAAGAGCAGCACCAGGGCCAGAACGCTGATTTTTGCCACGGCTCCAAATTTTATCGAGAGCTTCAATGGTTGCGGCCATGCCCGGGCCAGACCTTGCTGGCGCCGGGGCCGCATCAGGCCGTGGCGGCGCTGGACGAAGCCCAGGGCGCGTGGCGCTGCGCGACCCGGCCGACGCGCCTCGCGTATCCTTGGCGCCCTGCCATGAACCAGTTGCACCTTTTTCTGCCCTGCGCCGCCGGCGTCGAGGGCTTTCTGGCCGACGAAGTCCATGCCGTCACGGGCCTCGAAGGCGATGGCCTGATGGCTGGGCGCGGCGGCGTGCATGTGCGCGCCACGTGGCGCGACGCCATGCGTCTGAACCTGCACAGCCGCCTGGCGCAGCGCGTGCTGGTGCAGCTCGCGCATCAGCCCTATCGCGGCGAGGACGACCTGTACGCCATGGCGCATGCGCTCGCCTGGGAAGACTGGTTCACCGCGCGCCAGACCTTCAAGGTGGAGGTGACCGCCACGCGCAGCCCGCTCAAGAGCCTGAACTTCGCCGCGCTGCGCGTGAAGGACGCCATCGCCGACCGCTTTCGCGCGCACGGCGGCGCGCGCCCCAGCGTGGACACGCACTGGCCCGACGTGCGCATCCACCTGCACCTGAACGAGGCGCAGGCCACCGTATCCATCGACACCTCGGGCGAGCCGCTGTTCAAGCGCGGCTGGCGCGAGGACAAGGGCGACGCACCGCTCAAGGAAACGCTGGCGGCCGCGATGATCGCCGCCTGCGGCTGGACGCCCGAGGGTGGCCTGCCGCTGTACGACCCGTGCTGCGGCAGCGCCACCGTGGTGATCGAGGCCGCGCAGATCGCCTGCCGCATCGCGCCCGGCCTGCGCCGGCGCTTTGGCTTCGAACATCTGAAGCCGCACGACGGCGGCGCCTGGAGCACGCTGAAAAATGAGGCACTGGACGCCGTCACCGAAAGCCGCGTGCCCATTTTCGGCAGCGACATTTCACACCGCATGGTGGACTTCGGACGGCGCAACGCCGAGCGCGCGGGCGTGGCCGCGAGCGTGCAGCTGCGCGGCGGCGACGCGCTCGAGCGCCTGCCGCCGTGCGAGCAGCCCGGCGTGATGTTGCTCAACCCGCCGTATGGCGAACGCATCAGCGCCGCGGGCAGCGCCGGGCAGAGCCAGCGCGTGCGCAGCGGCCGCGAAACCGCGCAGACGGGCAATGGCGAGGAATTCTTTCGCCAGCTCGCGGCGCACTGGAAGCGCCACTACGCGGGCTGGCAGGCGTGGATCCTCACGCCCGACCGCAACCTGCCCGGCACCATGCGCCTGAAAGCCACACGCCGCGTGCCGTTGTTCAACGGCCCCATCGAATGCCGATTGCTGCGCTTCGACATGGTGGCGGGCAGCGCACGCGAGCAGCGCAAGGCGAGCGATGACGCATGAGACTGCGGTGCTGGTGATCGACACCCACATCGTGCTTGATCTCTACGTCTTCGACGACCCGCGGTGCACCGCGCTGCACCGCGCGCTGGCCAGCGCGAGCACACGCTGGCTGGCGACGGACGCCATGCGAGAAGAACTGGCGCGCGTGCTCGACTACCCCGCGATCCGCGCCTGGCGCGAGCGCGGCCGCCGCGAGGCCGGGGCCATCCTGCGCGCGTTCGACGCCCGCACCGAGCGCGTGCCCGAGGCGCCTGCGGCCCCCTGGCGCTGCAGCGACGCGGACGACCAGAAATTCATCGATCTGGCGCTGGCGTGGCGCACCACGCTGCTGAGCAAGGACCGCGCCGTGCTCAAGCTCGCCAGGCGTCTGGCACCGCTGGGCGCGCGCATTCAATCAAACCTCGAAGAACATCAACAAACATAGCTGCTTGCTCTTTATCCATAGGCGTTAGAGCCCAATTTAACCAATATTCTCCCGCAAGCACGCCAAACCCTCTACCATCGCGCCACCCTGACACACAAGGAGACAAGAATGGGGTTTTTCAGCTGGAGACAGATACCGACCGAGGTGCTCGCAAGCGGCGGCGTGATCGCACCCGACGAGCGCCTGCCGTGGAAGGAAACCGGCCTCATGGGCATCCAGCACGTGATCGCCATGTTCGGCTCCACGGTGCTCGCGCCCATCCTGATGGGGTTCGACCCCAACCTCGCGGTCTTCATGAGCGGCATCGGCACGCTGATCTTCTTTCTCGTCACCGGCGGCAAGGTGCCCAGCTATCTCGGCTCGTCGTTCGCCTTCATCGGCGTGGTGATCGCCGCCACCGCCTACGCGGGCAAGGGCCTGAACGCCAACATCGGCGTGGCGCTGGGCGGCATCATCGCCTGCGGCGCGGTGTACGTGGTCATAGGCCTCATCGTGCATGCGGTGGGTACGGGCTGGATCGAGCGCTTCATGCCGCCCGTGGTGACCGGCGCGGTGGTGGCGGTGATCGGTCTGAACCTGGCGGGCATTCCGGTCAAGAACATGGCGGCCAACAACTTCGAGAGCTGGATGCAGGCGCTCACCTTCCTGTGTGTCGCGGGCGTGGCGGTGTTCACCAAGGGCATGGTGCAGCGCCTCTTGATCGTCGTCGGCCTCCTGATCGCCACCGCGCTCTACGCGCTGCTGACCAATGGCATGGGCCTGGGCAAGCCGTTCGACGTCTCGGGCATCGTCGCCGCGCCGTGGCTGGGCGTGCCGCAGTTTCACACGCCCGTATTCAGCGGCGCGGCCATGGTGCTGATCGTGCCGGTGGTCATCATCCTCGTGGCCGAGAACCTCGGGCACCTGAAGGCCGTGACGGCCATGACCGGCAAGAACCTCGATCCCTACCTGGGCCGCGCCTTCATCGGCGACGGCCTGGCCACCATGGTCAGCGGCGCGGGCGGCGGCACGGGCGTGACCACCTACGCCGAAAACATCGGCGTGATGGCCGCCACGCGCATCTACTCGACCGCCGTGTTCCTCGTCGCCGCCTTCGTCGCGCTGCTGCTGGGCTTCTCCCCCAAGTTCGGCGCGCTGATCCAGGCGATTCCGCTGCCGGTGATGGGGGGTGTATCGATCGTCGTCTTCGGCCTGATCGCGATCACCGGCGCCAAGATTTGGGTGGACAACAAGGTGGACTTTTCGCAGCCGCACAACCTCATCGTCGCGGCGATTCCGCTGGTGCTGGGCACGGGTGAATTCACGCTCAAGTTCGGCGACTTCGCGCTCGGCGGCATCGGCACCGCGACCTTCGGCGCGATCCTGCTCAACGCGCTGCTGCAGCCCAGACACTAACGCCAGGGTGACACGGGAGCGGCGGCGCAAGGTCTAAGATCAGGGCTCATCACCCTGCAAGACGCTGCATCCCATGTCGATCTGGAAAAAACCCATTTCCCTTGCCGAAATCGCCGCCTCGCACACCGGCACCGCCATCACCCATCTGGGCATTGAGTTCCTTGAGATTGGTGACGACTTCCTGCGTGCCCGTGTGCCCGTGGATGAGCGCACACGCCAGCCCTTCGGCCTGCTGCACGGCGGCGTGAGCGTGGTGCTCGCCGAAACGCTGGGCTCGATGGGGGCCTACTACACCTCCCCCGAGGGCTATCACGCCGTCGGGCTGGAAATCAACGCCAACCACTTGCGATCGGCCACCAGCGGCTGGGTGACGGGCACGGCGCGTCCCCTGCACATCGGCCGACGCACGCAGGTCTGGCAAATCGACATGGTCAACGACGCGGGCGAGGCCACGTGCACTTCGCGCATCACGATGGCGATGCTGGAGCCGCGCTGAAGTTTCAGCCCTCGGCCTGCGAGCGCGCCAGCTTCTCGCTCTTCCAGTACACCTCGGCGCCATCGTTCATGCGGTTGAGCACGCGCGAGAGCACGAAGAGCAGGTCGGAAAGGCGGTTGAGGTATTTGCGCGGCTCGGCTCGCATTTCCTCCGTCTCCTGCAGTGACACCACGGCGCGCTCCGCGCGGCGCGCCACGGTGCGCGCTACGTGCGCCAGACAGGCCGCGCGCGTGCCCGCGGGCAGGATGAATTCCTCCAACCGCGGCAGGCTCTTGTTGTAGTGCGCCAACGCCTGGTCGAGCTGCGCCAGTGCTTCGTCCTTGAGCAGCGCAAAGCCGGGAATCGACAGCTCGCCACCGAGGTTGAACAGCTGATCCTGGATGTCGGTGAGGAGCTGGCGCACCTCGTCCGGCATGGGCTCGCACAGCAGCAGGCCGATGTGGCTGTTGAGCTCGTCCACGTCGCCCATGGCATGCGGGCGCGCGCTCGCCTTGGAGACGCGGGTGTTGTTGCCCAGGCCCGTCGTGCCATCGTCGCCGGTGCGGGTGGCCACCGCCGTCACACGTTTGCCCATGAAAATCCTCCGGGTTTGCAATGCCGCGATTGTGCGGCGACGGCCGACAACTCGCCGAAACGCCCGCTCAGCGCGCAGGCTTGTCGCCCTGCGCCAGGCGCAGACGCTCGCCACGCAGCTGATGCCGGGCGCTGAACAGGGCGCCAAACGCGAGCATCACGGCACCGAAGGCGCCCAGCGCGGTGGCCGCAGCGATCATGAACATGATCACGATCTGATAGCGCACGGCCGAGGCGGGGTCGGCGCCGGCGAGCAGCTGGCCGGTCATCATCCCGGGCAGGCTCACGACGCCCATCACCATCATGGCGTTGATGGTGGGCACCATCCCGGTGTGCAGGCTCGCGGTGATCAGTGGATGCGCCGCCTCCCAGCGGGTGGCGCCCAGCGCCAGCGCGCTCTCGATCAGATCGCGGTCGCGCACCACGCCGTCCATGAAACGGCCCAGCGCCAGCGACACGCCGTTGAGCAGATTGCCCAGCACCATGCCCAGCAGCGGAATGGCGTACTGCGCGCGGTACCACGGCTCGACGTTGACGATGCCCAGCAAGGCCGCGCCCGTGACGACATACGAGGCTGCGAACACGCACAGCACGCTGTCCAGGTAAATGCCCGGAAAACGCCGCGTCGTGCGGTTGACGGCGGCCACGCCCGCAAGGCCCGCCATCACCAGGCCGATCAGTGCCACCGGCAGCGGGTGCTCGAGCGCGAAGACATAGTCGAGGATGAGGCCGACCAGCAGCAACTGCACCACCATGCGCACGCTGGCCACGAGCAGGCTGCGCGTGAGGCCCAGGCGCAGCCACGCGGACAGCGCGAGATTGACGACGATCAGGGCGGCGGCGAAGCCCAGCTGCCAGTTGCCGATTTCCATGTAGCGCGGATTCATGCGGCCGCTCCCAACGTCAGCTCATGATCGCTCACACGCGCGCGCTGAGTCGCATCGTGGCTGACCCAGAGGCAGGCACGGTCGCCCGTCTCGTGCAGCCAGGCCTGCACCAGCGCCTCGACGCACGCAGTGCGCGCGGGGTCGAGCGCGGCCGTGGGTTCGTCGAGCAGCAGGATCCGCGGGGCGATCAGGAGCGCACGCAGCACGTTCACGATCTGCGCCTCGCCACCCGACAGGCGGCCAGTGTCCTGCTCCAGAAAGGCCGCGGCCATGCCGGCGGCCGCCAGGTAGCCGCGCGCCATCTCATCCGAATAGTGCTTGTCACGGTGCACGCGCAGCGCAAACGGCGCCGCCAGCGCCGCACGCACGCGCCCCTCGGGCAGCGCCGGGCGCTGCATCACATAGGCCACGCGTGCGCGGTACTCGGGCATGTGCCAGGCCGTGAGCGGCCGACCTTCAAACCCTATCTCCCCCGCCTGGGGCGTCACCAGGCCGGCGAGCGTGCGCAGCAGCAGCGACTTGCCGCTGCCCGATGGGCCGGCGATCGCCCAGCGCTCTCCGGCACGCACGCTCAAGTCCAGCCCATGCCACAGCATGCGTCCCCCCACGGTACAGCGCAGCGCCTGCGCGCTCAGGATCACGTCCATGGCACGCAGCCTAGCGTGCCGGCGCCGGCCACGCCCCGGACATGCGCACGTCGTTGAACGCACGGGCGGCGACTGCGGTGACCCGATGGTCCATAAGGATCCTCCTGATTTCGAGGGAGAAATTGTGCGACGGTCTGCGCGCCTTCTTAGAATGAATCCACCGAACCCCGGAGATCCAGATGAACGCCCCCCTCGAGACCGCCCAGTTGCTGCCTCACATCGCCCCTCGTCCCATCGCGCGGGAACTGCTGCAGCAGCTGGGCCAGCGCTTTGGCGCGCAATGCTCGACCGCGCTGGCCGTGCGCGAGCAGCACGGGCGAGACGAATCCGCGTTCACCACCGTCCCGCCCCCGGCCGCCGTCGTCTTAGCCGAGAGCACGCAGGACGTGGCCGATGCGGTGCGCCTGGCCAGTGAGCACGCCACGCCCGTCATCGCCTGGGGCGTGGGTTCCTCGCTCGAAGGCCATGTGCTGGCGGTACAGGGCGGCATCTGCATCGATGTGAGCCGCATGAACCGCGTGCTGGCCATCCATGCCGAGGACCTCACCGTCACCGTGCAGCCGGGCATCACGCGCAAGGCGCTCAACGAGGCTGTGAAGGACACGGGCCTGTTCTTCCCCATCGACCCCGGTGCCGACGCCAGCATCGGCGGCATGACCGCCACACGCGCCTCGGGCACCAATGCGGTGCGCTACGGCACCATGCGCGAGAACGTACTGGCGCTGCAGGTGGTCACTGCCAGCGGCGAGGTGATACGCACCGGCACCCACGCCCGCAAAAGCAGCGCGGGCTACGACCTGACACGGTTGATGGTGGGCAGCGAAGGCACGCTCGGCATCTTCACCGAAATCACCGTGCGCCTGTACCCGCTGCCCGAAGCCGTGAGCGCGGCGATCTGCTCGTTCCCGAGCATCGAAGCGGCGGTGCACACCGTTATCCAGACCATCCAGCTGGGCGTGCCGATCGCGCGCGTCGAACTGATCGACGCCAACAGCGTGCGCACCGTCAACCGTCACAGCAAGCTCACGCTGCGTGAACAGCCCCTGCTGCTGATGGAATTCCACGGCTCGCCCGCGAGCGTGAAGGAGCAGGCCGAAACCGTGCAGGCCATCGCCAGCGAGCACGGCGGCGCCGACTTCGAATGGGCCGACACACCCGAGGAGCGCACGCGCCTGTGGACGGCGCGGCACAACGCCTATTTCGCCGCCGTGCAAAGCCGCCCGGGCTGCCGCTGCATCACCACCGACACCTGCGTGCCGATCTCGCGCCTGGCCGACGCGCTGCTGGACAGCGTGGCCGAGGCCGACGCCAGCGGCATCCCCTACTTTCTCGTCGGCCACGTCGGGGATGGCAATTTCCACATGGGCTATTTGATCGACCCCGACGATCCGCACGAGCGCGAGCGTGCCGAGCAACTCAACCAGCAGCTCGTGCGCCGCGCGCTTGCGCTCGGCGGCACCTGCACCGGCGAGCACGGCGTGGGCATCCACAAGATGGGATTTCTGGCCGAGGAAGCGGGCAGCGGGGCGATCGAGATGATGCGCGCGGTCAAGCAGGCGCTCGATCCTGGCAACATCCTCAACCCCGGCAAGATTTTCACGGTACGGGCGTGAGGGCCCTGGGGGTCAGGAAGCCTCGATGCGCGGATAGAACTCGCGGTTTTCCTGCTGCATGCGATCCCATACGGGCTTGAGCGTCAGGTTGGCGGCACGCCGGAAGCCGTCGAAATCGGCGGCGATCTTGGTCCCGAGGTTCCAGTTGCGCGCAAACGTCATGAAACGGCTGGCGATGTCGGCCATCTCATTCTCGAAACGACGGCTCAGCGCCACGACCTGCGGGTCCTGTGATTTTTCCAGCGAGGGGTAGAGGAACTTGTCCTCGGCCGCCAGATGCAGACGGATCGTGGTTGAAAATTTCACCAGCGCAGTCGCGATGTCGTCGCTCGCCGCGACCCCCAGTTGCGTGAGGTCTCGCAGGCGCTGAATGCCGCTCAGGATGGCGACGTGGTCGGTCTTGAATTTGTCGATGTTCATGCAATGATTCCTGGGTGGAAGCGGCGAGGACGGGTACCGCGGTTTGTTACATCCAATGACAAGATCGTACGTTCGCAAACGATATTTGTCACAAGAATGATTCTCATCCACTATTTCAGCAGGGGGACTCGGGACGAGTGGTGTGTGGTGACCTCCCTCCTCTTTCAGGTGTGACGCGTCTCTCCCCCGAGGGACCGACAACTGGTAGCGGATACCGGTATTTTTCTTCACCTGCCGAATAATCCGCACGCCATGCGAGCACAACCTGACTCAGGTCAGGAAACGGCGGGCGCGGTGGCTGTCTCCAAGCAAGGCGCTCGGTAAATCCATACGCAACGCCCTCCCGGCGTGCACTGTTGCGCATGCGCTGCCACATCGGGCAGCGCGAATTCGAGGCTCACCAGCCAGCTGCCCGGGGCCATTTCACCGCTCTTGATCAGCGCGCGGCTCATGCTCTCCGGGCGCTGGAACAGGTAGACCATCTGGTAGCCGCTCCAGTCAGCGCCCCAGAAGTCGCCGCGCCGCACGCGCGCCCAGGGGCAGCGCAAGGCGCAGATCCAGCGCAGCAGCCAGCTCCACTCCAAGCCTTCGAGCCGCGCCCGCGGGTAGGCCCGGCGCAGCGCCCGCAGGCCATCGCCCACACCGCAACCGGCATCGAGCACGCGCGCACCATCAGGCAAGGGCGCGCTCTGCGCCAACCCGTCGAGCGCCCCTTCGGGGGTGGGGAAAAGCGGCGCATCGCGCCACGCGTGCACCGGGTAGAGCAGCAGCAACATGGCCACGGGCAGGAGCCAGGCCCACGGGGGCAGCAATGCACTGCCCGTGAGCGCGAGCGACAGCGGGAACCCCAGCGCCACCAGCGTGCGTCGCCACCAGCGCCGCGCCAGCAGGCTGGCCAGCACGCCCACCGCCGATGCCAGCAGCATCGCGGCCAGAGGCGTCAGCGGGCGCAACGCCGCCAGATACACCAGCCAGCACAGCGCCCACGCCAGTACCGCGGGCAGCGGCCAGGGTGGGCGTGGCCACATCAAGGGCTATCCACGCAGACGTTCGATCAGGCCGCCGAGCGCATCGAGCGACCCGAACTGGATGGCGATCTCGCCCATTTCCTCGGTGCGGCTGCCACGCTTGACGCGTTTTTTCACGCGCACCTCGACCTCGGCGGTGAGCAGGTCGGAGAGTTCCTCCTCGACGCGCCGAATGTCGCGCGACTTCTCTTTCTTGGGCTTTTGCGGCACCAGAGTGAACTCGGCGTCCAGCTTTTTCACAAGTCGCTCGGCCTCGCGCACCGAAAGCTTCTTCGCCACGATCTGGTTGCCCGCGGTGATCTGCGCCGCCCGCTCCAGCGCCAGCAGCGCCCGGGCGTGGCCCATGTCGATATCACCGGCCATCAGCATGGTCTGCACCGGTTCGGCGAGGTTGAGCAGGCGCAGCAAATTGCTGGCGGCACTGCGCGAGCGCCCCACCGCCTGCGCCACCTGCTCGTGCGTGTAGCCGAATTCGCGGATCAGCCGCTGCAGACCCTGCGCTTCTTCCAGTGGATTGAGGTCTTCACGCTGGATGTTCTCGATGAGCGCCATCGTGGCCGCCGCTTCATCGGCCACCTCGCGCACCAGCACCGGCACTTCGGCCAAACCGGCCAGGCGCGCCGCGCGAAAGCGCCGCTCGCCCGCGATGATCTCGTACTTGCCCGCGTGCTCCCCCTGCGCGAGCTTGCGCACCAGAATGGGCTGCATGATGCCTTGCGTCTTGATGCTTTCGGCCAGCTCATACAGCGCACCCTCGTCCATGCGCGTGCGGGGTTGATAGACGCCGGGCACGATGACATCGAGCGGCAGGCTGCCTGGTCCATCCGCCGCGCCGGTCAGAGGCGAATCGGCACGTTCGGGAACCTTGGGGCCGAGCAGCGCTTCCAGCCCACGACCCAGGCCCCTGGGTTTCTTCGTTGCCATGTGCGTCCTTATCGATTGAGTTGCGTGCGAGCGACCAGCTCGCGGGCGAATTCCACAAAAGCCTGGCTCCCCTTGGCGCCGGGATCGAACACCACGCCGGGTAGACCATAGCTCGGCGCCTCCGCCAGGCGCACGTTGCGCGGGATCACGGTGTCAAAGACCTTGTCGCCGAAATGCGCCTTGAGCTGCTCGCCCACTTGCTGCTGCAAGGTGATGCGCGGATCAAACATCACGCGCAGCAGACCGATGAGTTGGAGATCGGGGTTGAGATTGGCATGCACCTGCTTGATGGTATTGACAAGGTCGGTCAGCCCCTCGAGCGCGAAATACTCACACTGCATCGGCACGATCACGCCGTGCGCGCTGCACAGGCCGTTGAGGGTGAGCAGGCTCAAGCTGGGCGGGCAGTCGATGAGGACGAAATCGTACTCCCCGTCGACCGCGGCAAGCGCCAGCTTCAGGCGGCTTTCACGTCGATCCAGATCGACAAGCTCGACTTCCGCGCCAGAGAGCTCGCGGTTGGCACCCAGCACATGGTAGCCACACGCCTCGGCACGCGTCGTGACCTCCCGCACCGTGGCAGACCCCAGGAGCACGTCGTACACCGACTGCGGCAGCGCTCGCTTGTCCACGCCCGAGCCCATGGTCGCGTTGCCCTGGGGGTCGAGATCGACCATGAGCACGCGCTGGCCGATGCGGGCCAGGCCCGCCGCCAGATTGACAGTGGTGGTGGTCTTGCCGACGCCGCCCTTCTGGTTGGCGATGCAGAAAATCTTGGCCATGCTGCAGCAGTAAAAACGGGAATGCGGCCGCGAGAAATGCGGGCCAAGGGGTGCGGCTAGTGTAGTGCCATGCGAGGCCGCATCCACACGATGCAACGTTCGGCATCCAGCTGCGGCACCCGCAGTGGTTCCACGTGAAACACCGTCACATCGGATGGCAAGGCGGCCATTTCCTCCGTGGGCACCTTCCCCTTCATGGCGAGCCACACGCCCCGAGGCGCCAGCAGATGCCGCGAGCCGATCGCGAAACCCCCAAGAGAAGCAAACGCGCGACTGCTCACCACATCGAATTCCCCAGCCAGCTTCTCCACCCGGGCGTGCACGCCACGCAGATTGCGCAACTGCAAGGTACCTGCCGCCTGCTGAACAAACGCAGCCTTCTTGGCCACGGCATCAACGCAGCTCACCGCCAGTTCCGGCAGGCAGATGGCAAACACCACGCCCGGCAGACCACCCCCCGAGCCCACATCCAGCAGGCGCGCAGACGCCGCAGCGTCCAGCCCCTGCAACCACCGGCGCAGCGCAACGACCGCAGCCAGGCTGTCCAGCAGGTGGTGCGTGAGCATCTCCGCCGGGGCGCGTACGGACGTGAGGTTGTACACGCGGTTCCATTGCTGCAGCAACGAGAGGAACGCCAGCAAGCGTTCCTGCTGCGCCTCGTGCAACACCAAACCCAAATCGCTCAAGCCCGCCAGGAGCGGTTCGCGCAAGGTCGCATTCATGCAGCCTCACGCCTTTGCATATCCTTGAAGTACCCCTTCTTCAGGTGCACCAGGAGCAACGATACGGCTGCCGGTGTGACTCCCGAAATGCGCGAAGCCTGTCCCAGCGTCTGCGGCCGGTGCTTCTGCAGCTTCTGCCGCACCTCGAACGAGAGAGAACTCACCTGCATGTAATCCAGATCCGGCGGAAGCGCCAGATTCTCGTAATGCGCGGCACGCTCGACTTCTTCCTTCTGCCGGTCGATATAGCCCGAGTACTTGGCGGCGATTTCCACCTGCTCGATCACCGGGCGATGCAGCTCACCGAGGGTTTCACGTGAAACATCGGCACTGGCGTAGCGCCCGTCACCCAAACCCATCAAGGCCTCGTAATCGACGCCCGGGCGGCGCAGGAGATCGAACATACTGTATTCGTGCTCCAGCGCCTTGCCCAGCAGGCGCTCGCTTTCCTGCGCATCGACGATCCGAGGGTTGACCCAGCACGACTTGAGTCGTTCGGTTTCACGTGAAACCGCATCGCGTTTGCGACAGAACACATCCCAACGCGCATCATCCACCAAGCCCATGCGCCGGCCGATTTCCGTCAGACGCATGTCGGCATTGTCCTCGCGCAGCTGCAGACGGAATTCCGCGCGGCTCGTGAACATGCGGTACGGTTCGGTCACGCCTTTTGTGATCAGATCATCGACCAGCACGCCCAGATAGGCCTCATCGCGCCGGGGCAGCCAGGGTGCGTCGCCACGGCACTGCAGCGCCGCGTTGAGCCCGGCGAACAGACCTTGAGCCGCCGCCTCCTCATAACCGGTGGTGCCGTTGATTTGGCCCGCGAAATACAGGCCGTGAATCTGCTGCGTCTCGAAACTGCTCTTGAGCGCACGCGGATCGAAATAGTCATACTCGATGGCGTAGCCGGGGCGCAGGATGTGCGCGTGCTCCAGCCCCGCCACGCTGTGCACCAGCTGGTACTGGATGTCGAACGGCAGGCTGGTGGAGATGCCGTTGGGATAGAACTCGTGGGTGGTGAGGCCCTCGGGTTCCAGGAAAATCTGGTGGCTTTCCTTGTCGGCGAAGCGATGGATCTTGTCTTCCACGCTCGGGCAATAGCGCGGACCCGTTCCTTCGATCACCCCCGTGAACATCGGGCTACGGTCCAGCCCCGAGCGGATGATGTCGTGCGTGCGCGCATTGGTGTTGGTGATCCAGCACGGCATCTGGCGCGGATGCATCGTCGCCCGGCCCATGGTGCTGAACACCGGCAGCATGCCCTCATTCACCCCGCCCGGCATGCCATCTCCCGGCTGCTCTGTACAGCGTGAAAAATCGATGGTGCGGCCGTCTAGGCGCGGTGGCGTGCCGGTCTTCAGGCGCCCCTGCGGCAGTTGCAATTCCTTCAAGCGGCTGGCCAG
>JAIOIA010000121.1:0-41847 GCA_019912745.1 Comamonas sp. | reverse complement strand
GCAAACAGATCGGCGTTGCGGTCCGCATCCATGCCGCGCAACTGCGCATACAGGCGCATGTTCTCCATCACCGACAGGTCTTCGTACAGGCCGAAGCGTTGCGGCATGTAGCCGCTGGCGACATGGATGGCGTCGTTGTCCCGGACCACGTCATAGCCGGCCAGGGTGACGTGGCCGGCGTTCGGCACCAGGAGACCGGTCAGAATCCGCATCAGCGTCGTCTTGCCAGCGCCGTCCGGGCCGACCAGGCCTGTCAGCCGCCCATAGTGGATGCGCGCGCTCAAGCCCCGCAGTGCCTGCACCTGGCCGAAATGCTTGTCCACTTCTTCGATGACCACGGCAGCGTCTTCGCCCGCACCCGCGGGCACGGCGGTGATGGCGGGGCTTGCCTGCATCTCAACGCTCCCCCGGGATACTGGTGCCGGCTTTCGCATCGACCTCGATCGTCACCGGCATGCCCTGGCGCAAGCCACTGTCGCTGTCGGCTTCGTCGATGACGATGCGCAGGCGGTAGACCAGATCCGTGCGCAAATCCGTCGTCTCCACCGTCTTGGGGGTGAACTCGGCGCGCGGCGAGATGAAACCGATCTGGCCGCGATAGACCTTCACTGATGAGTCGGTTTTGACGCGCACCACAGTACCAGGCGCGATGCGCCCCAAGTCCGACTCGCCCACGTAGGCGCGCACGTAGACCGGCTTGTCCAGGCTCAGGCTGTAGACCGTGCTCTGGCTGGCCACCATGCTGCCGGGCTCGCGCACCCGCGCGACGATGGTGCCGTTGCTGGGTGCCGTGAGTTCGGTGTCCGCCAGAGATGTCGTGGCTTGCGCTGCGGCTGCCTGCGCGGCTGCAAGGCGCGCCTCTCCTGCCTCAATGTCTTCCTTGCGAAAGCCTTCGGATGCCTGCGACAGGGCGGCTTTGGCGGATTCGACACCCGCAGCCGCCTGATCCCTAGCGGTGCGCGCGGCATCGACCGTGCGCTGGCTGCTGGCACCCGACGCGAGCAAACCGCTCTGACGTTGAAAGTTGCGCTCGGCGTCAAGCGCCTGCGCCTGCGCTTGTCTGAGCGCCTCGCGCGCCTGGGTGATTTCCTGCGGTCGCAGGCCGCGGCGCAGCTTGGCCAGTTCCGCCTGCGCGACCTGCACTTGGGCATGCGCGGCGGCCAGCGCATCCCGGTAGGGCTGCGCGTCCAGCGTGGCCAGGCGATCGCCGGCGCTGACGACATCGCCCTCGTCGAAAGCCATTTGCATCACGCGCCCGGGCTGACGGAAGGCCAGTTGCACCTCGCGGATGTCGACATTGCCGTAGAGGCGCAATGCATCCTGTTGTCCGTGGTCGCGCGACAGCCAGAACGCCAGTGCGCCGCCAAGAGCGAGCACGACGACGGCGATCACGACCCAAAGGGTTTTTCTGGAGAGGAGGTTTGGAGTTGTCATCGATGGGTTTCCGCTAGATAAAGGTGCTCAGCGCTCGCGTGCGACCGGCACATTCGCCGCTGACCGGCGCCAGGCGATGACCGATATGCCAGCCCACACCAACGTGCGCAGCGTCATGGCGACCGGCGTGCGCGGCTCCCAGGCGCCGCCCAGCGCCACATGCGCTCCGAAGGCCAGGAACGCGAGGGCGGTCGCCACCGCGATGGCCAGCGCCAGCCACGCGGCCCAGCGCCAGCGCCACCACAGGCCGACGCCCGCGACGACGTAGGCGAACCCGGCCAGGAAATTGAACAAGAGCACGAAGGGCACGTAGTGGCCGGCGGCCTGGCGCGCCGCGCCGTCGACAAACAGAACGGCGCCACCCTCCCGAAGAGTGAGCAGGCCGAAGCCGATCGCGAGCGGGGAGATCAGCCAGTGCCAGATACGGCGTTGCGGATGAGTGGTCATCTTAATGGCCTGGACGCGATGCCGCGCAGATAGATGGCAAACACGGCGGGGGCATCACGGCGGATGCGACTGACCTTGCCGGCCAACAACGATTGCATGACCAGTCCCTGGATCGTGCCGATGAACAGCACCGCGGCGGCATCCACGTCGAGCTCAGAATCCAGCTCACCCTGTGCCTTGCCCGCTTCCATCAGGCGGCGCAGGCGCTGCTCGTACTGGCGTAGCAGGGTCTGCACTATGCGCTTGGCCAGCGTTTCGCCGGAGCGCTGCAGTTCCCCCAGCAGCATGCGCGGCACGCCCGGGTGCCGGGCCACGAATTCGATATGCGTCATGAAGATCGCTTCGAGCGCCGTGGCGGGAGATGCTGCGCCTTCGGCCGCCTTGTCCACGCTGACCAAAAGGCGTTCGCCGACCCAGGACATCGTGGCTTCCACGATCGCTTCCTTGGTGGGGAAGTGACGGAACAGCGCGCCCTGCGTCAAACCCATGCGATCGGCAATGGCCGTGGTCGTGATTTCGGCGGGATTCTGTTCCGCCGCCAGATCGACCACCGCTTGCACCGTGGCCGCGCGCCGCTCTTCAGCGGACAGGTACTGAGGACGTTCACTCACTATTGAAATCCCATAAAAGTAAGTAACCAATTACTATCTTAACATGCGGAATACCCTGATGACAAGAGCGCACGCCCGGTTCGTGAGCGTGCAAGGGCAGGGCTCTCGTCCTCCCATGGCTCATAGCCCGCAGGCGGCTGAACTTCGTGAGCCGCAGGAGGCACAAACATCTTCGGTCGTTCGACAAGGCTTGCTTTTTTTGCTTGCTTCTTTTCCTGCACAGGATAGGATAGTAATAAGTTACTTGCAAATACCGGGGAAACGAGATGAATGTTGTTGACCTGCACGCAAAGCCCGCACCGGCATCGTCCGAAGACAAACGCCCCGAGGCCCTGGATACGCTCGCTAATGCCTGGCGGGCGCGTGGCACCGGCGGCCTGGCACCCACTGCGGGCCTGCTGGCATGGTATGACTGGGCGCTGCACCTGAGCCTCTCGCCAGGCAAGCGACGCAGCCTGATCGAAAAGGGCTTGCACAAGCAGCAACGCCTGGCGCACTACGCCATGCAGGCCGCGGGCGCGCGCAGCTGCCCGACATGCATCGAGCCTCTGGAGCAGGACAAGCGCTTCGCGGCACCGGCCTGGCAACGCTGGCCCTTCAACGTGATCCACCAGGCCTTCCTGCTGCAGCAGCAGTGGTGGCACAACGCCACCACCGACGTGCGCGGCGTGTCGCGCCATCACGAGAAGATGGTGACGTTTGCCGGGCGGCAGTGGCTGGACATGTGGTCGCCCTCGAACTTCGTCTGGACCAATCCCGAAGTGCTGGATGCGATCCGGGCCAGCGGCGGCGCCAACCTGTGGCGCGGCGTCATGAACTTCCTCGACGATGCGCGGCGCCTGGCGCTGGACGAAGCTCCGGCCGGGGTCGAAGGCTTCGAGGTCGGCAAGGACGTGGCGGTCACGCCGGGCAAGGTGGTGTTTCGCAACCACCTGATCGAGCTGATCCAGTACGCGCCCACCACGCCCGACGTGCATGCCGAGCCGGTACTGATCGTGCCTTCGTGGATCATGAAGTACTACATCCTGGACCTGTCGCCGGAAAACTCCATGGTGAAGTACCTGGTCGGGCAGGGGCATACGGTGTTCATCATTTCCTGGAAGAACCCGACGGCGGCCGATCGCGATCTCGGCCTGGACGATTACCGCCAGCTTGGCGTCATGGACGCGCTGGATGCAGTCACGGCCATCGTGCCCGAGCGCAAGGTGCAGGCGGTCGGCTATTGCCTGGGCGGCACCTTGCTGACGATTGCCGCCGCCGCCATGGCGCGCGATGGCGACGCGCGGCTGCAAAGCCTGACGCTGCTGGCGTCGGAGACCGATTTCCGCGAATCGGGCGAGATCGCTCTGTTCATCGATGAGAGCCAGCTGGCCTGGCTGGAGGCAGGGATGTGGGACAAGGGCTATCTCGACGGCAAGCAGATGGCCGGGGCATTTCAGATGCTCAACTCGCGCGACCTGATCTGGTCGCGCCGGGTGCGCGAATACCTGCTGGGCGAGCGGCAGGCGTTCAATGACCTGATGGCCTGGAACGCCGACGTGACCCGCATGCCGTACCGCATGCACAGCGAGTACCTGCGGCGTTTGTACCTGGAGAACGATCTGGCCGAGGGGCGCTACCGCGTGGGCGGCAGGCCGGTGGCGATCGCCGACATCGAGGTGCCCATGTTCGTCGTCGGCACGGTGCGCGACCACGTTGCGCCCTGGCCGTCCGTGTACAAGATGCATCTGCTCAGCGATGCCGAACTGACCTTCGTGCTCACCAGCGGCGGGCACAACGCCGGGGTGGTCAGCGAGCCGGGACATCCCCGGCGCAGCTTCCAGATCGTCACCCGCGCCCCTGGCGGTCGCTATGTCGATCCGCAGCAGTGGCGCGCCGCGACGCCGCTGAAGGAGGGCTCCTGGTGGCCAGCCTGGCAGCAGTGGCTGGCGCAGCGCTCGGCCGGGCGCGTCGCGCCGCCTGCCATGGGCATGCGCGGCGCCGCATATGCGCCGCTTGGCGATGCGCCTGGAACCTACGTGAGGATGAGGTGACGTGACCCCCGCAGTGGACTCCAATCCGCCGCGATGCCATCGGGCCATCTCGCAAGGCACGGCCCAGACCCGCCCCGGTGGGGCATACCATGACCGTGGAGTACTGCCGTGAACGATGAATCGCCCATCCATCTCTACAAGGCCAATGCCGAGCTGCAGCTAAAGGTCGCGCGTCTGGTGCAGGAAAGCGGCCATCGCTGGATCGAAGGGATGCAACAACTGAGCGCCGATGGCGTGCTGGAGACGGCCTCCCGCATACAAGGGCTGCAGCAGGCGGCCGACTGGCAGGCGCTGGCCACCCTGCCATCCGAGGTGCTCTGGCGCCTGTGCCAGGGACGCATGGGCGCCGCCCAAGTGGTCGGGCAGGTGGCCGTCAAGAGCCAGACCGCCTTTGCCGATGGCCTGCGCCAGGCGCTCGCCGACTGGCAGGAGTCTGTCTCGAAGGCGTTGGGCTCAAGCGCCGAAACGCCCTCTGTCGCCCAGCTTTATCAGCAGTGGACGCAGCCCCCGGCCGCACCTGCCGCTGCCTCGCCGCGCAAGGCCAGAACGTAAGGAACCCGCCATGACTTCTCCCCAACGAACAGCGCTGATCACGGGAGGCAGCCGAGGACTGGGCGCAGCCATCGCGCGCGCCCTGCACGATGTCGGCCACCGCGTGATCGTCACGCACACACCAGGCAACAACAAGATTGGCCTATGGCTGCGCGAACAGGCGGCCCAAGGCTGCACCTTTACCGCCTATGAAGTCGACGTGTCCTATTACGAATCGGCGCAGGAGATGGCGCGGCGCATCCATGCCGATGGCCACCAGATCGATATCCTGGTGAACAACGCCGGCATCACGCGCGACGCCACGCTGCGCAAGCTCGACAAGGCGGGTTGGGACGCCGTGCTGCGCACCAACCTGGACTCGATGTTCCATGTCACCAAGCCGTTCATTGATTCGATGGTGGAGCGCGGCTGGGGGCGCATCGTCAACATCTCGTCGATCAACGGCAGCAAGGGCCAGTTCGGGCAGACCAACTATTCGGCGGCCAAGGCCGGTGTCCATGGATTCACCAAGGCGCTGGCGCTGGAAGTGGCGCGCAAGGGCGTGACCGTGAACACCGTCTCACCGGGCTATCTGGCCACCGAGATGGTGATGGCGGTGCGCGAGGATGTGCGCCAGAAGATCATCGACGCGATTCCAGTCGGCCGCCTCGGACAGCCCGAGGAAATTGCCGCGCTGGTGGCGTTCATCGTGAGCGATGCCGCGGCTTTCATGACCGGCAGCAACCTCGCCATGAACGGCGGTCAGCACATGTACTGACCTGCCGGTCAGCGCGTGAATTCCTTGCCCACGGCGTCGTCCGGCACGCGCTTGTGGGTGCCGTCGCAGTTGGGTGCGTTGTGCGTCTGCTTGCAGCGGCACAGCCACGCCTCGCCGGTCTCCTTCGCGGTGAAGGCCAACGGAGTGATGCCGGTGCCCTGGTGAGAGCCATCGCAGAAGGGTTGGCTGCGCGAGCGACCGCAGCGGCACCAGTGGTAGGTTTTGTCGGCTTCCAGTTGAACACGGATGGGCGAATTCGCCGCGACGACGGGCAGGGCCATGAAGTCTCCTTGATTGAACATCCAGCTCTGTCATCTTGCCAAGTTTTCGCCGATCGTGCCCAGACATCCGCGAAGCGCGAGCGAGTCGTACGGGCCCGGGGATTCATTACACTGGCTGTTTTGGCAATCACGCATCGACCCATGGAACAGGCGTTCTGGCTGCAGCACTGGCGCGAGGGGCGCATCGGCTTTCATCAATCGAAGGTGCTGCCACTGCTGCAAAAGCACTGGCCTGCGCTCGCGCTCGAGCGGGGAAGTCGCGTGTTCGTGCCGTTGGCGGGGAAGACGCTGGACATGGCGTGGCTGGCGCAGCAGGGGCATCGCATCCTCGCTGTGGAGCTTTCGCCGCTGGCCGTGCAGCAATTCTTCGCCGAGCACGGCTGGACGCCCAAAACCTGGTCGTCGCGTTACGGCACGCACTACGGTACGCCGCAGATCGAGGTGATCTGCGGCGATGCCTTCGGGCTGGATGCGCAGGTGCTGGCCGACTGCGTGGCCGTTTATGATCGCGCGGCGCTGGTGGCGTTGCCGCCTTCCATGCGCCAGATCTACGTGCAGGATCTCATGGCGCGCCTGCCCTCGGGTTGCCGCGGACTGCTCGTGACACTGGAATACCCGCAGCACGAGATGCAGGGGCCGCCGTTTTCCGTGCCTCAGGTCGAAGTGCTGGAGCGCTATGCGCCGCATTGGGATGTGCAGCCGCTGCAGCGGCGCGACATCCTGGCGCTCGAGCCGGGCTTCGAGGCGCGCGGCCTCACGCAGATGGCCACGGCGGTCTACCGCCTACAAAGGCATTGAGGGAGCATGTTCATGAATCGTTCGCAGTGGATCGCCGCGGGTGCCCTGGGACTGCTGGCGGGTTGCGCCAGCCACACGCCCGTGACCCCGCTGGTCACGCAAGTCAGCGCCCCGGATGGCAACCAGACGGTCACGACGGAACCCGCCAGCCTGATCTGCGTGCAGCCGCGCTGCCCGGCGCTGAGTGCGCGCTGGAGCGACCAGCGTCCCGGGGTGGTGCAGCTCACCATCGGCTTGCCCTACCAGACGGCGCAGGTGAGCGGCGCGGATTTTCACTTCGGACGCAGCGAGGTCGTGCACCTGCGCGTGCCCTCGACCGGCGCGCCAGAGGCACAGGCGGGCAGCTATCCTCAAACCACATTCGACGTGCCGCTGTCGCTGATCGATTCCATGGTCTACAAGACGGATGGGTGGCTGCGCGTGGCGACGGACAACGGCCGGTTCGTGGACGAGACCATCCAGACCGGCGAGATGCGAAGCGATGTGGTGGACGCCATGCGTGAATTTCTACGCGCCGTGGATGCAGCCACAGGCCAGCCGAAGGACGGGCGCACCAAGGGGCATGGCGGCCTGTATGACCTGCTTGACTAGCCTGGACCCCAGGCTCCGCCTCAGAGCCGCTTGACCAGCACCTGGCTCTTGCGATCCCAGTTGTATTTGCGCTTGCGCGCGTCGGGCAGCCAGTCGGGCTCGACGGGCGAGAAACCGCGCTTCAGGAACCAGTGCATGGTGCGCGTGGTGAGCACGAAGATGCTGGCCAGACCCATGTCGCGCGCGCGCTGCTCGATGCGCTTGAGCAGCTTTTCGCCGTCGCCCGTGCCCTGGCTGTCGGGCGAGACGGTGAGCGCGGCCATTTCGGCGGTCTTCTGCTCGGGGTAGGGGTAGAGCGCGGCGCAGCCGAAGATCACGCCGTCGTGCTCGATCACGAGGTAGCTGGAGATGTCGCGCTCGATCTCAGTGCGGTTGCGCTTGACCAGCGTGCCGTCCTGCTCGAAGGGCTCGATCAGGCGGATGATGCCGCCCACGTCGTCGATCGTGGCCTCGCGCAGCTCTTCGAGTTTTTCGTCGATCACCATGGTGCCGATGCCGTCGTGCACGTAGATCTCCAGCAGCAACGAGCCGTCGACGGAAAACGGGATGATGTGGCTGCGCTCCACGCCGTGCTCGCAGGCCTGCACGCAGCACGCGAGGTAGAACGCCGGGTCGGAGGGGGAGGCGGGCTCGGGCAGCTCGCCGAGCATGCGCCGCGCGGTGGCGAGCGTGATTTCGGTGTCGATGGGGTTGTCCTCGCCCGCAGGTTCCAGCGGCTTTTCGCGCACGCCGGGAATTTCGGAGAGAAACAGCAGCTTGTCCGCCTGCAGTTCGCTCGCCACACGCGTGGCCACTTCTTCCATGCTGAGGTTGAAGGCCTCGCCCGTGGGCGAGAAGCCGAAGGGCGAGATCAGCACCAGCGCCTGCGAGTCGAGTGCGCGCTGGATGCCTTCCACGTCCACCTTGCGCACCTTGCCGGTGTGCTGGAAGTCCACGCCATCGACGATCCCGAGCGGCTGCGCCGTGAGAAAGTTGCCTGAGATCACGCGCACGCGCGCGTCGGCCATCGGGGTGTTGGGCAGGCCCTGGCTGAACGCCGCCTCGATCTCGTAGCGCAACTGCCCGGCCGCTTCCTGCGCGCAGTCGAGCGCCACCGGGTCGGTCACGCGCACGCCCTTGTGGTGGCGCGGCGTGTGGCCCTTCAGGCGCAACTGTTCGTTCACCTGCGGTCGAAAGCCGTGCACGAGCACGATCTTGACACCCATTGCCTGGATGAGCGCGAGGTCCTGCACGATGTTCTGCAGCTTGCCGGCCGCCACGGCCTCGCCCGTCAAGCCCACGATGAAGGTCTGGTGGCGGAATTTGTGGATGTAGGGCGCGACCGAGCGGAACCACGGAACGAAGGTGAAGTTGAAGACGGCGGACATGTCGTGGTGGCGGGTGGTCTGGCGTGAAAGCGGCAGTGTAGCGGCGCCGCGCGCCGTCGTGAGGCTGGCCAAAGCCTTGGGATAATCCCCGGCTTCCCATGACCTTTGAAATCACTTTCCCCGAATCGCTTCCGGTTTGCGCGCGTCGTGAAGAGATCATGCAGGCGCTGCGCGAACACCAGGTCGTCATCGTCTGCGGCGAGACGGGCTCGGGCAAGACCACGCAATTGCCAAAGATCGCCCTGGCCCTGGGGCGGGGCAGGTGCAACGCCCCGCAAGGCCAGCGCGGCCAGCTGATCGGCCACACGCAGCCCAGGCGCATCGCCGCCTCCAGCGTGGCCAAGCGCATTGCCGAGGAACTGAAGACGCCGCCAGGCGAGGTGGTGGGCTACAAAGTGCGCTTTGCCGACACGCTGCAAAAGGGCGCCTCGGTCAAGCTCATGACCGACGGCATTTTGCTGGCCGAGACGCAGACCGATCCGCTTCTGAAGGCCTACGACACCCTGATCATCGACGAGGCGCACGAACGCAGCCTGAACATCGACTTTCTGCTCGGCTACCTCAAGCAGATCCTGCCGCGGCGCCCCGATCTGAAGGTAGTGGTGACGTCGGCCACGATAGACGCCGAGCGCTTTGCCCGGCACTTTGAAGGCTGCAGCGGCCCGGCGCCGGTCATCATGGTGTCCGGCCGCACCTACCCGGTGGAGATACGCTGGCGGCCGTTCCAGGAAAAAAAGGACCACGACCTGAACGACGCCATCGCCGATGGCGTGGACGAACTCTGGCAAGGTGGCGCCGGGGGCGACATCCTGGTCTTTTTGCCTGGCGAGCGCGAAATCCGCGAAGCGGCCGACCACCTGCGCAAGCACCTGCAGCATTCGCCCGTGCTCAGGAGCGCCGAGGTGCTGCCCCTGTTCTCGCGCCTGTCGCAGGCCGAGCAGGACCGGATTTTCGAAAGTCACCACCAGCGACGCATCGTGCTCGCCACCAATGTGGCCGAAACCTCGCTCACTGTGCCTGGCATCAGGTACGTGATTGACGCAGGAACGGCACGCGTCAAGCGCTATTCTTTCAGAAGCAAAGTGGAGCAGCTGCTGGTCGAGCCCATCAGCCAGGCGGCAGCCAATCAGCGCGCCGGGCGCTGCGGGCGCGTGGCCAACGGCATCTGCATCCGTCTGTATGACGAAGCGGATTTCACCCAGCGCGAGCGCTTTACCGACCCGGAAATCCTGCGCTCGTCGCTCGCCGGCGTCATCCTGCGCATGAAGAGCCTGGGGCTGGGCGACGTGGTGAACTTTCCCTTCCTGGAGGCGCCCTCGGGCCGGGCGATCGCCGACGGCTACCAGCTCTTGCAGGAACTGGGCGCGGTCGATGAGCGGGGCACGCTGCTGCCCATGGGCAGGGAGCTGGCGCGCCTGCCACTGGACCCGCGGGTGGGACGCATGATCGTCGAGGCGCGCACGCGCGGGGCGCTGGCCGAGGTGCTGGTGATCGCCGCGGCGCTGTCGGTTCAGGACGTGCGCGATCGGCCGCTGGAGGCGCAGGCCCAGGCAGACCAGGCACACGCCAAGTTCAACGACGAGAAGAGCGAATTTTCGGGTTACGTCCGGTTGTGGAAGTGGCTCGGCGATGCGCGCGGCGGCAAGGTGGTCGCAACCAGCCGCAAAGAGATGGCGGCGCAGGCCGGTGTGTCGGGGCGCGCCAGGCGCCAGGCGTTCTTGCCGGTGACTCAACGCGCCAGTGCAGCGCAAGCCTCGCCCCCTGCCTCGCCCGAAGGGAGAGGGAGTGACAACCACGACGTGAGCGAGGGCGATACCCACAGGCTCAGCAACCGCCAGTGGGAGCAGCTGCTGCGCCAGAACTACCTGAACATCCGCCGCGTGCGCGAGTGGCGAGATATCCACACCCAATTGCTCACCGTGGTTCGCGAGCACCAGTGGCCGCTGAGCACACAGCCCGCCGGCTACGAGGCTGTGCACCTGTCCATGCTCTCGGGCCTGCTGGGCAACATCGGCTACAAGGGCGAGGACAGCGATGCCTACCTGGGCGCACATGGCATCAAATTTCACCCTCATCCCGGCGCGCACCTGAACAAAAAACCAGGGCGCTGGATCGTGGCCGCCGAACAGGTCGAAACCTCGCGCCTGTATGGGCGTGGCATCGCGGCGATCGAGCCGCAGTGGCTTGAGGAAGTCGGGGCGCATCTGCTCAGGAAGCAGCTGCTCGATCCGCACTGGAGCAAGAAGCAGGCGGACGTGATCGCCTACGAGCGCGCCACGCTCTACGGCCTCGTGGTCTACAACCAGCGCGGCGTGAACTACGGGCGCGTGGATCCGCACGAGGCGCGCCAGATCTTCATCCGCCGCGCGCTGGTGGAGGGCGAGTGGGACAGCGACTGGCCCTTTCTCGCGGCCAATCACAAGGCCGTGCACAAGGTCGAAGAGCTCGAACACAAGAGCCGCCGCCAGGATCTGCTTGTCGATGACGAACTGATCTACGCTTTCTACGAGCAGCACATCCCCGAGGGGGTGTACAGCGCTGCCACGTTCGACAAATGGTTCCGTCAGGCGAGCCAGGCCGATCCGCAGCTGCTGCGCCTGACCCGGGATGAGCTCATGCGCCACGAGGCGGCGGGCGTGACCAGCGAGCGCTTCCCCAGGCTGGTGCGCCTGGGCGGCGTGGATTGCGCTGCCAGTTATCTGCACGCGCCGGGCGATGCGCGCGACGGCCTGACGGTGACCGTGCCGCTGTTCGCGCTCAACCAGGTGAGCGAAGACGATGCCGAATGGCTCGTGCCGGGCATGCTCAAGGACAAGATCCAGGCGCTGCTCAAGAGCCTGCCCCAGCGTCCGAGGAGCCGCTTCGTGCCGCTGGCCGAGCACGCCGCCCGGCTGGCTGAAAAATTCCTGACTGAACGCGCCTGGGAGCGGGGCGGCCTGGTGCAGGTGCTGCTCAGGCAGGTGCGCGACGAAACGGCGCTGGACGTGAAGGCGGCCGATTTCAAGCGCGACATGCTCAGCCCCCACCTGTTCATGAACTTTCGCATCATCGACGAGCACGGCCGCCAGCTCGGGCAGGGGCGACAACTGGCCGCCCTCAAGGCCCAGTGGAGCGGCCGGGCGCGCGGGGCGTTTCAGGCGCTTGCTACCTTGAAGATAGCTGATAGCGCTCTTCCTGAGGCAATCCGGGAACAAAAGCAATCTGAAATCCGTGCAAACAAAGCGCCAGCTGCTCCTCGAAAAAAAGTGGAGCAACCGCTGCAGGCCAATGCGACCTACACCGCCTGGACCTTTGGCGAGCTGCCCGAACTGCTGGAAGTGCAACGCGGCAGCCAGAGCCTGGTCGGCTTCCCCGCGCTCGTCGATCGCGGCGATGGCGTGGGCATCGAGGTCTTCGACGAACCCGAGGTGGCGCAGGCGCGCCACCGCGTGGGTCTGCGGCGGCTGGTCGCGCTCGCCATCCGCGACGCACTCAAATACCTGAGCCGCAACATCCCCGAGCTGCAGCGCATGGCCGTGGCCTACATGCCGCTGGGCACGCAGGAAGAGCTGCTGGCGCAGATCATCGACGTGGCGCTGGACCGTGCCTTTCTACAGGACCCCTTGCCTGTGGACGAGGCCGGTTTTGCCTTGCGCGTGCAGGAGGGTCGTTCGCGCCTCACCCTGATCGCCAACGAAGTCGCGCGCCTGGCGGGCGAGATCCTGCACGAGTATGCGGCCAGCCAGCGCAAGATCAAGGACGCTCGCCACGCGCCGCAAGCGGCGCAGGATGCGGGCCGGCAGCTGCAGATCCTGATGAACAAGAATTTCCTGCTCGACACGCCCTGGGCGCAACTGCAGCACTACCCGCGCTACCTCAAGGCCATCACCCTGCGCCTGGACAAGCTGCGTGCCGACCCGGCCCGCGATGTCGCCCGCACGCGCGAACTGCAGCCGCTGGAGCAGCGCTACTGGCGCCTGTTTGCCGAGCGCAAGGGGCGCGAGGACGCGCGCATGCAGGAATACCGCTGGATGCTGCAGGAGCTGCGCGTGAGCCTGTTCGCGCAGGAACTGCGCACACCTTACCCCGTGAGCGTCAAGCGCCTGGACAAGGTATGGGCGCAGCTCATGGCGTAGCGCCGAGCTTCAGACCGCACCGCTGCGGCAGCGGCGCCGCCTTGCCGCGCGTCATGCACCTTGCAGTGACGCGCGGGCCGTGGCACGGCATCGTGCCGCTCTCAAGGGCTGGGGCCGGGTCAAGCCAGCGCCAGCCGGTTGAGCTCGGCGCAGACATCCGCCAAGCGCCCCGAGGCCATCAGGCGGCATGAGCCGTCGGCGCCGCGATTGACGATGAGGCGCAGCGGCCGGGGTGCCTTGGCACGGATGGGGCCGACCGCGTGCACGCGGGCCGCCTGCGGATGCGGCAAGGGCCTCAGCGCAATGACCTGGCCCTGTGCGGGAAGGCGGGAAAAGGCGAGCGGGCGTTGAACGAACTGCATGTGAGACTCCATCAGACTTGAGCACAGGCAGGATTGCCGGGAAAACGCACGCCTTCAGGGTTGGCCTGCGGGCGCTTGAACGCGCCGAGCCAGGCCAGACGCCCGCCACCTGCGGCGTGCGGGTCATGCCTACATCAGCATGGTGTTGCGGATCAGACCCACCGCCAGGCCTTCGATTTCAAAAGGCTCGCCGGGATGCACCTGGATGACCGGGTAATCGGGGTTTTCGGGCAGCAGCTCGATGTGCCCACCGCTGCGGCGCAGACGCTTGACGGTGACTTCGTCGCCCAGGCGGGCCACGACGATCTGTCCGCTGCGCGCATCATGCGTGGCCTGCACGGCGAGCAGGTCGCCATCCATGATGCCCGCGTCACGCATGGACATGCCGCGCACCTTGAGCAGGTAGTCGGGCTTGTGCTGGAACAGCGAACCCTCGATGGTGTAGGTCTGATCGACGTGTTCCTGCGCGAGAATCGGCGAGCCGGCGGCGACGCGGCCGATGAGCGGCAGGGTCAACTGGGCCAGCCCGGGGATGGGCAGATCGATCTGCAGGCCGCGACGGGCGTTGATCTGGCGCAGGGCGCCCGAACGCAGGCGGATGCCGCGCGACGTGCCGCTGACCAGTTCAATCACGCCTTTGCGTGCCAGTGCCCTCAGGTGCTCTTCGGCGGCGTTGGCGGATTTGAAGCCCAGTTCCTGCGCGATCTCCGCGCGGGTGGGCGGAGCGCCGGTCTGCGCGATGGCGCGCTCGACGAGTTCGAGAATCTGCTGCTGGCGGCTGGTAAGCCTGGGCTGATCGGTCATGCGGTGCTCCGGTTGCTCGGTCAGATGGACAACTGTTCGTCGATCCAGTTACTGTATTTTCAATCAGTTTTTCGAAAGTTGCAATCCCCATGAACAAAAAGACAGTGATTCTCGGTACCGGGGGCACCATCGCCGGCACGGGCGCGGCGGGCAGTCACACCTACACCGCGGCCCAGCTCACGACCGAAGATCTGGTGCTGGGCATACCGGGCCTGGCGCAGGCGGCGGGCGCTGATCTGGTGATCGAGGAGGTAGCCCGGATTGACAGCAAGGACATGAACCATGCCGTCTGGCGCCGGCTCGCTCAGCGCTGCATGGTGCATCTGGCGGATCCGCGGGTGGGCGGCATCGTCATCACCCACGGCACCGACACGATCGAGGAGACGGCGTGGCTGCTGCACGAACTGCTGCCCGCCGACAAGCCCGTGGTGCTGACCTGCGCCATGCGTCCGGCCACGGCGCTTGTGCCCGACGGACCGCAGAATCTGCTCGATGCCGTGCGGCTCGCCTCACATCCGCAGGCCCGTGGCGTGCTGGTCTGCGCGCTCGGCAGCATCCACGGTGCGCGCGACGTGAGCAAGGTGCACCCGCAACGGCTCAACGCCTTCGCCTCGCTCGACGGTGGTCCGCTGGGCTGGGTGGAAGGCGGGCAGGTTCGCTGGGCGCACGATGCGCCGCCCCGGCCGATCACCCCGCGCCACGGCGCCTTGCCGCAGGCGCCCGCGTTCACCGACGGGGCCTGGCCGCGCGTCGAGATCGCGCTGAGCCACGCGGGCTGCGACGGCGCGCTGGTGGACCGGATGGTGGCGGGCGGTGTGCGCGGCATCGTGGTGGGGGCCACGGGCAACGCCACGCTGCACCGTGAACTCGAGGCGGCCCTGCGGCGGGCCACTCATGCTGGTGTGGCCGTGCGCATTGCATCGCGCTGCCCGCTGGGGCGCACCGCCGCGATCACGGGCGAGCTCTGGCGCGATGCCGATGGCCTGAGCCCGGTGAAGGCCCGCATCAGCCTGATGCTGGAGCTGATGGCCGCCTGAAACGAAACACCCCGCGTGCGGCGGGGGGTGTGCGGTCGGGCAGAGATGACGTCAGTGCGAGAGTGCCTGCAGCGCACGCGCCGTAATTTCGTCCACGCTGCCCAAGCCATTGATGGCGCGGTATTTGGGCGCGGCCGCCGGATCGGTCTTGGCCCAGTTGGCGTAGTAGTCCACCAACGGCCGCGTCTGGTCGCTGTAGACCTGCAGGCGCTTCTTGACGGTTTCTTCCCGGTCGTCGTCGCGCTGCACCAACGGCTCGCCGGTCACGTCGTCCTGGCCCGCGACCTTGGGCGGGTTGAACTTGACGTGGTAGGTGCGCCCCGACGCGGGGTGAGAGCGGCGTCCGCTCATGCGCTCGATGATGGCATCGAACGGCACGTCGATCTCCAGCACGTAGTCGAGCTTGACGCCCGCGGCCTTCATCGCGTCCGCCTGCGGGATGGTGCGCGGAAAGCCGTCGAAGAGAAAACCCTGGGCGCAGTCGGGCTGGGCGATGCGCTCCTTCACCAGGCCGATGATGATGTCGTCGCTCACCAGCGCGCCCGCGTCCATCACGGCTTTGGCCTGCAGGCCCAGCGGCGTGCCCGCCTTCACGGCCGCGCGCAGCATGTCGCCCGTGGAAATCTGCGGAATGCCAAATTGCCTGCAGATGAAGGCCGCTTGCGTGCCCTTGCCCGCACCTGGTGCGCCAAGCAGTATCAATTTCATGGGGTCTCTCTCGCTAGTTTTGAAATAGGGCGGCACGCCGCAGGCCGTGCGCTACAGCATTCAAGAATAGCATGCAGATGTCTTGCAACAGCTTACAGCCGGGGTTCATGCAGGGTGCGCGGCAAAGACCGCGCGCACGCGCTCCAGATCCTCGGGCGTGTCCACGCCGGCCCCTGGTGCCTGCGGCGTGACGTGCACCGCGATGCGGTGGCCGTGCCAGAGCGCGCGCAACTGCTCCAGCGCCTCGATCCGCTCGGTCGGTGCCGGAGCCAGCTCGGCGAATGCGCGCAAGAAGGCCACGCGGTAGCTGTAGATGCCGATGTGGCGCAGCGGCGCGAGGCCCTGCGCTGCTGCACCCTGCCACCAGGCGCTGCCCGGCGCGGCATCTCGCGCGTGGGGAATCGGCGCGCGGCTGAAATAGTGCGCCAGGCCCCGCGCATCCAGGACCACCTTGACCACGTTGGGATTGGCGAAGTCGGCCTCGCTCGCGATCGGGTGCGCGGCCGTGCCCATGCTCGCATCGGCATGCACCGCAAGCAGCGCGGCGACGGCATCGATCAGCGCGGGATCGATCAAGGGTTCGTCGCCCTGCACATTGACGACGACGGCGTCGTCCGCCAGACCGAGCAGCGCGCAGGCCTCGGCCAGCCGGTCGCTGCCGCTCGCATGGTCGGCGCGGGTGAGCAGCGCCCGCACGCCGGCTCTCTCGCAGGCTTGCACGATCTCTGCGCTGTCCGCCGCGACGACGACGCGTGCCGCGCCGCTGCGCGCCGCGCGTTCGGCCACGCGCACCACCATGGGTTGGCCGGCGATGTCCGCCAGCGGCTTGTTCGGCAGGCGCGTGGAGGCCACACGCGCGGGAATCAATACGGTAAAAGCCATGGGGATATCGGGCAGTGCAGGTGAGAAGAGATTGGAACAGCGGGTATTTTGACGGCGCTTGCACCTGGATCGCGGTAGCCGCGGGTGCGCCGGGGTTCAAAACCTGGCCCATGCAGGGCTTGGGGCCGAAAGCCGGCGATCCTGCACCCGCGGTCCTCATCGCCGCCGCCGTGTCCGGCCAACGGTGGCAACGGTTGGGCGGGCTGCGGCGTTCGGCAGGGAAGCCTTCAGCGCAGCTCGAACGCTTCCGAGTGAACCCGGCGGGGGCGCTGTCCCATCGCTTCAAGCCCCGAGACAATGGCATCGCGCAGGCCGACCGGGCCGCAGTAGAACAGTTGCGATTCGCGCAGCGGGAAGGCGACCCGCTCCGCCAGCCGCCGCGCGGTCAGGCGCCCGTCCTCGGCGCTGGCGACGATATGCACCGTGAGCCTTGGATGGCGTGCGGCCATGGCGGCCAGCCGGTCGGCGGCGAAGGCCTCGGCCCGCGTCGCCACGGCCCAGACCAGCGTGATGTCCTGGCGGTCGGCATCGGTCAGGGCCTCGGCCCAGGCCAGGAAGGGCGTGATGCCGATGCCGCCCGCCAGCCAGACCTGCCGCCGCACCCGTTTGCGGAACACGAAGCGGCCGTAAGGGCCTTCGATGCGCAGACGCTGGCCCGGAGCCAGACGCTGGGGCAGGCGCCGGGTCCAGCCACCCAGAGCCTTGATGCCGAAGCGCAGGCGGCCGCTGGCATCTGGAGCGCTGGCGATGGTGAAGGGGTGCGGCTCGGCCATGCCCGCGCCCGTGGCGGACACGAAGGCGAATTGCCCCGCTTGCCAGCGCATCGTCCGGCCTTCGGGGCGCAGCGTCAGCTCGGTCACCGCGCCGTGCCGGTCGACGCGCTCGAGCATGAAGGTGCGCGGGCGCACAAAGGGCGCGATCCATTGCGTGTACAGCCAGGCCGCCAGCCCCGCCAGGCTGAATGCGTTCAGGGACAGGCCGAGCGTGCCGTCGATGCCGGCAGGCTGGTCGACAGCGAGCTGGTGGAATGCGACCACGGCGAACAGCAGGCCGGTGAAGCGGTGGAAGAAACGCCAGATCGGCCAGGGCAGTTCGAGCCGGGTGAACGGAATCCGCTTGATCCAGCTGATCAGCAGCAAGCCGATGAAACCGTTGAGCGCGACTTCACCCAGATCGGAGGCGAATTCGCCCACCCGGGTTTCGCGCACCACGCCTTCGAGGTCAGGCTCCAGCGTGTTGTGCCCGATCATCAGTGCAAGGGCCGCGATGCCCAGCCATTTGTGCATGCCGTACATCCGATCGAGCCCGCCGAACAGACGTTCGATCGGCGATGGGCGTGCCGCGAGAACCAGGGCCAGGCTCATGGCCGCGATGGACGCGGCGCCCAGCGCCATCCCGACGGCGGTGGCCGCCCCGTAGGGTGCATAGGTCTGCGCGCCGAGCATCGCGGTGGCCAGTACCGTCAGCACGGCCAGCAAGGGGCCGAGGAATTTCATCGCTGGCTCCTCAGGATCGGATGGGGTGCGGCCGGTGGGTGCAGGCTTAGGCGGCGCGAGCGGGCTGGTTTGATGCTCATGCCGCGAGTTTGGTGAGTCGGCATGAACGCAGCCTGAACGCCGGTCTGGGTGACGGCATTCGTTACAGGGTCACCGGCCCGGTGGGGCTCTCGTCAGCCTGGAGGAGCCAGCCACACAGCGCCCGGCGCCACGCGGCCCAGGCAAGCCGCGCAGCTTGCCGGAGCGTCAGTCGGCGGCCGGGCGATGGGGCTTGGCCTCGATTTCCTCGTCCGTCAGCGTACGCGCTTCGGTTTCCAGCAGGATGGGGATGCCATCGCGCACCGGGTAGGCCAGGCGCGCGCTGTGCGAAATCAGCTCCTGATGCTCGCGATCGTAGACCAGTGCGCCCTTGGTGACGGGGCAAACCAGCAGTTCAAGCAGTTTCGGATCCATGGGCAACTCCTGCGGGCGTCGATGATAGTGCGGCCAGGCATGCATCCAGCCAGGTGAAGAAGGCGGGCGCCACGCTCAGTTGCAGCGGCACGGCCAGCGCGTCGGGATGCGTGGGCCAGAGCTTGACCGCGTCTTTTTCGGTACAAATCAGCCTTTCACCATTGTGGTTAGGGCGCTTCCAGCCATCAAAATCATAGTGATCCGGCAGCGCCTGCGCCGAGGCGAGCGTGAGGCCCTGTGCGCGCAGCATCGCAAAAAAGGCCTCGGGCTCGGCGATCGCCGCCAGCGCGTGCAGCGGCTGGCCGCGCAGGCTGCCGAGCGGCAGGTGCGCACCCGCGGCATCGATGGCGTGCGGCGCAAGGGCGCGCGTGACCTCGAAAGCCACTGCCGTGCCCGCGGGGGCCGTGCCACGGTACAGCGCCGCACCCACCGCGCGCGGCCAGGGCTCGCGCAGCGGCCCGGCCGGCAGCAGCCAGCCGTTGCCCACCCCGAGCTCGCTGAAGACGCAGATCTCCAGGTCGCGCGCCAGCCGCAGGTGCTGCAGGCCGTCGTCGCACACCAGGATGTCGCAGCCAGGGTGCGCCGCGAGCAGCGCGCGGCCGGCTTCAGATCGCGCCTCGGCCACGAAGACGGGCGCACCGGTGCGCCGCGCGATCAGCAGCGGCTCGTCGCCCACCTCCGAGGCGCTGCTCGACGCGGTCACCGCCCGGCAGCCGCGACTCACGCGTCCGTACCCGCGCGAGACCACGCCGGGACGCCAGCCCGCGCCCTGCAAGTGCCGCACCACGGCCATCGTGACCGGCGTCTTGCCGGCACCGCCCGCCACCACGTTGCCCACCACCAGCACGGGTACAGGCAGGCGGGCCGGACGCATCCAGCCGCGTCGGTAGGCCCAGCCGCGCAGCGTGAGCGCGGCGCCGTACAGCCGGGAAAGCGGCCACAGCAGCCGCGCCAGCGCGCCCCGATGTGTCCAGGCGCGGCGCAGGCGCTCGTTCATGCAATCAACGGGGCGCGGCCCCGGAAGACTGGGTGGCGAAGGTGACCTGCGACAGGCCCACGCGCCGCGCCGCTTCCATCACCGTGATCACCGACTGGTGCGGCGCCATCGCGTCGGCGCTGATGATGAGGATGCTCTCGCCCCCCGCCTGCGCGGCCGCCTGCAGCGCGGACGCCAGGTCGTTCACGCCGCGCCCCTGCAATGCCGTCCGGTTGACCGCGTAGTGCCCGTCGGCCGACACCGCCACGTTCACCTCGCGCGGGCGATCGCGCATTTGCTCGGTATTGGCCACGGGCAGGGTGAGCTGCAGTTCGGTGAAACGGCTGTAGGTCGTGGTGAGCATGAGGAAGATCAGGATCACCAGCAGCACGTCGATGAACGGGATCAGGTCGATCCTGGGTTCCTCGCGGGGACTGGAACGAAAGTGCATGGGCGCGCTCCGTTACAGCTGGCGCCGGCCCATTTGCGACAGGTGCCGCAGGAACTGCTCGGATGCCAGCTCCAGCTGCAGCGTGTAGGCGTCCACGCGGCTGCGGAAGTACTTCCAGAAGAACAGCGCCGGAATGGCGATGATGAGGCCGAACGCCGTGTTGTACAGCGCCATCGAGATGCCGTGCGCCAGCTGCGCCGGGTTGCCACCCCCCGCCACGTGACCGACCGCGCCCGCGCCGGCCTGCGCACCAAAAATCTCGATCATGCCCACCACCGTGCCCAGCAGCCCCAGCAGTGGCGCAGCCGAAGCGATGGTGCCCAGCGCGTTGAGGTATTTTTCCAGCCGGTGCGCCGCCGCACGGCCACTGCCCTCCATGACCGCGCGCACATCCTCGGTGGTGCTGCGCGGATCGCGCGCGAGCTGGCGAATGCCGCTGGCCAGCACCTCGCCGAGCGCGCCGTTTTGCGCCAGCTGGTTCACCACGTCGGGCGCGGGCAGGCTGCGCGCCGTCACGGCCATGGCCTCGTCCAGCAGCTTGGGCGGCGCCACGCGCCGGGTTTGCAGCGAAATGAAGCGCTCGATGATGAGCGCGAGGGCGGCGATGGAGCAGGCGATGAGCGGCCAGATAGGCCAGCCCGAGGCTTGTATGATCGAAAGCAAGGCTCACTCCGCGCGGTTGGATGTCAGCCATTGATTATGACGCAGCCCGTCTGGGCCACACCAAAGTTTGGGTGCAGCGCAACATCGGCCGCTCATCCACCGTTCCTGTGGATAACTTTGTGGGCAAGTGGCGGTACAAGCGCGTCAGGCGCGCATCAGCCGGTGCTTTGTTGGTTTTGCTCAATAAATAAGCAGTGAATTTTCTTTATAAATCAACATATTACATGTGGTGTGCTGATTTTTTCGCCGTGCGTTCACTGGTCAACAGACAAAAAGCCGATTCCCGCCTGTTGTGGATGACTCGCAGTCGAACATGCGTCGCAAACCCTTGTCCCGCTTATGTCTGAAGGCGCAAATGACGCTGTGGCGCCGCTGATCTGGGAGGTTGGGGCCTTGTGCCGTGCCGTGGCGGATGCCTTGCAGGCAAGGTTCAATCCCGTCACGGTGCGCGGAGAGATTTCCGGGTTTTCAAGGGCTGCGAGCGGGCACTGTTACTTCACCCTGAAGGACGCGCAGGGGCAACTGCGCTGCGCCATGTTTCGCCGCGCGGCCAGCGAGCTCGACTTCGTGCCGCGTGAAGGCATGCGCGTGGATGTTCGGGCGCAGCTGGGGGTCTACGAGACCCGCGGCGATCTGCAGCTCGTCGTCCAGGGCATGGAGCGCGCGGGCCAGGGCGAGCTTTTCGAGCGGTTTCTGCGCCTGAAGGCCAGGCTGGAGGCCGAAGGACTGTTCGACGGCGCGCGCAAGCGGCGGCTGCCCGTGATGCCGCGCGCGATCGGACTGGTGACGTCGCTGGGCGCGGCCGCCCTGCACGACGTGCAGACGACGCTGGCGCGGCGCGCCCCGCATGTTCCGGTGGTGCTCGTCCCGGCGCAGGTGCAGGGCGAGGCGGCTCCCGCCACGCTCTGCGCCGCACTGTCCAGGCTGTATGAGCTTTGCGCCGGGCAACCGGTGCGCGGCGCGCTCGCGTGCCCGCCGGTGGACGTCATCCTGCTGGTGCGGGGCGGTGGCTCCATGGAAGACCTCTGGGCCTTCAACGACGAACGACTGGCGCGCACCATCGTGCAGAGCCCGGTGCCGCTGGTCTGCGGCGTCGGCCATGAAACCGATTTCACGATCGCGGACTTCTGCGCCGACGTGCGCGCGCCCACGCCCACGGCCGCCGCCGAACTGGTGGCGCAGCCCCGTGCCGACTGGCTGGCTGCGCTCGACCTGGCGCAGGCGCGCTTGGGCGATGCGGTGCGCTCGCGGCTCGACCAGCAGCACCAGCGCCTGGACGGGGCAACGGCACAGCTGGGGCGCCCATCGGCCCTGGTCGCTGGCGCCGGGTTGCGCCTGAGCCAGCTCGGCCAGCAGCTGCGTCATGCGTTACTCCGAAAACAAGAGTTTCTCACGCAATCCCATCAAAGGCTTGAAACCGATTTTTCATCAAGTCTTGAGCGCATGCGACTGCGCCAGAACGAGCGGCTGGAAAGCGTGCGTACGCGCCTGAGGCTGCTCGACCCTCGCCTGGTGCTTGCCCGCGGTTATGCCTTGCTGACCGACGACGACGGGCAGGTCGTGGTGCGCCCGGCCCAAGTGCGCACGGGGCAGCTGCTGCAGGCACGGCTGGCCGAAGGCCAGCTCGATCTTCAGGTCACCGAACCGCGTCTGATCTGACGGCCTTTCGCGCAGCCGCTTCGGCGGCCGGGCCGGGGCCTACACGCGCCCGGCGCGTTTTTGTGTTCCTTTCTACAATGACCCGGTCATGCCGCACATCGGCATCTCTCATGGATTCACGACAGAAAGGATGAAATCATGCAACACGAGTTGCCCAGCCTGCCTTACGCGCTTGACGCGCTGGCGCCGCACATCAGCAAGGAAACGCTGGAATTTCACTACGGCAAGCACCACGCGGGTTACGTCACCAACCTGAACAACCTGCAAAAAGGCACCGAATTCGAAAAGATGACGCTCGAAGAGGTCGTCAAGAAGGCCAGCGGCGGCCTGTTCAACAATGCCGCGCAGGTCTGGAACCACACATTCTTCTGGCACAGCATGAAACCGCAGGGTGGCGGCGAGCCGCACGGCGCGCTGGCCAAGGCCATCACGGCCAAGTGGGGCAGCTACGCCGCCTTTCGCGAGGCCTTCGTCAAGAGCGCCGGCGGCAATTTCGGCTCCGGCTGGACCTGGCTCGTGAAGAAGCCCGATGGCAGCGTGGACATCGTCAACACCAGCAACGCCGCCACGCCGCTGACCACGGCCGACAAACCTCTGCTCACCGTGGACGTGTGGGAGCATGCCTACTACATCGACTATCGCAACGCCCGCCCCAAGTTTGTCGAGACCGTGCTCGACCGCCTGGTGAACTGGCACTTCGCCGAGAGCAATTTCGCCTGATCACGCCGGTCGTTGCACGACACGCAAGGGTCTGTGGCCACAAGCCGCAGACCCTTTTTCGTGGCCGTTGCCACCGGCGGATGTGGCGGGCTTCGATGACGGAGATGGAACGTATCAATTTCCGCTTTGTGAAAGGGAACTCCGATATCATGAAACGCTGGCAGACACTCCAATATTCATGGCGGGTAAGCCGTCACTTCGTCATTTAGGGAATTTGAGCGATGAGCACACAGGAAACATCCATCATCTACACGCTGACCGACGAGGCGCCGCGCCTTGCCACGGCCTCCTTGCTGCCCATCGTGCAGACCTTTGCCCGGGCCGCGGGCATCCACATGCAAAGCAGCGATATTTCGCTCGCCGCGCGCATCCTGGCGCAATTCAACGACCGTCTTCCCGACAGCCAGAAGGTGCCCGACACCCTGGCCGAACTCGGCAAGAAGACGCTGCAGCCCGATGCCAACATCATCAAGCTGCCCAACATCAGCGCCACCGTCGCCCAGCTCAAGGCCGCGATCAAGGAATTGCAGGGCAAGGGCTACAAGATTCCCGACTTCCCGGAAAAACCCGCGGCCGATGAAGAAAAGGCGATCCGCGCGCGCTACGACAAGTGCACGGGCAGCGCCGTGAACCCGGTGCTGCGCCAGGGCAATTCCGACCGCCGCGCGCCCAAGGCCGTCAAGGAATATGCGCGCAAGCACCCGCACAAGATGGCCGAGTGGTCCGCCGCCTCGCGCACGCACGTGTCGCACATGAAGCGCGGGGACTTCTACAACGATGAGCTGTCCATGACGGTCGACGGCGCGCGCGAAGTGCGCATGGAGCTCATCACCAAGGCGGGCCAGGCCATCGTGCTCAAGCCCAAGGTCCAGTTGCAGGACCGCGACGTGATCGATTCGATGTTCTTCAGCAAGAAGGCGTTGCTTGAGTTCTACGAGGAACAGATCAACGACGCACGCGAGACCGGCGTGCTGTTCTCGCTGCACGTCAAGGCCACGATGCTCAAGGTCTCGCACCCCATCGTCTTCGGCCACTGCGTGCGCGTGTTCTACAAGGACGCATTCGCCAAACATGCCAAGGTGCTCGAAGAGCTGGGCGTGAACGTGAACAACGGCATGGTCGATCTCTACAACAAGATCACCAAGCTGCCCAAGAGCGTGCAGGACGAAATCCGCGCCGACCTGCATGCCTGCCACGCCAATGGGCCGGAACTGGCGATGGTCGATTCCGACAAGGGCATCACCAATTTCCATTCGCCCAACGACGTGATCGTCGATGCCTCCATGCCCGCGATGATCCGAAACGGCGGCAAGATGTATGGCGCCGACGGACGCCTGAAGGAAGTCAAGGCCGTGATGCCCGAATCGACCTTCGCGCGCATCTACCAGGAGATGATCAACTTCTGCAAATGGCACGGCGCGTTCGACCCGACCACCATGGGCACCGTGCCCAACGTGGGACTGATGGCGCAGGGCGCGGAAGAATACGGCTCCAACGACAAGACCTTCGAGATCGTCGAGGACGGCACGGTCAACATCACCGACAACGCCACCGGCGAGGTGCTGCTCTCCCAGCAGGTGCAGCAGGGCGACATCTGGCGCATGTGCCGCACCACCGACGCCGCGATCCGCGACTGGGTGAAGCTCGCCGTCACGCGCGCGCGCCAGTCCAACACCCCGGCGGTGTTCTGGCTCGACCCCTACCGCCCACACGAGAACCAGCTCATCACCAAGGTGAAGATGTATCTGAACGAGCACGACATCCGCGGGCTGGAAGTGCAGATCATGAGCCAGGTGCGCGCCATGCGCTACACACTTGAGCGCGTGGTGCGGGGCTTCGACACCATCAGCGTCACGGGCAACATCCTGCGCGACTACCTCACCGACCTGTTCCCCATCATGGAGCTGGGCACCAGCGCCAAGATGCTCTCCATCGTGCCGATGCTCGCGGGCGGCGGCATGTACGAGACGGGCGCCGGCGGCTCCGCGCCCAAGCACGTGGAGCAGTTGGTGGAAGAAAATCACCTGCGCTGGGATTCGCTGGGCGAGTTCCTCGCGCTGGCCGTGAGCCTGGAGGAGCTGGGCATCAAGAACCACAACCCCAAGGCGGTGGTGCTGGCCAAGGCACTCGATGCAGCGACGGGCAAGCTGCTGGAAAACGACAAGAGCCCGAGCCGGCGCACGGGCGAACTAGACAACCGCGGCAGCCACTTCTACCTGGCCCTGTACTGGGCGCAGGAGCTGGCCGCCCAGGCCGAGGATGCGCAGCTGGCGGCGACCTTCGCGCCGCTGAGCCAACAGCTGGCCAGCAACGAGGCGAAGATCATCGGCGAACTGGCGGCCGTGCAGGGGCATTCGGCGGACATCGGAGGTTATTACCTGCCCGACCTGGCCAAGCTGGACGCAGTCATGCGACCGAGCGCGACGCTCAACGCGGTTTTTGCGTCAGTCAAGTAAAATCGACTTCCCGTTGACCGCTCTTGCGGCCCTTGTCGGCCCTGCAGGCCAGCGTGGTCGACACGCTGGCCTGTTTGTGTCTTGGAGGGGCCGGTCTGCAACCGCCTTACACCGGGCGCGCCGTCACTTGTTGCTCTCGAAGCTGATAGCGGCGCAACAAAACCCTGAGAGCGTCCCAGCCGCTAAAGATGCATATGATATGCATATTTAACGCACCTTCCTTGCGAGCGACATGCTTGAATCCGCAGACAACGTCAGCGCCCCCGTGGCCAGTGAAGACAAACCGCAGGACGCCGCGCTCACGCAGGCTTTGCAGCGCAGCTACCAGTACGGCTTTGTCACCGACATCGAATCGGACTCGCTGCCGCCGGGCCTGAACGAAGACACCATCCGCGCTATCTCGCGCAAGAAGAAGGAGCCCGAGTTCCTGCTCAAGTGGCGCCTGTCTGCCTTTGAGCGCTGGCTCAAGATGGAAGCGCCCACCTGGCCCTACCTCAAGCTGTCGGAGATCGACTATCAGGGCATCAGCTACTACAACGCGCCCAAGTCGGCCAAGGATAAGCCCAAGAGCATCGACGAGGTCGATCCCAAGCTGCTCGAGACCTACGAGAAGCTCGGCGTGCCGCTGCACGAGCGCGCGGCACTTGCGGGCGTGGCGGTCGATGCGGTGTTCGACTCGGTCTCGGTCGGCACGACGTTTCGCAAGCAGCTCGCCGACGTGGGCGTGATCTTCAGTTCCTTCTCGTACGCGGTGGAGCACCATCCCGAGCTGATCGAGAAATACCTCGGCACCGTGGTGCCGGTGGGCGACAACTACTTCGCCGCACTCAACTCGGCCGTGTTCTCCGACGGCTCCTTCGTCTACATCCCCAGGGGCGTGCACTGCCCGATGGAGCTGTCGTCGTACTTCCGCATCAACGCCGCCAACTCGGGACAATTCGAGCGCACGCTGATCATCGCGGAAGAGGGCAGCGACGTGAGCTACCTCGAAGGCTGCACCGCGCCGCAGCGCGACGAGAACCAGTTGCACGCGGCGGTGGTGGAACTCATCGCGCACGACGACGCCTTCATCAAGTACTCGACGGTGCAGAACTGGTATCCCGGCGACGAAAACGGCGTGGGCGGCATCTACAACCTCGTGACCAAGCGCGGCATGGCGGCGGGCAAGCGATCGCGCATCGCGTGGACGCAGATCGAGACCGGCTCAGCCGTCACCTGGAAATACCCCAGCGTCATCCTGCGCGGCGACGAGTCCAGCGGCGAGTTCTACTCCATCGCGGTCTCCAACCACTATCAGCAGGCCGACACCGGCACCAAGATGGTGCACCTGGGCAAGAACACCAAGAGCCGCATCGTCTCCAAGGGCATCAGCGCGGGCCATGCACAGAACACCTATCGCGGGCTGGTGCGCATCAACCCCGGCGCCGAAGGCGCGCGCAATCACACGCAGTGCGATTCGCTGCTCATAGGCAAGCAGTGCGGCGCGCACACTTTCCCCTACATCGATACCGCGCGCCCCGATGCCGTGGTGGAGCATGAAGCCACCACCACGCGTATCTCCGAAGAGCGCCTGTTCTACTGCCAGCAGCGCGGCATCGATCCCGAGGAAGCGACGGCGCTCATCGTCGGCGGTTTCTGCCAGGCGGTGCTTGAAGAGCTGCCGATGGAATTTGCGCTGGAAGCCAAGGCCTTGCTGGCCGTGTCGCTCGAAGGTTCGGTCGGTTGATTGCCGGTTCGCGTTCTGTTTTGCCCCATTTTGAAGAAGAGAGTCTGATGATGAGTACCCATTCCGCCCTGCTGCAGGTCCGCGATCTGCGCGTCGACATCGGTGAGCGCACGGTGCTGCAATCGGTCACGATGGACGTGCCCGAAGGCGAGCTGGTGGTGTTGATGGGCGCCAACGGCAGCGGCAAGAGCACGCTGGGCATGGCACTGGCGGGGCACCCGAGCTACCACGTGGCCGCGGGCCAGGCGCTGCTGGGCGGCACCGACCTGATCCCGCTCGAGGCGCATGAGCGCGCGCGCGCAGGCCTCTTCGTGTCGTTCCAGGCACCACCCGATGTGCCGGGCGTCAAGAACAACCTGTTCATTCGCACGGCCATCAACGCGGTGCGCCAGGCGCGCGGCGAAGACCCGCAGGATGCCTTCGACTTTCTCTCAGGCGCCAAGGCCGCGGCCAAGGAACTGGGCCTGCCCGCCACCATGCTGAGCCGCCCGGTGAACGAAGGCTTTTCGGGCGGCGAGCGCAAGCGCAACGAGCTGCTGCAGCTGTCGCTGATGAAACCCAGGCTCGCGATGCTCGACGAGATCGACTCGGGCATGGACGTGGATGGCGTGCGCGCCGTCGTCAAGCTGGTGGAGCGCATGCGCGGCGAAGGCACGGCCTTCATCATCATCTCGCACTACCTGCAAATGATCGAACTGCTCCAGCCTGACCGCGTGCTGCGCCTGGATGGCGGCAAGATCGTTGAAGAGGGCGACATCGAGCTGGCGCGCGGCATCGCGCGCACCGGCTTCAAGCAGCATGCGGCGGCCGCCGAGGCCGCGGCCGTGGGAGCGTGATGATGGATGGCGTTCAAACCCAACGGCGGAGCGCGCGCGAGCACGCGCAGGCCCTGGTCTGGCCCGGTCGGCGCAGCGAGCACTTTCGCACGCTGCCCCCACCCGCGCTCGAGAGCTGGCTGGGCGCGGCCGAACTGCCTGCGGCCCATGCAGACAGCGGCTGGACCCTTCAGGAGCAAAGCACGGCGGGCGTGACCGCCAGGTATCTGAGCGCGCTTGATCCGGCGCAGCGCGGCACCTTGTTTGCCGATCTTCCTTCGCCCGACGACGACAGGGCGGCGCCTTTTGCCTGGGCCCACCGCGCGCTGTGCGCGGCTGGTCTGCATCTGTCGGTGGCGGCCGCGGGTGAGCCCCTGGTGCTGCATCTGAACCATGCCGCGACGGGTGCGGTGGAAGCGCCACTGCTCATCCTCGAGGTGCAAGAGGGCGCGCGGCTCGTGCTGCTGGAGCAGCATGATTTTGGCGCGCATGAAGGCGGGGTGGCACAAAACCTGATCGCGCACATCCATGTGGCGCGGGGCGCGCATGTGCAGCACCTGCGCATCGTGGCGCCGGGCGCGCAGGACCGTGTGGCGCATCACGTGCATGTGGCGCTGGACGCGGATGCGCACTATGCGCAGGCACTGGCATCCATCGGCAGTGGCTACCATCTGCAGCGCAACACCGTGGCGCTCAACGGCAAGGGAGCCGAATCGCGTCACGCGGGACTGGTTCTGACGGCGGGCAAGGCGCTGGACTACCAGATGTACGGCGACCTGCTGGCGCCGCGCGCGCGCCATCAAGTCGAGACGCTGACGCTGGCCAGCGGCAAGGCGAAGACGGTGGCCAATGCCTATGCGCGCATCGCGCCCGGCTCGGACGAGGCCGACGTGTTCCAGCGCCTGACCGGCGTGGCGCTCGAAGGCCAGCCGCACATGCAGCTGCGCCCGCACCTGGAAATCCTGCACGACGCGGTGCAGGCGGTGCACGGCGCCACCTGGGGCGCGCTGCCCGAGGACGCATTGTTCTATGCGCGCCAGCGCGGCCTGGATGATGCAACGGCACGCTCGCTCATCATCGAGGGCATGGCGCGCGCGGTGCTTGGGCGCTGCATGGGCGAGACGTTGGACGACCCCGAGGCGCCGTTCACGCAGTGGCTGGACGGCCCGTGGCTGCACGAGGCCATTGCTCGCCAGTGGGGCGCGGCAGGGGAGAGCATCCGTGGGTGAAAATTTCGCAGCCACCAGCGCGAGCGGGCTGGACGTGCAGGCGGTGCGCGCGCTGTTTCCGGTGCTGCACCAGCAGGTGCACGGCCATCCGCTGGCCTATCTGGACAACGGCGCGACGACGCAGATGCCGCTGGCGGTGATCGACGCCATGCGCGCTTTCGAAGCCCACGATCGTGCCAACATCCACCGCGGCGTGCACACGCTGAGCCAGCGCGCGACCGACGCCTTCGACGGCGCACGCGCGGTGCTCAAGCAGTTCTTCGGAGCGGGCAAGGCGCATGAGCTGATCTTTACCTCCGGCACCACCGAGGCGCTCAACACCATCGCCAATGGTCTTTGGGCCGGTGGCCCGGCGCATGCGTGGCTGCGCGAGGGCGACGAGATCATCGTGAGCGGCCTGGAGCACCACGCCAACCTCGTGCCCTGGCAGCATGCGGCACGCCATGCCGGCGCCAGGCTGCTGATCCTGCGCGCCGACGACGAAGGCCGGGTGCACGAGGCCGATCTGCAAAAGCTCCTGAGCCCGCGCACCAAGGTGTTTTCCATCACCGCCTGCGCCAACGCGACGGGCGAGCGCCCGCCGTATGAGGCTATGCTGGCCATGGCATCGCAGGCTGGGGCGCTCACCGTGCTCGACGCCGCGCAGGCCGCAAGCCACGCGGTGCCGCGGATCGACCGGATCGCATGCGATTTTCTGGTGTTCTCGGGCCACAAGATGTACGGCCCCATGGGCACGGGCGCGATCGTCGGCCAACGCGCGGCGCTGCAGCAGCTGTACCCGCTGCGCCTGGGCGGCGACATGGTCGACTGGGTGAGCTATGACGATGCGGGCTTTGCGCCGCTGCCCGCGCGTCTGGAAGGCGGCACGCCCAACGTGGGCGGCGTCGTGGGCCTGGCCGCAGCCGCGCAATTCATCACGGCGCAGGGCCTCGTGGCGATCGACGCGCACGTGCATGCGCTGCGTGCCCATGCCGTGGCGGGCCTGCAGGCGGTGCAGGGCGTGCGCGTGCTGGCGCCGCACGCCACCGAGGCGGCGCTGGTGTCCTTCGTCGCTGCCGACGTGCACCCGCACGACATCGGCACGCTGCTGGACGAGCGCGGCATCGCGGTGCGTACCGGCCACCACTGCGCGCAGCCGCTGCTGGATCAGCTGGTGCAGGGGCCGACGACGCGGGCCTCGTTTGCCATCTACAACACGCACGACGAAGTGGATCGGCTCATCGAGGCCGTGGCCTACGCAGTGAAAGCCTTGCGATGAGCAGTGCAGAAGACGATCTCTACCAGCAAATCGTGATGGAGCACAAACGTGCTCCGCGCAATTTTGGCCATCTGGAGCACCCCACGCACCAAGCGCAGGGCACCAACCCCTCGTGCGGCGACAAGATCGCCGTGGAGTTGGAGCTCGATGGCGAAAAAATCAGGAACATCGCCTTCAGCGGCCAGGCCTGCGCGATCTGCATGGCATCGAGCTCGATGATGACCGAGGCCATCAAGGGCCGGGACGTGCACCTCGCCAAGGATCTGCAGGCGCACTTTCGCGCCGTGCTGACGGGCGAGGTCGATCCCGACGACGTCGAGATCGGCAAGCTCATTGCGCTCGCTGCCGTGCGCCGCTATCCGAGCCGCATCAAGTGCGCGCTGCTGGGCTGGCACGCGCTGATGCATGCCATCACCGGGCAGGACGGCGCGGCCTCGACCGAAACATCACATTCAGGAGCTTGAAAAAATGGCGCGTTCACGCGAGTCGGTGCTGATACGCCGCGATGTCGTTGGCGAGTTGGTTCCCTACGGTACACCGTATGAGCTGCAGGAAGGCCAGTGGGCCGAGATCACACAGGCGCTGGGCACCTCGTTCACGCTGCTGGTGGAAGGGCGCCTCGTGCGTCTGGGCGGCGCGGATGCCGATGCCATCGGCAAGGACACGCCCGAGGCGATGACGGTGGAGCACGACGGCGACGAGACCACCGACGAGGAAATCAAGCGCCTGATCGACGAGCAGCTGCACACCTGCTACGACCCGGAGATTCCGGTCAACATCGTCGACCTGGGGCTGGTCTACAAATGCGAACTCGAACCCTATGAGCAGGAGGCGGGCAAGCTGCGCATCGTGATCGACATGACTCTCACCGCGCCCGGTTGCGGCATGGGCGAAGTGATCGCCAACGAGGTCAACGACAAATTGTTGAACCTGCCGCGCATCGAGGAGGTCACGGTCAACATCGTGTTCGATCCGCCGTGGGACCGTTCGATGATGACCGAGGAAGCCAACCTGGCGCTGGGTTTGTAGTTCAAAAAACAGAGCTATCAACGCTTGTACAGCAAGCGTTTCACCCGGAAAACGCCTGAAATTTAGGCGTTTTCCATGGGCCGGCTCAGACGGTGGCCTTCCTCACCGTGAAGCTCTTCGTCAGGTTGGCTGCGATGCGTTTTTGCCATTCCGCCGGGCCGGTGATGTGCTGGCTGGTGCCGGTGGCGTCGACGGCCACCGTCACGGGCATGTCCACCACATCGAACTCGTAAATGGCTTCCATGCCCAGGTCCTCGAAGGCCACCACACGGGCGTGCTTGATGGCCTTGCTCACGAGATATGCGGCGCCGCCCACGGCCATCAGGTAGGCGCTCTTGTGCTTCTCGATCGCGGCGATCGCCTCGGGGCCGCGGTCGGCCTTGCCGATCATGGCGATCAGGCCGGTTTTGTCAAGCATCATTTCGGTGAACGGATCCATGCGCGTGGAGGTGGTGGGGCCGGCCGGGCCGACGACCTCGTCACGCACAGGATCGACCGGACCGACGTAGTAGATCACGCGGTTGGTGAAGTCCACGGGCAGCTTCTCGCCCTTGGCCAGCAGCCCCTGGATGCGCTTGTGCGCAGCGTCGCGCCCGGTAAGCATCTTGCCGCTGAGCAGGATGCGCTCGCCCGACTTCCAGCTCGCCACCTCCTCGCGTGTGAGCGTGTTCAGATCCACGCGGCGCGATTCGGCGTAGTTGGGCGCCCAGTCCACCTTGGGCCAGAGGTCGAGGCTGGGCGGGTCGAGGTACACGGGGCCCGAGCCGTCGAGCACGAAATGCGCATGGCGCGTGGCCGCGCAGTTGGGAATCATGGCCACCGGCTTGCTGGCCGCATGCGTGGGGTAGAGCATGATCTTCACGTCCAGCACCGTGGACAGGCCCCCCAGGCCCTGCGCGCCTATGCCCAGCGCGTTGACTTTCTCGTACAGCTGCAGCCGCAGCTCTTCGAGCTGGCTGAGCTTTTCACCCTTGGCCGAGCGCTGCTGCAGCTCGTACATGTTGAGATCCTCCATGAGGCTCTCCTTGGCCATGAGCATGGCCTTCTCGGCCGTGCCGCCCACGCCGATACCGAGCATGCCCGGCGGGCACCAGCCCGCGCCCATCAGCGGCACGGTCTTGAGTACCCAGTCCACCAGGCTGTCGCCCGGGTTGAGCATGGCCATCTTCGATTTGTTCTCGCTGCCGCCGCCCTTGGCCGCGACCGTGACTTCGACGGTAGAGCCCGGCACGAGCTGGATGTGCGTGACGGCGGGCGTGTTGTCCCTGGTGTTCTTGCGCGCGAAGAGCGGGTCGGCCACGATGCTCGCGCGCAGCGTGTTGTCCTCGAAGGTGTAGGCGCGGCGCGTGCCTTCGTTGGCCGCGTCTTCCACGCTCTGACCGGGCGCGAAGCCCTCGAAGCGCACGTCCATGCCGATTTTCAGAAAGACGTTGACGATGCCCGTGTCCTGGCAGATCGGGCGGTGGCCCATCGCGCTCATCTTGCTGTTGGTGAGGATCTGCGTCATCGCGTCCCTGGCGGCGGGGCTTTCCTCGCGCTCCCAGGCGCGCACCAGGTGCTCGATGTAGTCTTTGGGGTGGTAGTAGCTGATGTATTGCAGCGCAGCGGCGATCGATTCCACCAGGTCGTCGTAGCGGATGGTCGTGGTCATGGACGTGGGAAGGTAGATAAAGACAACCGCCGATTATCGCAAGCGCGGCCGCGATAACTCGGGCCGCAGCGCGGTCAAGTGGGCGCCGTAGCGCTGGTGTCAGGAATCTGCTGTTCAATCAGGCCAGTTTGTTGATTTTCAGGAGTCTTGCAGCATGAGCCAGAACACCCGCATCGAACACGACACCCTGGGCGACGTCGAAGTCCCGGCCGACCACCTCTGGGGCGCGCAGACGCAGCGCTCGAAGGTGAATTTCGCCATCAGCGGCGAGCGCCAGCCGGCCGAGATCATCGATGCGCTCGTCACCGTCAAGAAGGCCTCGGCCCGGGTGAACCACGCCCTCGGCCTGCAGGACGAGAAGAAGACGAACGCCATCATCGCCGCCGCCGATGAGGTGCTGGCGGGCAAGCACCCTCATGAGTTCCCGCTCGTCGTCTGGCAGACCGGCTCGGGGACGCAGACCAACATGAACGTCAACGAAGTGCTGGCCAACCGCGCGAGCGAACTGCTGGGCGGCGCGCGTGGCGAGGCTCGCCTGGTGCACCCCAACGACGACGTGAACAAGAGCCAGTCGAGCAACGACGTGTTCCCGACGGCGATGCACGTGGCGGCGGTGCAGGCCATCACGCACAAGCTGCTGCCCGCGATCTCGAAATTGCACGCCACGCTCGCGGCCAAGGCCCAGGCCTTCGACGACATCGTCAAGATCGGCCGCACCCACCTGCAGGACGCGACACCGCTCACGCTGGGCCAGGAGATTTCGGGCTGGGCGGCGCAGCTCGCGCATGGCGAGGCGCATGTGCGCACGGCACTGCCGCACCTGTGCGAACTGGCACTGGGCGGCACGGCCGTGGGCACGGGCCTGAACGCGCCCAAGGGCTATGCCGAGCAGGTCGCGGCGGAACTGGCGCGCCTGACCGGGCTGCCGTTCGTCACCTCGCCCAACAAGTTCGAATCGCTGGCCAGTTGCGATGCGCTGGTGCATGCCCACGGCGCGCTCAAGACCCTGGCCGCCAGCCTGATGAAGATCGCCAACGACGTGCGCTGGCTGGCCAGCGGGCCGCGCAGCGGCATCGGCGAGATCACCATCCCTGAGAACGAACCGGGATCGTCCATCATGCCCGGCAAGGTCAATCCGACGCAGTGCGAGGCCATGACCATGCTGGCCGCGCAGGTGCTGGGCAACGACGTGGCGATCAACGTCGGCGGCAGCAGCGGCAATTTCGAGCTGAACGTGTTCCGGCCCATGATCGCGTACAACTTTCTGCAAAGCGTGCGGCTGCTGGCCGACGGCATGGTGAGCTTCAACGACCACTGCGCCGTGGGAATCGCACCGAACCGTGCGCGCATCGACGAACTCGTCCAACGCTCGCTGATGCTCGTGACCGCGCTCAACACCCACATCGGCTACGACAAATCGGCCAAGATCGCCAAAAAGGCGCACGCCGAGGGCACGAGCCTGCGCGAATCGGCGCTGGCGCTGGGCTTTCTCACGGCCGAGCAGTTCGACGAATGGGTGGTGCCGGGCAAGATGGTCGGGCGCTGAAACGCTACGCTACCCATAGCTGCTCGCGCTTGATGGGTAAGCTTTTTGGCCTGTTTTCTTTCAAATCTGCAAGAGGCCGGGTATGGAACGGTGTTTCAAGGTGGGCGATCACGTCGGCTGGAGTTCCGAGGCCGGGCGCGTCTCGGGCACCATCGTCGCGGTGCACGTGCGTGATTTCGATTACAAGGGCCATCGCCACCACGCGTCCGAGGCCAGGCCCCAGTACGAAATCGAGAGCGACAAGACCGACCATGTTGCGGCGCACTACGGAACAGCGCTGACCTTGCTATGACCTCGCCGTTCTTCACCATCGGCCACTCCATGCACCGCCTGCAGGAATTTGCCGCGCTGCTCGAGGAGGCGGGCGTCGAGCGCGTGGTGGACATACGCAAGATACCGGGCTCGCGCAAGTTTCCGCAGTTCAACGAGGATGCGCTGACGCGCGAGCTGCCCGTGTTCGGCATTCATTACGAGCATGTGGCAGCGCTCGGCGGCCTGCGCGGCAAGAGCCACGAAGTGGCCGCGACCACCAATGCCTGGTGGGACAACGACAGCTTTCACCGCTATGCCGACTATGCCTGCACGCCCGCCTTTGCCGCAGGTTTTGCGTACCTGCTCGACATCGGCCGACGCGAATGCTGCGCGCTGATGTGCTCGGAGGTGCTGTGGTGGCGCTGTCACCGGCGCATTGTCGCCGACCATCTGCTCGCGCGCGGCGAGACCGTCTGGCACATCATGGGGCTGGGCAAGATCGAGGCAGCTCACCTCTCCGCCGGTGCGGTGGTAGGAGAGGGCGGGGCGGTGACTTACCCGGCCACCATTGCAAGCTGAGCTGGCGGAGCAGTTCGCATGATCCTTCTGCCCGCGCTGCTGGTGCCCATCGTGTTCTGCATGGCGCTGGTGCGGCTGTACCGCATTCCGGCGCGTCTGGCACGGCGGCAGCTGCATCTGCCCCGTGGCCGCTGGGGTCTGTTGCTGCTCACCGTGCTGGCCTACGCGCTGCTGCTGGGCTGGACGGTAGGGCTTGCGGCCGCGCTACTGCGGGCCTTGCTCACCGCATCGGAGTCGCTGGCCGCCGTGCTCGAACTCTGGGGCTGGATGCTGGCCTACCCGCTGGTGTACTTCCTCACCGCCTAGGTGTTCTTCTACGGCCTCAAGAAGCCGTCGCCAGCGAAGCGGGCCTGACTCCTCAAGGCTGTTCTTCGCTCACACGGCCCAGCAGCAGGTATTCCATGATGGCTTTCTGCACGTGCATGCGGTTCTCGGCCTCGTCCCAGACCACGGACTGGGGGCCATCGATGACTTCGGCGCTCACCTCTTCGCCACGGTGCGCGGGCAGGCAGTGCATGAAAAGGGCGTCGGGTCGGGCCACGGCCATCATTTTCTCGTCCACGCACCAGTCGGCGAAAGCCTTGCGGCGCGCCTCGTTCTCCGCTTCGTAACCCATGCTGGTCCAGACGTCGGTCGTCACCAGGTCGGCGCCCTGGCAGGCCTGCGTCGGATCCTTGAAAATCTTGTAGCAGCCCGCGCGCGGCTGGCGGCCGGCAAAGGCCAGTTTCTCATCGACTTCGTAGCCGCTGGGCGTGCTCACGTGCACGGTAAAGCCCAGCAGGTCGGCCGCCTGCAGCCAGGTGTTGGCCATGTTGTTGCCGTCGCCCACCCAGGTCACCACTTTGCCCGCGAGGGCGCCGCGGTGTTCGATGTAGGTGAACAGGTCGGCCATGATCTGGCAGGGGTGGAACTCGTTGGTCAGGCCGTTGATGACCGGCACGCGTGAATGCGCCGCGAAGCGCTCGATGCGCTCCTGCCCGAAGGTGCGGATCATCACGATGTCGGTCATGCGGCTGATCACGCGCGCCGTGTCTTCGATCGATTCCGAGCGCCCGAGCTGGCTGTCGGTGCTGGTGAGGTTCACCACCGTGCCGCCGAGCTGCCCCATGCCGGCCTCGAAGCTCACGCGCGTGCGCGTGCTGGCCTTCTCGAAGATCATGGCCAGCGTGCGGTCGACCAGTGGATGGTACTTCTCGTAGCTCTTGAACTTGCGCTTGATGATGGCCGTGCGCGCAAACAGATAAGCATATTCGTTCGCCGTGAAATCCGAAAACTGAAGGTAATGCTTCATGATGGGTCAGCTCTGTCTCGACAGGAAGTCGTGCACGACGGGGGCAAGGCGCGCCACAATGTCGTCGGCATCGGCGCGCGTGAGGATCAGCGGCGGCACGATGCGGATCACGCTGTCGGCCGTCACCGAGATGAGCAGGCCGGCTTCGGCCGCCAGGCCGATCAAGGCGCCACTGGGGCGATCGAGCTCAACACCGATCATCAAGCCCTGACCGCGCACTTCATTGACCGCGGGATGGCTGCCCAGGGCTTTTTGCAACGCCGATTTCAAGTATCCGCCCACCTCGGTCGCGTTGGCCAGCAGGCCGTCTTCTTCCATGATGGTGATGGTTTCCACGCCCGCGCGCATCGCCAGCGGATTGCCGCCGAACGTCGTGCCGTGGTTGCCTGGCTGCAGCACCTCGGCCGCGGCCCCGCGCGCCAGCACCGCGCCCACGGGCACGCCCGAGGCGAGCCCCTTGGCCATACTCAGCACGTCGGGCACGATGCCAGCCCACTGGTGGGCAAACCATTTGCCCGTACGGCCCATGCCGCACTGGATTTCGTCGAGCATCAGCAGCCAGCCCCGGGCATCGCACAGCGCGCGCACCTGGCGCAGGTAGTCGGCGTGCATCGGGTGCAGGCCGCCTTCGCCCTGGATGGGTTCGAGCATCACGGCCACGATGTCGGGATGCGCCTTTGCTGCCGCCTCCAGCGCCGCGGCGTCATCCACCGGCACGCGGACGAACCAGTCGGGCAGGGGGCCGAAGCCGCTCCTCACCTTGGCGTTGGCCGTTGCCGCCATGGTGGCGATGGAGCGACCGTGAAAGGCGTGCTCGTAGACGACGATGATGGGGCGCTTGATGCCCTTGTCCACGCCGTACTTCAGGGCAATTTTGATGGAGGCTTCGTTCGCCTCCAGCCCGGTATTGCAGAAAAAAACCTTGTCCATGTGGGCGCGCTCGGTGAGCAGCGTGGCGAGGCGCTCCTGCCCGGGCACGTGGTAGTAATTGGAGCAGTGGATCAGCTTGGCGACCTGATCCTGCAATGCCGGCACCAGTCTGGGGTGGTTGTGCCCCAGCGTGCTCACGGCAATGCCCGCGAGCGCGTCCATGTACTCCTTGCCGTTCACATCCCACACGCGCACCCCTCGGCCTCGCTCAAGCGCGATCGGCACCCGGTTGTAGGTGTTCATCACGTGGGGTGAGGCGACAGGAATCGGTGCGCTCATGCAATATCTCCAGAAGGTGCGGGCCTGAAGGCCTGCCAGGAAAAAAGTTTACATTCTAGGCATGCATCGCCGCACGTTCCCGACCCGGACCGAACGGCCTAGTTTCAGAGGTCCAACTCTTGTATAAGAGTTAGAATGGTTAGTTTGCCGCTGCTGACCTGCAGCAGGCACTTTCACCCCCCGCCGGGCACCGATGGTTGCTACCTCTTCCAGAGAAATTTTCATTCAGGGCATGACACGCGACGGCAGGCGCTTTCGCCCAAGCGACTGGGCCGAGCGACTGGCTGGCGTCATGAGCCAGTTCCGCCCCGGGGGACCCGCCGCCACGCCCCAAAGCCACCTGAGTTACTCGCCGTGGTGCGTGCCTGCGAGCATGAACGGCATCAACTGCGTGGTGGTGAGCACAGAGCTGCGCGAGCATGAGCCCATGGCCTGGGATTTCGTCATGAATTTCGCGCGCGACAACGATCTGCAGGTGACCGAAGCGTGCCTGCTGGACAAGCGCTGAAGCGCGCGATCGATCCACAACGAAAAAACCGCCCGAAGGCGGTTTTTCTTTCTGCTTTCAGCGCACCCGTTACAAACGGCAGGCGCCAAAGCGCCCGTGCGTGCAACCTGAATGGATCAGGCTGCGCTGGCCAGGGCCTTGACCTTGGCGGACAGACGGCTCTTGTCGCGAGCCGCCTTGTTCTTGTGAAAAATGCCCTTGTCGGCGATGGAATCGATGACCGACTGCGCCTTGGCAAAGGCTTCGGTCGCCTTGGCCTTGTCGCCGGTGAGAACAGCCTTTTCGACGTTCTTCACGAAGGTGCGGTATCTGGAGCGCAGCGAAGTGTTGGCTGCGTTGAGCTTGACGTTCTGACGTGCGCGCTTGCGGCCGGATGCAAGGCGAGGGTTCTTTTTGGTTGGCTTACCAGAGGCCATGGTGGAATTCCTTGAGTGTCTGTGGATGATGAAAGCAGAACAGGCGATTGTAATTCATTGCAGCCTGTTTATTGAGTGGCTCCACGCGCGCATACACTCGCGCCGGTGTCCCTGTTCAAAGCCGCCTCCACCGTCTCGCTGCTGACGCTTGCCTCGCGCATCACCGGGCTGGCACGTGACCTGCTGATGGCGGCCATCTTCGGCGCCAACACTTTCACCGACGCGTTCAACGTCGCGTTTCGTATCCCCAACCTGTTTCGGCGGCTGTTTGCCGAGGGCGCGTTCAGCCAGGCTTTCGTTCCGGTGCTGGCCGCACACCGGGAGCAACACGGAGAAGCCGATACCCACCGCTTGATCAATGCGGTGGCCACGGCGCTTTTTTGCGTGCTCGTCGTCGCCAGTATCCTGGGCATGCTGGGCGCGCCGGCGCTCGTCTGGGCCCTGGCCAGCGGCCTGCGCCAGGATCCGGCGGGGTTCGATGCCGCCATCTTCATGACGCGCTGGATGTTTCCCTACATTGGTTTCATGTCGCTGGTGGCGCTTGCGTCGGGCATTCTTAATACTTGGAAGCATTTCACCGTGCCGGCCGTCACGCCAGTGCTGCTCAATCTGAGCATGATCGGGGCGGCGTGGTGGGGTGCCCCATGGCTGGCCGCGCGGGGTATCGAGCCGATCTTCGCCATGGTCGGGGGGGTCATGGCGGGCGGGGCGCTGCAGCTGGCGGTTCAATTTCCGGCGCTGCACCGCCTGCGCCTGCTGCCACGGCTCGCGCTGGGCTTCCAGGGCATCCGCTCGGCGTGGCGCGATCCCGGGGTCAGGCGCATTCTCTCGCTGATGGCACCGGCCGTGCTTGGCGTGGGCGTGGCGCAGCTGTCGCTGATGATCAACACGCAAATCGCGTCCTACCTCACGCCGGGCAGCGTGACCTGGCTTTTCTATGCCGATCGGCTCATGGAATTCCCGACGGCTCTGCTCGGCGTGGCGCTGGGCGTGGTGCTCACGCCGCAATTGTCGGGCGCCATCGCCAGGGGCGACAACGAGCGCTATTCGGCCATGCTGGACTGGGGGATGCGCATGGTCGTCCTACTGGCCGTGCCCTGCGCCGTGGGGCTGCTTGCCTTCGCCCGGCCACTGGTGGCCACGCTTTTTCACTATGGCGCACTGCACGACAGCGACGTGCTGCGCATCGCCTCCGCGCTCATGGGTTACGGTGTCGGCCTGCTCGGGCTGGTCGCTGTGAAAGTGCTCGCTCCGGGCTACTATGCGAGCCAGGATATACGCACCCCCGTGCGCATCGCCATTGTCGTGCTGGTCATTACGCAGATGCTCAACGTTGTGTTCGTTCCCTGGCTGGCCCATGCCGGGTTGGCCCTGTCCATCGCCATCGGTGCGCTGGTGAATGCGACCTGGCTGCTCGTCGGGCTGCGCCGCAAGGGGCGCTACCAACCGCTGCCGGGCTGGCGCGCCTTCCTGACCCGCGTCGCCGGCGCTTCTTGTGCCCTAGCGCTGTTTCTGGTCTGGACATCGGCGCAGTTCGATTGGCTGGCGCTGCGTGCGCAGCCGCTCGAACGCGCGGCACTGCTTGCCGGCCTGCTGCTGAGCGCCGTCGTCGTGTATTTCACGGCGCTGACGGCCAGCGGCCTGAAATGGATACAGTTGGCGCGTCGCTGATGAAATGGCTCGCCCCCACGCCGCTCGAGTATTTCGCCACCCTGGTCAAGGCGGGCGACGCGATGCCTCTGTTCGAGGCCGCGGCGAGCCTTGCACAGGACGATGAGCCGCAGCTGGACCTGCAGGCGCTGGTGACTGAAATCGACACGCTGACGCACCGCCTGAAAATGCGTCTGCCCGCCGACGCAGGCGCGCTCACGCGTCTGCGCATGCTGCACCATTTCTTTTATACCGAGTTGGGTTTTTCGGGCAACCGCAATGATTACTACGCGGTGCACAACAGCTATCTGCATGAGGTGTTGCGCACGCGCATGGGCATACCCGTATCGCTGGCAGTGGTGTGGCTGGAGTTGGCCCATGGCATACAACTGCGCGCCGATGGTGTTTCCTTCCCCGGACATTTCCTGGTGAAGGTGCGTCTGCCCGACGGTTATGTGGTGATCGATCCGCTGACGGGCCAATCCCTTTCTCCGGAAGACATTGCCGAGCGGCTGGAGCCACTGCGACAGCACCTGGCCGACGCGGGGGATGAAGAACTGCCTCTGGCGCTGTACCTGCAGGCGGCGTCGGCGCGCGACATCGTCGCGCGCATGCTGCGCAACCTCAAGGAAATCCACCGCGCCAACAGGGATTGGCAGCGCAGCGTCGCCGTGCAGGACCGGTTGCTGGTGCTCGAACCCGATGCCTGGAGCGAACGGCGCGACCGGGGAATCGCACTGGCCCAGCTGGGCCGGAGCGCGCAGGCGCTGCAAGACCTGCAGGCTTATGTGGCGCAACTACCGGATGCCACCGATATCGCGGACATCACCCGCCTGATCGGAGAGCTCGATCGCACCCGGTGGCCATGAGAGCCGATCTGCAGCCGCCGCAGCCGGACGGCCCTATCGAAAAAAATCAGTCGGCCTTGACCGCCAGCACGGGGCAGGGCACGTTGAGCAGGATCTCCTGCGCCATGCTGCCCAGCAACAGTTTTCCGACGGGGTTGCGCTTGCGCAGGCCGATCACGAGCACAGA
>JAIOIA010000120.1:0-2261 GCA_019912745.1 Comamonas sp. | reverse complement strand
CAAAAGTGGCTCGATGCTCCTGAATGGCTTTGATTTCACGGGCGAATCGTCGCACTTGGTGAGCCGCCGCGGGATTGCGCACGTGCCAGAGGGTCGTCGAATCTTCCCCACTCTGTCAGTTACCGACAACTTGGAGGTTGGCTCCTTCCGACATGCACGTCTCGGGCGCCTAAGTGTCGACGCGCGTCAGGACCTGGAGATGGTCTTCGAGCGGTTTCCGAGATTGAAGGAACGCAACAACCAGCTGGCGGGCACGCTTTCGGGTGGCGAGCAGCAGATGCTCGCAATTGGCCGCGGGCTCATGGCACGTCCTGCAGTGCTACTGCTCGACGAGCCGTCGATGGGGCTTGCCCCAAAGATAGTCGAAGAGGTATTCGAGACCATCTCGGAGCTCAAGCGCGCAGGCATGACCATGTTGCTTGTGGAACAGTTCGCCGAAGCGGCACTACGAATCTCGGACTATGCGTACGTGCTCGAATCCGGGCGACTGGTCATTCAGGGTGCAGCAGAGTCGCTACGAAACGACCCCGCTGTTCGAGAGGCATACCTAGGGAAGGCTCATTGAGATGTTTGCGCATGTGATTGCTGCGAATGCAGGCGCCTGGCTGCCTCCTGATGGGCGTTCTCTCTCTATTCTAGTGCTCGATGGGAAGGACCACTTAACCGCTGAAGTGGAGACCGAGGCAAGGCCATGCGCTTTCAGTTATCAACCTCATGGACTGGCTGGTCTGGTGCGCAAGGCGATGGTACGCATCGGAGTGGCTGGGGAGGCTTCAGCGTGAATCACAGGGCTACCAAAATCGTAGCAACTTTGGGGCCCGCATCTAGTGATGCAGAGCTGCTGGAGAAGATGATTCGTGCTGGAGTAAACGTCGTCCGACTCAACTTCAGTCATGGCTCAGCGCAGGACCATATTGATAGAGCGGCGATGGTCCGATACGTTGCAGGGAAAGCAGCTCTCGAGGTAGCCATCATGGCAGACCTACAAGGGCCAAAGATTCGCGTAGGGAACTTTAAGGAGGGAAGAGTGCAGCTATTGCCTGGCATGCCGTTCGTCCTGGACGCGTCCCGAGTCAAGCCTGGTGACGTAGAAGGAGTCGGCCTGGACTACAAGAACTTGCCGCGCGACGTAAAGCCTGGAGATACCCTGCTGCTCAACGACGGCCTGATTGTGTTGACCGTGTACGACGTGCAAGGTGAGCAGATACATACGACTGTCAAGATGGGCGGGGAGCTTTCCAACAAAAAAGGCATCAACAAGCAAGGAGGCGGCCTTTCAGCGCCGGCTCTGACTGCCAAGGATATGCAAGACCTACAGACGGCGATGAGCATCAAGGCCGACTACGTCGCCGTGAGCTTTCCAAAAAACGCGGGTGACATGGAGTCGGCCCGCAGGCTGTGCAACCAATATTCAGACCAGAGCGGTCATTTTCCCGGTCTGATTGCGAAGATTGAACGTACTGAAGCCATCCCGAACTTGGAATCCATATTGGCCGCCAGTGACGGCATCATGGTTGCCCGGGGCGACCTAGCAGTTGAGGTTGGCAACGCAGCCGTGCCTGCGCTTCAGAAGCGGATGATTCAGTTGGCGCGCGATGCCGACAAGATTGTTATCACCGCTACGCAGATGATGGAGTCGATGGTTGCAAACCCGGTGCCTACTCGAGCTGAGGTAAGCGACGTAGCCAACGCAGTGCTGGACGGTACCGATGCGGTGATGCTAAGTGCAGAAACCGCCACCGGCAGATTCCCACTTGAAACGGTCATCGAAGTGGCAAACATATGCGTAGAAGCGGAACGAGCGCAGGGTTTTCAGCTGGACGAATACCGAACTGATAAAGACGTGTCGCGAGTTGACCAATCCATTGCCATGGGCGCTCTGTTTACGGCACATCACTTGGGGTGTAAGGCAATCGTCGCGTTGACCGATTCAGGTGCCACCGCGCTTTGGATGAGTCGCTATCGGAGCCATTTACCAATCTATGCGCTAACCCCCAAGCTCACGACTCAGCGCAAGATGGCGCTGTATCGAAACGTACGGGCTATCCTGATGAAGCAAACAACAAACCGAGACGCAGTGCTGGCTGACGCTGAAATTCATCTGAGCGAGCGCGGAATTGTCGGGAGTGTCAGGATTTTTGTGTTCGAGGCGGTTAGTTGATTTGCTCTCGACTGATTTCTCTCATTTCTTCAGGCCCCTGCCAGGCCGCCGGAGGCGTCCCTGGTTGAGCCATGTATTCATGGTTCTACCTCCTGCCTAG
>JAIOIA010000119.1:0-3057 GCA_019912745.1 Comamonas sp. | reverse complement strand
GCGGTGGGGCCGCCCAGGGGGCCGAGCCGGGGCGGCCCCACCGTGCCGATGGGTTCGGCTCCGCCCGCGGGCGCGGGAGGGCGCGTGCCGCATGCGGAGAGCACTCCTACAATGAAGAATCCGATGGTGAAACGCAAGAGGCGCGACGACATGCTGCTGATTTTCCTTGAAGCGATGCTCGCGCTCGTGCTGTTCCTGCTGCTGATCTGGTGGACGATGTTCTCGGGCCGCAAGGGTGGCGAACTGCACCGCGATGCCGACGACACACCAGATGCCCCGCCACCGGGCAAGGATCCCAAGCCATAGCGAAAGGAAGGACATCATGCGCCACAACGCCACACTCTCGATCATCGCAGCGGCCGCCCTGCTCACGGGCTGCGCCAACATGAGCGACACCCAGCGCCACACCGCGACGGGCGCGGGCATAGGCGCGCTCGGCGGCGCGGCCATAGGCGCGCTGACCGGTGGCTCCGCCGGCACCGGCGCCGTGGTCGGCGCCGGGGTGGGCGCGCTGGGCGGCTACATCTGGTCGCAGCACATGGAACAGCAAAAGCGCGACATGCAGGCGGCCACGCAGGGCAGCGGCGTGACGGTGTCGCAGACGGCGGACAACCAGCTCAAGCTGGACATCCCGAGTGACATCTCGTTCGCCACTGGCAGCGCGGACATCGAACCCAATCTGCGCACCGTGCTCGACCGCTTCGCGCAGAGCCTGCGCGCCAACCCCGGCACCGAGGTGCGCATCATCGGCCACACCGATTCGACGGGCTCGGACGCAGTCAACGACCCGCTGTCGGTGGCACGCGCCAGCAGCACGCGCAACTACCTCGCCGATCGCGGGGTGGACCCGGCGCGCATCCAGGTGGCGGGGCGCGGCTCGCACGAGCCCATCGCCAGTAACGCCACGGCCGAGGGCCGCGCGCGCAACCGCCGCGTGGAAATCTACGTGGGCGAGCGTCAACGCGGGTAGGCGCGTCCGGGGGACGCCCACGCAAACGTCGCCCTACAACACGCGGTGGTCGAGCGCGGGTAGCTGAGCGCGCACCTCGCGCAGGCGCCCCGCATCGAGCCCGGCCAGCACCACGCCCGCGCCTTCGGCCTGCTGCGCCAGCACCTCACCCCAGGGGTCGACGACCATGCTGTGGCCCCAGGTGCGCCGGCCGTTTTCATGCTGCCCACCCTGCGCGGCCGCGAGCACGAAAGCCTGGTTCTCGATGGCGCGGGCGCGCAGCAGCACCTCCCAGTGCGCGCGCCCCGTGGTCCAGGTGAAGGCGCTGGGCACGAGCAGCAGATCGCAGCCCGCCCGCGCATGCGCACGGTACAGCTCGGGAAAGCGCAGGTCATAGCAGACCGAGAGCCCCACGCGCCAGCGCGTGCCGTCGCGCGCGGCAAGGTCGAAATGCACCGGCGCATCGCCCGGCTCGATGCTGCGCGCCTCGTGAAAGTGCTCGTCGCCGCGATCGAAGCCGAAAAGGTGGATCTTGTCGTAGCGCGCCACGCACGCGCCCCGCGGGTCAAAAACCAGCGAGCTGTTGCGCACGCGCGCCGCATCGTGGCTGGTGAGCGGCAACGTACCGCCCACGAGCCACAGCCCGCACTCGCGCGCGGCCTGCGCAAGAAAGCGCTGCACCGGGCCGTCGCCAAAGGGCTCGGCCAGCGCCAGCTTGTCCTGGTCGCTCGCGCCCATGAGACAGAAGTACTCGGGCAGCACCGCCAGCTCGGCGCCCGCCTGCGCGGCCTGCTCCAGCAGGTCGCGCGCGTGCGCCAGGTTGTCGGTCAGCACCTGGCCGGAAACCATCTGCAGGGATGCGGCTTTCATGGGGTGTCTCCTTTCCCGGTCGATGCATCGGTGCTGCCCGGTTCGATCTGCGTCACCTGCGGATCGCTCCAGGTGCCCTCGATGCGGAATTCCCGCGTCGCGGCCTTCACGAGTTTGTCACCGAGCACGGCCTGCGCCAGGAAACTGCTCAGGCCCACCACGGGGTTGATGACCGTGGCGATGAGCGAGGCCGTGAGCGTGTTGAGCTGCGGCACCACCACCACATGCAGGTCCTCGGTCTCATTGGCAATGTCGGCGTGGCCTTCCATCAGCACGGCGGCGTTCACGCCCTTCATCTGCAGGTTGTTGGTGCGCGCGATGCCCCTGTCGATCTGCACATCGGCACGCACGAAGTCGAAGGCGAACCCGGCGCTGAAAATATCGCGGAAATCGAGCGTGAGCCGCCGGGGCAGCGCCTGCAGGCTGAGCACCCCCAGCAGCTTGGAGATGCCCGGATCGGCCTTGAGGAACTGGCCGGCCGTCATGTCCAGCTTCATCTGCCCGGTCATGCTCGCGTAGTCGGGAGCGACCGGCGAGCCGAGCCAGCCGATCTGCCCATCGAGCTCGCCCGCGCCCCGGCTCACCACGCCGGGCATGCCCATGCGGGTCAGCAGCTCGCCCGAGTCGCGCACCTTGAGCGCGAACTTGAGCGCGGTGCGCCGCCGCGCGTTGGGCCCGGCGTTGCCCAGCAGCGCCCAGTTGCCGCTGGAGGTGAAGCTGGCCTCGGGCATCTCCAGGTTCAGGCTGGAGAGGCGCCACTCGCGCTGGCCGTCGGCGCTGACGCGATTGCTCGCCTGCAGCGTGAGCTGGCCCAGACGCTTGCCGCGCAACTCGAAATCCTGCGCCTGCACATCCAGCGCGGGCAGCTCGCTGAGATCGCTCCCGTCCAGCAGCGCATCGACCTGCGTCTCCTCCGTCCTGGGCAGCGACAGGCGCGACAGGCGCGCATGCACCAACCCCTGCGGCGCGGTCGCATCGGGCGCACGGTAGGCAATGCGGCCCTCGAGTTCGCGCGCCGACACCTGCGCGCTCCAGCCCTTGTCCTGCGCCTGCGCCTGCGCCACCACGTCATGCAGCGTGCGCTGCTTCCAGGTGAGCGCGCCCACGCGCAGATCGACGCTGCCCGGCTCCCAGGGCGAGGGGGGCGCGGCAGATGCGGCGGAGGAACCGGCCGCCAGGGCGCTCCAGGCATCGAGGTCCAGCGTCTGCAGCGCCACATGCGCCTGCACGCCATGACC
>JAIOIA010000118.1:0-8340 GCA_019912745.1 Comamonas sp. | reverse complement strand
GCCTGGGGCGCACTCGCCATGTGGCGGGCGCGGCGCGCGAGCGCGCAGGCGTTCGCCCGCGCCAGGCAGTGGGCCATGGCCGGTGCGCTCACGGGTTTCCTGCTCTGGTTCGCCGGCTTCATGGTGATCGGCGGCGAGTGGTTCCTGATGTGGCAGTCACGCGAATGGAACGGGCAGACGGCGGCCTTTCGCCTGCACATCACGCTGCTGGTCCTGATGGTTTTTCTCAACCAGCCGGACGCCGAACTGCCCGATTGACAGCGCAACTGCACGCCTGGCCAAAGCCGTTCACAATGCGGCAATCACTTCAGTAACGGCTTATGAATACGGAGTTGAACATGCAAGGCAGCCTCAATCGACGCGCGCTACTGAAATGGGGATGGGCCGCGGCCGCCGGCGCCGGCCTGGCCAGCCGTGCGCTGGCGGCGCTGCCCGACATGCAGGCACGCGAGGCGGCCGGCGGCTGCTGGTACGTGCAGGGTCTGTCGGAGATGGGGTCATCGGCCAACCAGAACTTCATCTCCAACGCCGGTTTCATCGTCACCAGCACCAGCGTCGTCGTCGTCGATGCGCTGGGCTCGCCGGCACTGGCCGAGCGTTTCGTGGCAGAGATCCGCAAGGTCACGCCCAAGCCGATCACGCACCTCATCCTCACGCACTACCACGCGGATCACATCTACGGCCTGCAGGTCTTCAAGGCCCTGGGGGCCCGCATCATCGCGCAGCAACTCGGGCGTGAATACCTCAATTCGGAAACCGCGCGGCTGCGGCTGCAGGCCTCGCGCACCGATCTGGCGCCCTGGATCGACGAGAACACCCACCTCGTGCCCGCCGACGAATGGATCAACGGACCCACCACGCTCACCGTGGGCGACACGCAGATTCAGCTCATCCCCGTCGGCCCGGCGCATACGCAGGACGACGTGGTCATCTGGCTGCCGGGGCGCAAGGTACTGTACTCGGGCGACCTGGTCTTTCGCGGCCGCATCCCCTACGTGGGCGACGCCGACAGCGGGCACTGGATCAAGGCACTCGACGACCTGCTCAAGCTCGACGTGAAGGCCGTGGTTCCCGGCCACGGCGCGATTTCGCTCGACGCGCGCAAGGACATGCAGTTCACGCGCGACTACCTCATCTATCTGCGCAAGGCCATGGGCCAGGCCGCGCAAGACATGACGCCGTTCGACGAGGCCTACAAGGCCACCGACTGGAGCCCGTACCAGCACATGCCGCTCTTCGATGCCGCCAACCGCATGAACGCCTACAACACCTACATCCTCATGGAGCAACAAGCCCAATGACGCAAGGCGGCGCGCCCGCACGGTCATCACGGCGCCATGCGCTGGCGGCGCTCGGCGCGCTCGCCGCCTGGGCGACGCTGGAGGCGCGCGCGGCGCAGCGCACCCTGCCCATTTCCAGCGCCCTGCCGCAGGAGCTGGCGCAGGCACTGGCGCAGCACCAGCCGCTGGTGGTCATGGTGAGCCTGCACGGCTGCCCGTTCTGCGCCGTGGTGCGCAACAACTACCTCGCGCCCATGCACGAACGCGAGGGCCTGCCGGTGGTGCAGGTCAACATGCTCGATCCGCGCGCTACCGTGGCGCTCTCGGGCGAGCCCACCACGCACGAGGCGCTGGTGCGCGCCTGGGGCATAGCGATCGCGCCCACGGTGCTGTTCTTCGGCCGGGACGGCCGGGAGGTGGCGCCGCGCCTGGCCGGCGGCCCCAACGACTTCTATTCGGCCATGCTCGATACCCGACTGGAAAAGGCGCGCGAAGCCATATCCAAATGAAATGTGGCTCCAGTGCCCGCCCATGGGTCGGTGAAAGCTGCACATGTCATAGTCAACCCGCTCAAGGAGACCTCATGCCACACGCTCCCTACCGCCCCATGGTTCTCGCGGCCGCGCTGCTGCTCGTCGGCGCAGCAAGCGCCCAGACCCCCGACGCCTTCAAGGGCGCCAATCCGTCCGAAGGCCACAAGCTCATGAGCGACCGCCAGTGCGATGCCTGCCACGCGCAGAAGTGGGGCAACGATGGCAAGGACATCTACCGGCCGGGCCAGCACATCACCACGATCAAGCAGCTGCGCAAGCAGGTGAACCAGTGCAACACGGGCCTGAACCTGAATCTGTTTCCCGAAGAAGAGACCGACATCGCCGCCTGGCTCAACGAGTCCTACTATCACTTCAAGAATTAGGCAAGCGCATGGATCAAATCGCGGCGCGTCAAGGGTAAGCCCTAGGCGTGAACGCCCATGAACTCTGTTTAAATAAGCGTTCACGAATGTTCAACGCACAGCCATGACAGACACACAGGCCCAAGCGGCACCCGCCAGCATGGCACGAGGTCTGGTGCGCAAGGCACCAGAGAATTTCCTGGACAGGGCAGACATTCACGCCATCCAGTCCCAGGGCGCAGGCGGCCGCCGCGCCTTCATCCGCGGCGCCTTCGCGGCCGCACTGGCCGGTGGCGCGGCGACGCGGGCCGCGGCGCAGGCGGGCGCCGCGGGCGACGGTGATCCCGCCATCCTCAAGCTGCCCCGGCACAGCACGAGTCTGGGCCAGCCTGTGGCGGCCCACCCCTACGGCCAGCCCTCGAAATACGAAGGCAACGTGCAGCGCCGCCAAAGTCCGGGCCTGACGCAGACCAACCAGGCCTCGGTGTCGTTCGCGCCGATCCAGTCGCTCTTCGGCATCGTCACGCCCAACGGCCTGCACTTCGAGCGTCACCACCAGGGCTGGTGGGATATCGACCCGCAACAGCACCGCTTCATGATCAACGGCCTGGTGAAGACCCCCAAGGTTTTCACCATGGACGAGCTGATGCGCCTGCCCGCCGTCTCGCGCTTTCACTTTATCGAGTGCGGCGCCAACACCGGCATGAACTGGGGCAACGTCGCCGTGCCCACGGTGCAGTACACACACGGCATGCTCTCGTGCTGCGAATACACGGGCGTGCCCCTCATCACGCTGCTGGAGATGGCGGGCGCCGACCTGAAAAAAGGCAAGTTCATCCTCGCCGAGGGCGCGGACGGCTCGTCCATGACGCGCACCATCCCGATCGAGCTCGTCAAGAGCGGCGAGGTACTCGTCGCCTGGGGCCAGAACGGCGAGATGCTGCGCCCGGAAAACGGCTACCCGCTGCGCCTCGTCGTGCCCGGCGTGCAGGGCGTGAGCTGGGTCAAATACCTGCGCCGCGTGGAGCTGGGCGACATGCCCTGGGCCACCAAGGACGAGGCGGTGCACTACATCGACCTGATGCCCGATGGCCAGCACCGCCAGTACACCAGCATCCAGGAATGCAAGAGCGTGATCAGCACGCCCTCGGGCGGGCAGGTGCTTTTGGGTACGGGCTTCTACAACATCACGGGCCTGGCGTGGTCCGGCCGCGGCAAGGTCAAGCGTGTGGACGTGTCGGTCGATGGCGGGCGCAACTGGCGCACCGCACGGCTGGAAAACCCCGTCCTCAGCAAGTGCCTCACACGCTTCAACATCGACTGGGTGTGGAACGGCAAGCCTGCCATCGTGCAAAGCCGCGCCATGGACGATACGGGTTACGTGCAGCCCACCTACAAGCAGCTGCGCGAGGTGCGCGGCTCGCGCTCCATCTATCACAACAACGCGGTGCAATCGTGGCTGGTGCAGGAAAACGGCGAGGTGAAACATGTCCAGGTTGCGTAAGGCCCTCGCCCTGGGCGTGATAGCCGTCACCATCGGCCTGCCCGCCTGGTCGCAGGGCAAATTCCCCAACGTCGGGCGCGACGCCACGCCCAAGGAAGTGGCGGCGTGGGACATCGACGTGCGCCCGGACTTCAAGGGTCTGCCCCCGGGCAGCGGCTCGGTGGACGACGGGCAGGATCTGTGGGAGGCGCGCTGCGCCACCTGCCACGGCATCTTCGGCGAGTCCAACGCGGTGTTCAACCCGCTCGTGGGCGGCACCACGGCCGACGACATCAAGAGCGGCCACGTCGCCAACCTCAAACGCCCGGACTACCCCGGCCGCACCACGCTGATGAAGGTGCCCACAATCTCGACCCTCTGGGATTACATCCACCGCGCGATGCCTTGGGACAACCCCAAGTCGCTCTCGGCCGACAACGTCTACGCGCTCACCGCCTACCTGCTGAACCTGGGCAACATCGTGCCCGCCGATTTCACGCTCTCGGACAAGAACATCGCCGAGGTGCAGAAGAAAATGCCGAACCGCGATGGCATGACCACGGCGCATGCGATGTGGCCGGGCAACGAGTTCGGCAGCGGCAAGGTCAAGCCCGACACGCACGCCACGGCCTGCATGAAGGACTGCGGCCCGGCACCCACCATCACCTCCGAGCTGCCCGGACATGCGCGCAATGTCTGGGGCAATCTGCGCGAGCAAAACCGCACCGTGGGTCCCCAGCGCGGCGCCGACACTTCCCAACCGGAAGGCAAGCTGGGCGATGCCGCCGGCCCCGTCAAGGTGGTGGGTCCAGCGGGCAGCGACAGCCCCCACGCCAGGGCCATCGCCCTCACGCAAGAGCTCGGCTGCACCGGCTGCCACAACATGCAAGGCAAGCTCGTCGGCCCGTCGTTCGCTGACGTGGCCCAAAAGTACCCGGGCAAGGCCGAATACCTCGAAGGCAAGATCCGCTCCGGCGGCTCGGGCATCTGGGGTGAAACGCCGATGCCGCCGCAAGACGCGCCCGCCGCCGACATCAAGACCATCGCCGAGTGGCTGGCTGCGGGCGTCGGCAAATAGAGGCAGAATCGATCCGGCTTATTTATATATTTCCCTATCTTTCGATTCAAACCTTAATATCAAATTTCTTGAAGGAGAAGACAACGATGCAAACCCGCAGGCAAACCCTGAAGCAGAGCGCCGCAGCCGCCGCTCTCGTGGCTGGCGCCAGCCTTCTGCCACAACACGCGTTCGCGTTCAACAAGGCCGCGTTCGAAGCCAAGGGCATTCACGACGCACTGAAGGGTCTGGGCGTGAACGGCGACCCGGTCGCGAGCAGCGACGTGACGCTGACCGCGCCCGACATCGCCGAAAACGGCGCCGTCGTGCCGTTCGCGCTCTCCACCAAGCTGCCCGACGTCAAGGAACTGGTGCTGCTGGTCGAGAAGAACCCGAACGCGCTGGTCAGCGTGTTCCAGGTCACCCCCGAGGTCGAACCCAACTTCGCCACGCGCAGCAAGATGGGCGAAACCTCCGACGTCTACGCCGTGGCGATCACCAAGGACGGCAAGGCCCTGTTCGCCAAGAAGGAAGTCAAGGTCACCCTCGGCGGCTGCGGCGGCTGATGGCACGGCGCCACCGCCAGAACGTTTCAACACCATCGATTGAGGAGCAATACCATGGGTGATCCGATGCGAATCCGCGCGCAGGCCAAGGACGGCAACGTCCTGGTGCGCGTCCTGATGAGTCACGAAATGGAGTCCGGCCAACGCAAGGACTCTTCGGGCAACAAAATCCCCGCCTGGTGGATCCAGGAAGTGACCGCCAAGCTCAACGACAAGCAGGTCTTCTCCTGCGAATGGGGCCCGGCCGTCTCCAAGAACCCCTTCCTGCAGTTCACCATCAAGGGCGGCAAGGCGGGCGACAAGGTCAGCGTGAGCTGGAAGGACAGCAAGGGCGACACGCGCACCGACGAAGCCACGGTGTCCTGAGCCCGCGCGCCCCGAACCACAGGCAGGCTCGCACACGCACGGACCTGCCTTTTTTCCTGTCAAAACTAGGAGACACACACCATGAAGGCACACCAGCTGGCCCTGGCGGCCGCGGCGCTGGGGCTCATCGCCACCTCTGTGGCATGGGCCCAGAAAAGCACGACCGAAGCCATCGACGAATACCGCGAGATGCTGCAGGACGGCAACCCCGCCGAGCTCTATGAGATGAAGGGCGAGGAACTCTGGAAGAAGGTCCGCGGCCCGAAGAACGCGTCGCTCGAAAAATGCGACCTGGGTCTGGGTGCGGGCGTGGTCAAGGGCGCCTTCGTGCAGCTGCCGCGCTACTTCGCCGACACCAACGAGGTGCAGGATCTCGAATCGCGCCTTCTCACCTGCATGAGCACGCTGCAGGGCATAGACCCCAAGGAAGTCATCAACGGCAAGTGGGGCAAGGGCGAGCGCGCCAACGTCACCGCGCTGGCCACCTGGGTGTCCGCGCAATCCAAGGGCATGAAGTTCGACCTGCCGCAGTCCGCCCCGCAGGAGCGCATCGCCTACGAGATGGGCAAGCGCGCGTTCTTCCAGCGTGGCGGCTCGCATGATTTCTCGTGCGCCACCTGCCATGGCGAGGATGGCAAGCGCATCCGCCTGCAGGATCTGCCCAAGCTCACCGGCAACCCCGGCGACGGCGTGGGCTTTGCCGCCTGGCCCGCCTACCGCGTCTCCAACGGCCAGATGTGGACCATGCAGCACCGCCTGAACGACTGCTACCGCCAGCAGCGCTTTCCCGAGCCGGGCTACGCCAGTCCCATCACCATCGCGCTGGGTGTGTACATGGGTGTGAACGCCAAGGGCGCCAAGTCGGCCGTTCCGGCCATCAAGCGCTGAGCAGGAAGGAGCCACCATGAAAAAATCCACCCCACTGACCGCCACCTTCGCCGCCATCGCTGTCGCCACACTGGCGGGCTGCGCGGGCAGCAACGGCGCGAGCACCCCCACCAGCGCCGAACTCGACGCCATGGCACAGAAAATGGTGCAAGAGAGCTTTCACGACAAGGGCATCGTCAAGGTCAAGGAAGCGCTGGCGATCGATGAAACGCTGCGCGACTGCGACGCCGCCGCCGTCGCCGGCCACCCGATCGACGCCGCCACCGAGAAGAAGCTCGAAGCCCAGAACTTCAAGACCATCCAGTGGCCCGCCAACGGCAAGTACCTGGGCGACTGGAAGTCGGGCGAAAAAATCGCCCAGAGCGGCAAGGGCCGCACCTGGAACGACAAGGCGGACAGCGCCAACGGCGGCAACTGCTACAACTGCCACCAGATCAGCAAGGAAGAAATTTCCTACGGCACCATCGGCCCGAGCCTGTACCACTACGCCCGGCTCAAGGGCGTGAGCGACCCCAGCAGCCCCGAGGCGCAGGACATCGTCAAGTACACCTGGGGCAAGATCTGGAACGCCAAGGCGTACAACGCCTGCTCCAACATGCCGCGCGCCGGCTACAAGGGCATCCTCACGCAGGCACAGGTGGCCGACATCGTCGCGCTGCTGCTGGACCCGAAATCCCCGGTCAATCGGTAAACCGCCAACACGGCTTGACACCCAGCGGCCCTGGTCGCGATGGATGAGGCGGCTTCACCCGCCCGCGCCATTGCCGCCAGGGCCGCTGTTCATCCCCGCACCCGAGAGAGCACCCCGCCATGAACCTGACCAAACGCGAATTTCTGCAAGTGCTGGGCGCCGCGAGCGCCGCCGGCATGAGCCTGGGCAGCTACGTCAACGCCAGTGCCGCCACCGCCGCCGAGGGCCTCTACGACATCCCCAAATTCGGCACCGTCTCGCTCCTGCACATGACGGACTGCCATGCGCAGCTCATGCCCATCCACTTCCGCGAGCCCAGCGTGAACCTGGGCGTGGGCGACATGAAGGGCCGCCTGCCCCACCTCGTCGGCGAGTACCTGCTCAAGGCCGCGGGCATCAAAGGCGGCACGCCCACGGCCCACGCCCTCACCTATCTGGACTTCGAGCAGGCCGCCAAGCGCTACGGCAAGGTCGGCGGCTTTGCGCACCTGGCCACGCTGGTCAAGCGCCTGAAGGCCAGCCGCCCCGGCGCGCTGCTGCTCGACGGCGGCGACACCTGGCAGGGCAGCGCCACGTCGCTGTGGACCAAGGGCCAGGACATGGTGGACGCCTGCAAGTTGCTGGGCGTGGACATCATGACCGGCCATTGGGAATTCACCTACGGCATGGAGCGCGTGAAGGAAATCGTCGACAAGGAACTGGCCGGCAAGACCGAGTTCCTGGCGCAGAACGTCAAGACCAAGGATTTCGGCGACCCCGTCTTCAAGCCCTACACCATCCGTCCGATCAACGGCGTGCCCGTCGCCATCATCGGCCAGGCCTTTCCCTACACGCCGATCGCCAACCCGCGCTACTTCGTCGCCGATTGGGAATTCGGCATCCAGGACGAGCACCTGCAGGAGATGGTCGACGAAGCGCGCGGCAAGGGCGCGCAGATCGTCGTGGTGCTGAGCCACAACGGCATGGACGTGGACCTGAAGATGGCCAGCCGCGTCACCGGCGTGGACGCGATCCTGGGCGGGCACACGCACGACGGCATGCCCGTGCCCACCCTCGTCAAGAACCCTGGCGGCCAGACCATCGTGACCAACGCCGGCAGCAACGGCAAATTCCT
>JAIOIA010000117.1:0-2786 GCA_019912745.1 Comamonas sp. | reverse complement strand
GCCGCGCGCGGCATCGACGGCCTGGCGCGTGATCTCGTCCCATTCGGTCTGGCTCACCAGCGTGCGCGCGTCATCGGCCCGCTCAATGGCCTGCGCCAGCGTCACGTCGCGCAGCTCGTGCGGGCTCAGGCGCAGGGCGTCGTTGGTCATGGTGCCAGATTCTGCGCTGCCGCCAGGCCCAGGCGCACGGCGCCCTCCAGCGTCGCGGGGTAGGGGCCTTCGACATAGTCGCCGCAGGCGAGCAGCCCGGGGGCGATGCGCATGGTCGGGCGCTGCAGCGCCGGGGTGCAGGCGAAAGTGGCGCGCTTTTCCACCACCGTCCACAGCGGCGTGAGGTCGCCCTGTGCCAGCGCCGTGCGCGCCTGCTGCAGCACCTCGTCCTGCAGGCGCTGACGGTCACCGTCGAAGGCGCTGACGACGAAGGCCAGCAGCCCGGGCGGTCCGCCGAGCCAGGTGCGGTCGAACACGAATTGCGCGGGCTGCCCAGCGCCGCTGCGCAGCGCCAGCATGGCGCGCGGCAGCACCGCCGCCGTGGCGCCGGGTTGCTGCGCATACACCGTGGCGATGGCGCCGAAGGCCAGCGGCTTGGCCGCAGTGGCCCAGGCCTGCAGCGCGGGGCGCAGGTCGCTGTCCGCTTCAATGCCGGCCACCAGTCGCGTGGCCTCGGTGCTGGTGCAGGCGAGCAGCACGGCATCAAACGGCTGAGCATCCACCTGCCACTGCCTGCCGTCGTGCGCGAGTGTCTGTACGCGCTGGCCCAGCACCACGGCGTGGCCGCGCTGGCGCAGCCAATCCATCGCCGGTTCGGGCAGCAACGCGCCCAGCGGCAGGCGCGGCAGCAGAAGGTGCGAGCCGCCGCGCCCGGCGAACAGGCTGTCGCGCAGCACGGTCAGAAACACCTGGCCGCTGGCGCAGTCGGGCGCGGTGTTGAGCGCCGAGACGCACAGCGGCGCGATGAACTCTTGAACGAGCCGCTCGGGCAGCCCGGCGCACAGATCGGCCACGCTGACGGAGGGCGCACAGGCGAAGCCCGCGAGCCGCCAGCGCAGCGCCCGTGCCAGCAGCGCCAGACGTTCGCGCCCGCTCCAACCGCACGCGCGGGCGATGCCGACGAGCGCGTCCCAGGGTGGCGCGAGGTCGGGCAGGGCCAGGCCGCTGCCGTCGGGGAAGGTGAGCGCCAGCGGCTGGCGCAGAAAGACGGTGTCCGGATCGACACCGACGAGGCGCATCAGGCGCAGGCATGCGCCGTAGGCGCCGATCAGGATGTGCTGGCCGTTGTCCAGCGCCAGCGGCTGGCCATTGGCGTCCGCGGCTATCACGGTGCGCGCACGTCCGCCGGGCTGGCGGCCGGCTTCCAGCAGCGTGACGTGGTGCCCGTCCCGCGCGGCCTGCAGCGCCGCGGCGCAGCCTGCCCAGCCCGCGCCGACGATGGCGACCTTCACATCTTCCCCAGCGCCTGCACCTTCCACGCCAGCCAGAGCTTGCGCAGCGGCGTGAGCGCAATGCGCTGGTGCAGCACCTGGAAGTCGGCGGCCTCAATCTCAAGCAGCAGCGTGCGGTAGATGCTGGCCATCATCAGGCCGGGCTTCTGGCTGCGCCGGTCCACCGCGGGCAGCATGGACAGCGCATCGTCGTAAGCTTGGTGCGCGCGCTCGGCCTGAAAGCGCATCAGCCGCATGAACGCCTCGCCATAACGGCGCTGGGCGATGTCTTCGGGTGTGACGCCGAACTGGCGCAGCTCGGACTGCGGCAGGTACACGCGCCCGCGCCGTGCGTCTTCGCCCACGTCGCGGATGATGTTGGTCAGCTGCAGCGCCAGCCCGAGTTTGTGCGCGTAGTCGCTCGTGGCCTGGTCCTGCTGGCCGAAGATGCGTGCCGAGACCTCGCCGACGACCCCGGCCACGTAATGGCAGTAGTTGGCTAGGCCCTCGTAGTCTTCGTAGCTGTCGTATCGGAGGTCCATCTGGCAGCCTTCGATGATGTCCAGCAGCTGCTGGTGCTCGATCTGGTAGCTGCCCACGTGCGGCATCAGTGCGACCATCACCGGGTGCGTGGGCTGGCCGCCGAAGGCCTGCGTGACCTCGCTGCGCCACCAGTCGAGCTTGGCGCTGGCCACGCCCGGGTCGCGCACCTCGTCGACCACGTCGTCGACCTCGCGGCAGAAGGCGTAGAACGCGGTGATGGCCTCACGGCGCCCGCGTGGCAGGAAGAGAAAGGCGTAGTAGAAACTGCTGCCGGAGGCCGCGGCCTTGTTCTGGACGTACTGCTCGGGTGTCATGAGGGCGTGATTGTCCCATGCAGTCATGCGCCCGCTCTGGGTTTGAGGTTTTAAGACAAATCGGCCCGCAACGCTTTTCTGACGGGCGCTACCAGCTATCAATTGAGGATTACATCGCCGCGGCGCGCGCCAGCATGAGCGGCAGGTGCCAGACGCGCAGGCGCGGGCGCCGGAGCAGGCTCGCGCCGCGCAGGGCCTGTACCTGGCCCAGCACCACGAGGCCCCCCTGCACCACGAGGCGCAGCTCCCAGCCGATGCGCCCCGGCAGCCGGTGCACCAGTGGTGCGCCTTGCAGCATCAGGGCACGCGCCCAATTGGTGCCGTCCATGATGAGTGCGTCGCTGGCGGGGGTGCGCCGCTGCGCCGTGAGATCGGCGCGCGCCACGCCGTGCGCGGCGCAGTCGGCATCCACCAGATAGTGGCGCCCGCGCGGCAGGTCCACGCTCAGGTCCTGCCAGAAGTTGATGAGTTGCAGCGCGGTGCAGATCGCGTCGCTTTGCCTGAGCGC
>JAIOIA010000116.1:0-2383 GCA_019912745.1 Comamonas sp. | reverse complement strand
GCGCGCCCTCGGCCTGCGCCTTGTTGATGAGAATGGCCACGCGCATTTCCAGTTCGGGCGGCTCGATCGCGACAGACAGGCCGGCGTCGAAGCGCGACACCAGCCGCTCGTGGATGTTGGTCAGGCCCTTGGGGTAGGTGTCCGACGTCATCACGATGTGGCTCTTCTTGGCCAGCAGCGCCTCGAAGGCGTTGAAGAATTCCTCCTGCGTGCGGTCCTTGTTGGCGAAGAACTGCACGTCGTCGATCAGGAGCAGATCGAGCGAGTGGTAGCTCTCCTTGAACGACTCGAAGGCGTTGTGCCGCACCGCGCGCACCACGTCGGAGACGAACTGCTCGGCGTGGATGTAGCGTACTTTAGCGGTCGCGCGCTCGGCCAGCAGCTGGTTGCCCACGGCGTGCATCAGATGGGTCTTGCCCAGGCCCACGCCGCCGTAGATGAACAACGGGTTGTACATCTGCCCCGGCTGCGCGGCCACATGCATCGCCGCCGAACGCGCCATGCGGTTGGCCGTGCCCTCGACCAGCGTGGCGAAGGTGAGCGCCGGGTTCAGGCGCGAGTGCGGCGCCGGCGTGGGCGCGGGCATGACATCGGGCGCATCAAAGGCCACCTCGTCCGCCAGCGGCTGGGCAAGCGTGCGCGGCGCGTGCTCGGCCACCACTCTGGGCGTGGCGCGCCGGGGCGCCAGCGCAAGCTCCAGCTGCACGGGCTCGCCCACGGCGGCCTGCAGCGCGGCGGCAATCTGCGCGCCATACTGGGCGCGCACCCCATCGAGCTTGAAACGATTGGCCACGAACAGGGTGACGCGAGAGAGATCGGGCGCGACCTCCACCCTCAGAGGCTTGATCCAGGTGTTGAACTGCTGCTCGGGCAGCTGCTGCGCCAGCTGCCCGAGACAGGTCTGCCACAGCTGCTGCGCAGCAGGGTCTTGCGCATTCGCGGCGGCGGTTTTCACGGTGGCGGAAAGGGGGGCTCCCTCGTACATCAGGGCGATTCTTTTGGGGAAAGTGCTTCAAACCCCATACGGACCGCACAGGGTTTCGAGACGCTTCCTTGGTTGTCTGCAAAGCACGAAATAAGACCGGCCATTCTAGCTTGCGAGGAAGTTATCCACAACCCGGAACGGGCGGCGCGCGCGCTTCCCGCCCGAACCTTCCCACGAAAAAATTTGCCGCGCATCGTGAGTGCTGCGATAATCGCCCGTTTCCCTGAAGAGTCTTTTCGGGGCCGTCCGTGCGTGGCGCCGTGCAGGCGTTTGATGGCGCGTGCTCTTCGCTCCTGCCGCAAGAGCGCGCCTGCCTGGCTTTGGCGCTACCGAATTTCCAAGGATCGATCATGAAGCGTACCTATCAGCCCTCCAAGACGCGCCGCGCGCGCACCCACGGTTTTCTCGTGCGCATGAAGACGCGCGGCGGCCGTGCCGTGATCAACGCACGCCGCGCCAAGGGCCGCAAGCGCCTCGCAGTCTGAGCGGGCGCCGCGCGCAGCCTCTGCCCGTGCGGCCCTGACAGCGCTTGCGCCGCGCCGTTGCCCCATGCACCGGCTGAAAACCCGTCCCCAGTTCCAGGCCACGATGACCGCAGGCACCCTGGCTCGCACGACGCATTTCGCGCTGCATGGCTTGGCGCTGGACACGCCGCATCCCCTGTTTGCCCACGGCGAGCTCTGGCTGGGCGCGCTGGTGCCCAAACGCTGGGCGCGCCGCGCCGTCACGCGCAACGCCATCCGGCGACAGATCTACGCCGTGGCCGAGCAGCAGGCACCCACGCTGGCCCACGCGGCCTACGTCGTGCGGTTGCGTGCGACCTTCGATCGCGAGCAGTTCGTGAGCGCGGCCTCGAACGCGCTCAAGCGCGCCGTGCGCGACGAGCTGCTGCTGCTCTTCGCCCGCCTGCCCAGGCCGGACGCCCAGGCATGATGCGGCGCCTGCTCATGGCGATGGTGCGCGGCTACCAGCTGCTGCTGAGCCCGTGGCTGGGCAACAGCTGCCGCTTCGAGCCGACCTGCTCCAACTACGCCTTGCAGGCTCTGCAGCGCCACGGCGCGGCGGTCGGCGGCTACCTCGCCCTCAAGCGCATCGCGCGCTGCCACCCCTGGTGCGACGGCGGACACGACCCCGTGCCCGACATGCCGCCGCGCGAGCTGCGCCTGTTCTCCCGCCTGAACAGCGCCGCCGCCCAACCTCCTTCTTCCCGCACAAGCGAACACTCATGAACGACATTCGCCGCACCATCCTGTGGGTGATCTTTGGCTTTTCCATGGTTCTGCTGTGGGACAAATGGCAGGTCTACAACGGCAGGCAGGCCACCTTCTTCCCGTCACCGGTCACGCAGACCGCGAGCACATCCACCACGCAACCGGCGAGCAGCCCGGCGAGCGGGCC
>JAIOIA010000115.1:0-3205 GCA_019912745.1 Comamonas sp. | reverse complement strand
CCGGTGCTGCCCGGCTGGCTGTGGCGGCGGCGCGAGCTGCTGGGCTCCAACCTCGCGGCGATCGGCATGGGCCTGGTGATGATGGCGCCCAGCGTCTTTTTGCCCACCTTCCTGCAATCGGTGCAGGGGCTGGGGGCGATCGCGGCGGGCTTCGTGCTGGCGGCGATCAGCATGGGCTGGCCGAGCGCTTCGGCGCTGTCGCCGCCGCTGTATGCGCGCTTCGGCTTTCGTGACGCGGGGCTGGGCGGCTGCGTGCTGGTGCTGGTCTCGTCGCTCGCCTTCCTGATGATGCCGCGGCCGCAGCCGGTGGCGCTGGTGTTTCTGGACCAGATTCTGCTGGGCGCGGGACTGGGCTTCTTTTCCACGCCCATCCTCGTGGGCATGCAGTCCAGCGTCGATTGGGGGCGGCGCGGCGTGGTGACGGGCTCGCACATGTTCTCGCGCTACCTCGGACAGAGCCTGGGCGCGGCGCTGTTCGGCGCGATCTTCAATGCCGCGCTGAGCGCGCGCCTGGCGGATGCGCCGCAGGCGCTGGCGGGGCGCTTGCCGCATGACGTCGATGCCGTCATCGGCGCGCTGCAATCGGCCGCCACCGAGGCGGCCGTGGTGGCGTATCTGCGCTTGAGCCTGGGCAGCGCCACCGACGAACTGTACGTCGGCATGAGCGTGATCGCGGTGCTGATGTGCCTCGTACTCTTCATCGCACCTCGGCGTTTTCCTGTTCTTGAAGAAAAGTAGAACCGAGGGTTAACCCTAGTTACCTTTTCCCTGTGCTCGGGCGCAAGATCGGCGCTCCCCCTTCACCGTTCATCGAGAGCCGCATGTCCGCCTCCACCCTGGGTATCAAAGTCGACGACACGCAGCGCGAGCGCATTCATGCCGCGGCGCAGCAGATCGGTCGCACGCCGCATTGGCTGGTCAAGCAGGCTGCGCTGCTGTACGTGGACGCGATCGAGCGCGGCGTCCACGAAATCCGCCTGCAGGGCCTGCCGGGCGCGCCGGACGAGGGCGGCGAAGAAGTCCAACCGGCGCCTGCGCATGAAGTGCAACCCTTTCTTGCCTTCGCCCAATCCATCCTGCCTCAGACGCCATTGCGCGCCGCCATCACCGCCGGCTGGCATCGGCCCGAGCCCGAGTGCCTCGCGGCGCTGCTGCCGCAGGCGCGCGCGCACGACGACGAACAGGCGGCGAAGGTGCGCGAACTGGCGACGCGCCTGGTGCAGGGCCTGCGTGATGCGCCCGTCACCAGCGGCGTGGCCGCGCTGGTGCAGGAGTTTTCGCTGTCCAGCCAGGAGGGCGTGGCGCTGATGTGCCTGGCCGAGGCGCTGCTGCGCATTCCCGACAAGGCCACGCGCGACGCGCTCATCCGCGACAAGATCAGCCATGGCGACTGGCGTGCGCACGTCGGGCGCTCGCCCTCGCTCTTCGTCAACGCCGCGGCCTGGGGCCTGGTGCTGACCGGCAAGCTCACCGCCACAAGCAGCGAAAAGACGCTTTCGGCTGCGCTCACACGCGTGATCGGCAAGGGCGGTGAGCCGCTGATCCGCCAGGGCGTGCACCGCGCGATGAAGCTCATGGGCGAGCAGTTCGTCACCGGCCAGAACATCGCCGAGGCGCTGGCCAACAGCCGCGCGCACGAGAAGCAGGGCTTTCGCTACAGCTACGACATGCTGGGCGAGGCCGCTACCACCGAGCAGGACGCGCAGCGCTATCTGGCCGACTACCAGCAGGCGATCCACGCCATCGGCAGCGCCTCCAACGGGCGCGGCATCTTCGACGGGCCGGGCATCTCGATCAAGCTCTCGGCGCTGCACCCGCGCTATGCGCGCGGCCAGTACGAGCGCGTGATGAGCGAGCTGCTGCCGCGCGTGCTGCACCTGGCCGAGCTGGCGCGCCAGTACGACATCGGCATGAACATCGACGCCGAGGAGGCCGACCGGCTTGAGCTCTCGCTCGACCTGCTCGAAGCGCTGTGCGCCGCGCCCAGTCTCAAGGGCTGGAGCGGCATCGGCTTCGTCGTGCAGGCCTACCAGAAGCGCTGCCCGCAGGTCATCGACTATCTTGTGGACCTGGCGCGGCGCAGCCGCCGCCGCCTCATGGTGCGGCTCGTGAAGGGCGCGTACTGGGACAGCGAAATCAAGCGCTCGCAGATCGATGGCCATGCGGGCTACCCGGTCTACACGCGCAAGGCCTACACCGACGTGAGCTACCTCGCTTGCGCGAAGAAGCTGCTGTCCGCGCCCGACGCCGTCTACCCGCAATTTGCCACACACAACGCGCAGACGCTCGCCAGCATCCACCATCTGGCGCAAGCCGTGGGCGGCAGCTACTACAGCGGCCAGTACGAATTCCAGTGCCTGCACGGCATGGGCGAGCCGCTGTATGCGCAGGTCGTCGGCCCCACGGCCGAGGGCAAGCTCGCGCGGCCCTGCCGCATCTACGCGCCCGTGGGCAACCACGAGACGCTGCTCGCCTACCTCGTGCGCCGCTTGCTGGAAAACGGCGCCAACACCTCGTTCGTCAACCGCATCGGCGACGCCAGCGTGCCGGTGAGCGAGCTGGTGCAGGACCCGGTGCAGGAGGTGCTGCGCATCGCGCAGGAAGAAGGGCAATTGGGCGCGCCGCACCCGCGCATTGCGCTGCCGATCGACCTCTACGCCGGGCAGGGCGTGCTGGCGCGCGCCAACTCGCAGGGGCTGAATCTGGCGAACGAGCAGCGCCTGGCGTCGCTGGCGGTGGCGCTGCTGCAGAGCACCAGTCGCCCGTGGCTGGCCGCCCCCCCGGACGTAGCGCTGGCGGCCGATCCGGCGCGCGCCGAGGGCTGGGAGGCGGTGCGCAACCCGGCCGAGCTTTCGGACGTGGTCGGCTGGGTGCGCGAGGCGAGCGGGCAGGAGGTGGACGCCGCCGCGCGCCGCGCCGCGCAGGCGCTGCCGATCTGGGCCGGCATGCCGCCCTCGGGGCGCGCGGATGTGCTCGCGCGCGCAGCCGACGTGCTGGAGCAGCGCGGCCAGACGCTCATGGGCCTGATCCAGCGCGAAGCCGGCAAGACGCTGGCGAGCGCCCTGGGTGAAATCCGCGAGGCGGCCGACTTCATGCGCTACTACGGCGCGCAGACGGCCGTGCATTTCGACAACGCCGCGCAGCGCCCGCTGGGCGTGGTGCTGGCCATCAGCCCGTGGAACTTTCCGCTCGCGATCTTCACCGG
>JAIOIA010000114.1:0-28012 GCA_019912745.1 Comamonas sp. | reverse complement strand
CAAGGGTGGTGATGTCAGTTTTGCACTTGAGTTGGGTTATCCAGCAAAGAGCCAGCACGAGCACTTGCGCACGCTGCTGACGGATGCGTTGGCGGGTCTGGAGGGCTTGGGCAAGGTTGAGATCGACATCCACAGCAAGATCATTGCCCATGCGGTGCAGCAAGGGGTGAAGCTGTTGCCAGGGGTGAAGAACATCATCGCCGTGGCGTCGGGCAAGGGCGGCGTGGGCAAGAGCACCACGGCCGTCAATCTGGCGCTGGCGCTGGTGGCCGAAGGCGCGCAGGTGGGCCTGCTGGACGCCGACATCTACGGTCCGAGCCAGCCGATGATGACCGGCACGTCGGGCAAGCCCGAGACGCGCGACGGCAAGCTCATGGAGCCCAAGCGCGCCATGGGGTTGCAGATCAATTCCATCGGCTTTCTCGTGCGCGACGAGCAGGCGATGGCCTGGCGCGGACCGATGGCCAGCAATGCGCTGGAGCAGCTCATCATGCAGACCCGCTGGTCGGATCTGGACTACCTCATCGTCGACATGCCGCCCGGCACCGGCGATATCCAGCTCACGCTGGCGCAGAAGGTGCCGCTCACGGGCGCGGTGATCGTCACCACGCCGCAGGACATCGCGCTGCTCGATGCCAAGAAGGGCATCACCATGTTCCAGAAGGTTGGCGTGCCCATTCTCGGCATCGTCGAGAACATGGCGGTGCACGTCTGCAGCAACTGTGGGCACGTGGAGCACATCTTCGGCGAAGACGGAGGCAAGCACCTGGCCGAAAACTACGAGATGGCCTACCTCGGCGCGCTGCCGCTGGCGCTCAAGATCCGCGAGCAGACCGATTCGGGCCGCCCCACGGTGTTTGCCGAACCCGACAGCGATGTGACGCAGATCTACAAGGCCATGGCGCGCCAGCTTGGCGCGAGCGTGGCGGCGCAGGCGGGCAACGAACTGGCGGCCTTTCCGGACATCACGATCAGCAAGGACACCTGAAGCCCCTGTGGGGGCTGTCTACCGGCGCGCGAAGCCCAGGAACTCGCGACGCAGTGCCTCGTTGTTCAGGAACGCGCCGCGCATGATGGAGTTGGTCATGCGCGCGCCGTCGTCCTTGACACCCCTCCAGTGCATGCAGGCGTGGCTCGCCTGCATCACCACGGCCAGGCCGTCGGGCTTGATGCGCCGCTCCAGCTCGTCGGCCAGCATGGTGATCGCCTCTTCCTGAATCTGAGGACGGCGCATGATCCAGTCGCAGATGCGTGCGTACTTGGACAGACCGATGAGATCCGACGTCGGGTTGGGCAGCACGCCGATCCACACTTGGCCCTCGATGGGGCACAGGTGGTGCGAGCAGGCGCTGCGCACGGTCAGCGGCCCCACCACCATGAGCTGGTTGAGCTGCGAGACGTTGGGGAACGCCGTCACCTGCGGCTCGGTCTCGTAGCGCCCGCCGAAGACCTCGTCGATGTAGAGCTTGGCCATGCGCCGGGCGGTCTCGGCGGTGTTGTGGTCGTGATCGGTGTCGATCACGAGCGAACGCAGCACCTCCTGCATCCGGGCCTGCACTTCATCGCGCAACTCGTCGAGCTCGCCTTCCTCGATGTAATCGGCGATGTTGTCATTGGCGTGAAAGCGCTGCCCCGCGCACATGAGGCGGTAGCGGATGCGCTCGGAAGCGGGCATGCCGGCGCTTGCCTGTTCCTTGTCGCTGTGTGACGGTTCCACGTGCATGAGCATGGTCGGATTCCTCGTTTCAGATGGGTGTGGTGGAGGCGCGCTGGCATATGCGTGAAAACACGGCATCACCCCTCCCGCATCATTGGATGGCACTTTGCCACGCCGCGTTTCAGGGTGTGGAGCCAGCGCATGGATGCGGCGACCGCGACCCTGCCCCTGAGCGGTGATCCATGCGATGATGCCGCATACGCCCGAGTCGGGACCTGGCGCTGGTCGCTACGCCCGCATCCGGGCTGAAAAATGTGGTGGATATCGTCGCACGGTACGAAAGCGGCAAAGCGCTGACGCATGCGTCGTTCGGGCCGGGCGAAGTCCGGCACTACGCCGATGTGATTGATCGCGTGGGCATGCCGTTCGAGGACTGAAGCAGGCCCGTCTGCCTTACCATGCGCTCTTGCTTGAAGGATGAACGCATGACGCACGAGGACAGCCGCGAGCGGCACGGGGCTGAAGAAGCGGTTGAAGAAGTCGCCCTCAGCCCCAGTGGGGCCACGCTGGCGGCGCTGGAAGATCTGCTCGAGGCGCTGCAGCGCCACCTCGATTCGGACGTGCCCGAGTGGGAATACTGCGAAGGCGTGATGACCGCGCTGCTGTGCACCCGCCGCGAGGTGCCGCAGGCCGAGTGGCTGGAAATGCTTTTCGGCAGGGACGCCGACGGCATTTTTGCCACGGCGGCCGGACGCACGCAATTTCTCATGCACTGGCTCGAGCGCGAGCAGCAGTTGCGCGCCGCGCTGCAGGCGCCGGTGCAGGCCCTGGACGACGAGCAAACGCTGGAGCCCGGCGTCATCGACTGGAGGGGCTATCTCGCGACCTTGACGAGCGCCGAGCGCGAGCAGATCCTGACCGAGCAGGAGCCGCCGCAGTTCGCGCAGGTTTGGGCCGCGGGTTTTCTGGATGCGGTGGACTACTGGGCGGACGATTGGGCGCTGCCGCGCGACAAGGAGATCGCGGCGGACATGCGTGCCGCGGTGCAGACCATCGGCGTCCTGCTCAAGGACGATCGCGCCACGCCCACCGTCAATCTCTTCGACGAATCGGGCGCGCCCACTGTGAGCGATGCGCGCCTGGAGGCCTTCGGCGAAGCCATCTGGGCGGTTTATGACCTGTATGCGATTGCGCGCAGCCTGGGCCCACGCGTGGCGCCGGCCGTGAGCGGCAAGACAGGGCGCAACGATCCCTGCCCCTGTGGCAGCGGCAAAAAATACAAGAAGTGCTGTGGCGCGTGAAGCGTGAGGGCTGGGCGTGTTCAGGAAAATCTGCATTTATGGCGTGGGCGCCATCGGTGGCTGGATGGGAGCGGGCCTCGCGGCCCTGGAAGGCGTGCAGGTCAGCGCCGTGGCGCGCGGTCGCACGCTGACTGCGCTGCAGGACAACGGCCTGCTGATTCGCCGCTCGGCGGATGGCGCCGCGATGCGCGAGACGGCGTATCCGGTCAGGGCGAGCGACGATCCGGCCAAGCTGGGCGCGCAGGATCTGGTGATCGTCGCCGTCAAGGCGCCCGCGATGGTTGACGTGGCCGAGCGCATGATCCCTCTGCTGGCACCGCACACCACGGTGCTCACGGCCATGAACGGCGTGCCCTGGTGGTTTCTGCAGGGCTTTGGCGGCCGACTGGCGGGCACGGCGCTGTCGTCCGTCGATCCGCGGGGCCGCATCGCGCGGGTCATCGCCGCGCGTCACGTCGTCGGCTGCGTGGTGCATGCGAGCTGCTCCATCGACGAACCGGGCGTGATCCGCCATCGCTTCGGCAACGGCCTCATCGTGGGCGAGCCTTCAGGGGAGGCTACCGAGCGCGTGCGTGCGCTGCATGCGCTCCTGCAGCGCGCGGGGTTCGAGGCGACGCTCTCGCCGCAGATTCAGAAAGACATCTGGTACAAGCTCTGGGGCAACATGACGATCAACCCCATCTGCGCGTTCACCGGGGCCACGTCCATGCAGGTGCTCGATGACGAGCTCGTGCGCGACTTCGTCACGCGCGTGATGCTCGAAGCGCGCGAGATCGGCGCGCGCATCGGCGTACCGATCGCCGAGCTGCCCGAAGACCGGCACCGGGTCACGCGCAAACTGGGCGATTTCAAACCCTCCATGCTTCAGGACGTGCTGGCCGGCAAGGCCGTGGAGCTCGATGCGCTGGTGGCCTCGGTGCGCGAACTCGGCCAGCTCGTGGACGTGCCCACGCCGTTCACCGATGCGCTGCTGGGCCTGGCCCGTTTGCATGCGCGAGTGCATGGCCTGTATCCCGCTTGACCGCGGGCGCGGTTGCGGGGCAGGAGAGACATGAGCACCCACGCACGCGCGCTGACCCGCTGGGGGTTCGCCACCCTGGTCGTGGTTGCCCTGGTGATGGCGGCGAACCATGTGGCCGCGCGCCTGGCCTTTGACAGCGGCGCGGACGTGATGACCGCCGTCGCCGTGCGCAGTGGCGCGACCGGCGTGGCGACCGCGCTGCTGCTGGTGGCGCAGCGTGTGCCGCTGACACTCCATGCCCGCCAGTGGCGCGCCCTGCTGGCGATCGGCCTGCTGATCGGAGTGCAGAGCATCTGGCTGTACTCGGCCGTGGCGCGTTTGCCGGTGGCCCTGGCCCTGTTGGCGTTCAATACCTACCCGCTGTGCACGGCGCTGTGGGCACGCGTGCTACTGCGCCAGCGGCTGCAGCGGCGCTTGCTCGTGGCCATGATCGTGCTGCTGGCGGGGTTGGCGCTGGCGCTGGATGTCCTGGGGGCCAGTTCCGGCCTGGGGATGAGCGGACAGTGGCAGCGCATGGGGGTGGGCGTGGCATTCGCGCTCGCGGCGTCACTGATCTTCAGCCTCGCGCTGGTGTTGACCCAGCACGGCGCGGGCGATGTGGACGGGCGCCTGCGCACCTGCGTGAGCATGGCTGTCGCGGCCGTGGTGGCGCTGGTGGTCGTGGGAGCACGCGGCGGCTTTCACTGGCCGGGCTCGACCTCGGGTTGGTGGGGCCTGGCGCTGTTGACCCTGCTCTACGGCACCGGCATCACGATCTTGCTCACCGTCCTGCCACGGCTGGGCGTGGTGGGCAATACCGCGATCATGAACGTGGAACCTGTGTTTGCCCTGGTGCTGGCGTGGTTCATTCTGGGACAGGCGATTGCGCCGATGCAGGTGCTGGGGGCCCTGATCGTGGTGGGCGCGGTGCTGTGGTTGGGGGTGCGCAGGCACTGAGCGCTGTGGCCGCGCGGTGCGTGGCTGCGCCCGATCGAGACCAGGCCCAAACCGTGCCGCCGCGCTCCCCGGCGTTGTGGCAGAAAGTGCCTACCTGCTCACATCCGCCACGCACAGGTACTTCATTTCCAGGTATTCCTCGATGCCGTGCGACGAGCCTTCCCGCCCCAGGCCCGATTGCTTCACGCCGCCGAAGGGGACGTGCTCGGTCGAGATCAGGCCGGTGTTGATGCCCACCATGCCGTATTCCAGCGCCTCGCTCACGCGCGTGATGCGACCGATGTCGCGCGCGTAGAAGTAGCTCGCGAGCCCGTATTCCGTGGCATTGGCGGCGTCGATCGCCTCCTGCTCGGTCTTGAAGCGAAACACCGGGGCCACCGGGCCGAAGGTTTCCTCGTGCGCGACCAGCATTTTGCTTGACGCATCGGCGATCACCGTGGGCTCGTAGAACTGGCCCTTGAGCCGGCCGCCGCCCGTGAGCACGCGCCCGCCTTTTTTCACCGCGTCCTTGACGTGCTTGTCCACCTTGGCGAGCGCCGCCGGTTCGATCAGTGGGCCCACGCTCACGCCGTCATCAAAGCCATTGCCCACCTTCATGGTCTTGACCCGGGCGGCGAGCTTCTTGACGAAAGCCTCGTAGACGCCGTCCTGCACGTACAGGCGGTTGGCGCAGACGCAGGTCTGGCCCGCGTTGCGGTACTTGCTTGCGAGCGCGCCTTCCACGGCGGAATCGAGGTCGGCGTCGTCGAACACGATGAAGGGCGCGTTGCCCCCCAGCTCCAGCGACAGCTTCTTTACGGTGGGTGCGCACTGTGCCATCAGGATGCGCCCCACCTCGGTGGAGCCGGTGAACGAGAGATGGCGCACGATGTCGCTGGCACACAGCGCCTGCCCGATGGCCGGAGCATCCATGCCCGTGACCACGTTGATCACGCCCGCCGGAAAACCCGCGCGCTGCGCCAGCTCGGCCGTGGCCAGTGCGGTCAGCGGCGTGAGCTCGGCGGGCTTGATGACGACGGTGCAGCCGGCCGCGAGCGCCGGAGCCACCTTGCGCGTGATCATGGCCAGCGGAAAGTTCCATGGCGTGATGGCCGCGCACACGCCGATCGGCTGCTTGAGCACGGTGTAGCGTTTGTTGCCGTCGTAGCTCGCCAGGGTCTGGCCGTTGACGCGCTTGGCTTCTTCGGCGAACCACTGCACGAAGCTCGCGCCGTAGGCGACCTCGCCACGCGCCTCGGCCAGGGGCTTGCCCTGCTCGGCCGTCATCAGGCGCGCCAGGTCCTCTTTGTTGGCCATCAAGAGCTCGTACCACTGCATGAGCACGGCGAAGCGTTCCTTGGCGGTCTTGGCGCGCCAGGGCCCCCAGGCGGCGTTGGCGGCGTCGATCGCGGCTTTCGTCTCCTTCGCGCCCAGGTCGGCCACGTCGGCGAGCTTCAGGCCCGTGGCCGGGTCGCTCACGTCGAAGCGCTGCCTGCCCTTGATCCAGCGGCCGTTGATCAGGCTGTCGGTGATCAGGAGGCTGGGGTCCAGAAGTTGGCTGAGGGGGGAAGTGCGTGTGTCCATCAAATATCTCCTGTGCGTATGAAGTGTCCGATGTGTGTCTGCCTGGATTTGCGCAGGCGCGCATACTTGGGGGGCGTGTTCGGAGTCCTCTGCAGGCTGCGCCATCGCGCAAGGCGGATGGCCCGTGAGGCCGGCGCGGCCTGCGGAAGGTTTCGAGCATTTTCCCCAACTGTAGTGCGTCGCCGTGGTTTTCGCTGCCGTGTGCGTGAACGACCGCGACACCCAACTGCCACCAGGAGACTGTCAATGAAGATGCGTTGTGCCGTGCTGCGGCAAATGGGCCTGCCCGCGCCCTATGCCCAGAGCCAACCCGTGCATGTGCAGGAGGTCGAGCTCGATGCGCCAGGACCGGGCGAAGTGCTCGTGAAAATCAGGGTGGCCGGTTTGTGCCACTCGGATCTGTCGGTGATCAATGGTGACCGGCCGCGCGTGATGCCGCTGGCGATGGGGCACGAATCCTCGGGCGAGGTGGTCGAGGTCGGGCCGGGCGTGGCCGACCTCGCTGTGGGCGACCATGTGGTCACGGTGTTCGTACCGAGTTGCGGCAGCTGCACCCCCTGCATGTCGGGGCGCCCGGCGCTGTGCGAGCCCGGGGCCAGAGCCAATACCCAGGGCTCGCTGTTGGGCGGCGGCAGGCGGTTGCACGCGGGCGCTGAGATGCTCAACCATCACCTGGGCGTCTCGTGCTTTGCCGAGTACGCCGTGGTCTCCACACGCTCGTGCGTGAAGGTGCCGGTGCTGCTGTCGCATCGCGAGGCAGCGCTGTTCGGCTGCGCAGTGCTCACGGGCGCGGGGGCGGTGATCAACCGCGCGCGCATCAAGGCGGGGGACACGATCGCCATCGTCGGCCTGGGCGGCGTGGGCTTGAGCGCGCTGCTCGCGGCGCTGGCGGCCGGGGCGCGGCGCGTGGTGGCGGTGGAGCCGGACGCGCGCAAGCGTGAACTTGCGCAGTCACTGGGCGCCACGCACGTGATTGACCCAAGGGCCGTTGCGTCCGACGCCGAGCTGCTCGAAGCCGTGGGCGGTGGCGTGGACATCGGCTATGACACCGCGGGTGTGCTCGCGGCGTTCGAGTCGGCCTACAAGCTCACGCGCCGTGGCGGAATGACGATCACCTCGGGCCTGCCGCACCCCAAGACCACGTTCGCCTTGCCGATCTCTCAGCTCGTCGGCGAGGAGAGGGAAATCCGTGGCAGCTACCTCGGCTCGGGCGTGCCCGCGATCGATATCCCGCGCTACATCGACCTGTACCGGGCGGGAAAACTGCCGGTGGACAGGCTGCTGGGCGAGGCGTTCACGCTCGATCAGGTGAACGAGGGATTTGACCACCTCGCCAGCGGCGCGGGGCTGCGTGATTGCATCGTGATGAATTAATGAGTCAGGTCGGCGCTGAGGCCGTCCCCGGCGATGTGGCGCGCCCTGCATGGGCATGGGATGCAAGGCGCAAAGCGCAGACATGGCCGTAGCTATGGCGAGCATTTGCAACGCTGCAGACCGCCCCAGGCAGGGATGCGACGCGCGCAGGGGACGGCCTCAGCGCCGCCTTACGCCAGCCAGCGCTTGCGGCGGCGGTAGTGCTTGACGTTGTGGTAGTCCACGCGCTCGCCGCCGCCCAGGTAGAACTCCTGGATGTCGGGGTTCTGCTTGAGCACGGCGGCCTCGCCGCTCATCACGATGTTGCCGTTCTCGATCAGGTAGGCGTGGTCGGCCACGTTCAGCGCGGCGGTGGCGTTCTGCTCCACCAGCAGCACGCTCAGGCGCTGCGTGCGGTTGATCTCGCGGATGATGGCGAAGATTTCCTTGACCAGCACGGGCGCCAGGCCCAGCGACGGCTCGTCGAGCATGATGAGTTTGGGCTCGGTCACCAGCGCGCGCGCGATCGCCAGCATCTGCTGCTCGCCGCCCGAGAGGTAGCCTGCCTTGCTGCGGACGCGCTCCTTCAGGCGCGGGAAATAGGTGTAGGCCTGCTCGCGCAGCTCTTCAAAGCTTTTCTTGGCGCCATGGCCGCGGTAGGCCGCGAGCAGGTTCTCATCGGGCGTGAGGTGCTCGAAGATGCGCCGCCCCTCCATCACGTGCACCAGGCCCATGCGCACCCGTTCGGGCGGGGACAGTTGCAGGATGTCCTGCCCCATGAAGTGCACCTCGCCGCGGCGCACCTCGCCACGTTCGGGCGCGAGCAGCCCGCTCACGGTCTTGAGCGTGGTGGACTTGCCCGCGCCATTGGCGCCGAGCAGGGCCACCACCGAGCCCTCCTCGACGTCGAGCGAGACCCCTTTGATGGCGAGGAACACCCGGTCGTAGGCGACCTCGACATTGTTCAGGGTCAGCAGGCTCATTTCTTTTCCTTGGCCTTGGCTTCGTCTTCCTTGATGAGCTCCCAGACCACGTCCTGGTAGGCGCTGGCCCAGTCGCTCTTGGGTGTCCACTGCTTGCCGTCCCACTCGGAGATGATGCCCATGCCGCCGCCCTGGTGGTCCTTGGCGGTGATGGTGATGGGCGGCATCAGGCCCTCGGCGTTGAAGTCCTTGAGCATCTCGAAGCCCGCCTTGAGCTTTTCGCCCGTCAGCGGCGCGCCCGCCTTCTGCACCGCCTGGCGCGCGGCTTGCACCGCGATCGCCATGCTGGCCACGCCGATGTTGTAGCCGCTCCAGCCCACGCGCTTCTTGTCACCGCTGCCGTTGCCCGCGTTCACTACCTTCTCGACAATGCGCTTGAGGATGGCATTGTCGGTGCCGGTGTTCACCAGCGTGACGCGCTTGACGCCCACGACTTCGTTGCCCTTGAAGGCCGACATGTCGCTCTCGGAGAGCCAGAGCACGGAGTGGATGTCCTTGGGCGAGATACCGTTGGTGACGGCGCCACGGATCGACACCGCCTGGCCCGGGCCCGCGCCCCAGATGATGACCTTGTCAGGACGGTTCTTGCGCACTTCGCTCCAGGTCGCGGCCTGTTCCGTGCCCGGCACGGGATAGGGGTAGAGTTTGACCTCGAAGCCCTTGGTCTTGGCCACGCGGTTGAGCAGCTCGATCGGTTCCTTGCCGAAGGGCGAATCGATGTGCACGAAGGCGATCTTCTTGCCCTTGAGCCCACCCTCGTGCTCGTCGATATATTTGAGCAGCAGCGCCGCCTGCGAGCGGTAGATGGCCGCCGACGGGAAGACGTAGGGGAAGGCCTCGCCGTCGGCCGCGTCGGCGCGGCCGTGGGCGAAGGCGATCATCGGCAGGTGGTCTTCGTCGCAGCGCGGCATCAGGGCATTGGCCACCGGCGTGCTCAGGAAGTCGAAGAACACCGCGCCCGCCGCCTTCGCCTCGTTGTAGGCGGCAATGCCGCGCTCGGGGTAGCTCGCGTGGTCCTTGATGATCATCTTGATCGGATGACCGTCGATGCCGCCTTCCAGGTTGGCCAGCTTGATGTAGTCCTGCTGGCCCTGGCTGTACTCGTCGGTCAGGAAGGTGTAGACGCGGGTGAAATCCAGCAGCGTGGCGAACTGGATGGCCGCCTTCTCTTGCGCCCAGGTGGGCAGCGTGGCGCCCAGGCTTGCTGCCGCGGCGGCGCCGAGGACGGTGCGGCGGTTCAGCGCCAGATGGGTGTGTTTCATCGAGAAGTCTCCTTTGCGTGGTTGACGTGAATGAACCCGGGAAATCAACTTTGCGTGTGGCGGAAAGGCCAGACCAGCAGGTATTTGCGCGCGTTGTCGTAGATTTTGGCCAGACCCAGTGGTTCGAACAAGAGGAAGCCGATGATCATGGCGCCGTAGAGCATGAGCGGGATGTGCGCCATGAGCGACGTGGAGATGTCGAGCCAGCCGCTGCTCACCATGCCCGAGATCAGGTTCAGCAGGATGATGGGCACGAGCAGCACGAAGCCCGCGCCCAGAAACCCGCCGATCACGCTGCCCAGGCCCCCCACCAGCGCCATCGCGACGAGCTGGATGGTGACGTCGAAGTTGAACTGCGAGGGCGTGACCGCCTTGTAGTAGCAGAACGCGAGGATCGCGCCCGTGACGCCGCCCACGAACGAGCTGGTGAAGAAGGCGAGCAGCTTGTACTTGAAGATGTTCACGCCGATCACGGCCGCGGCAAAGTCCTTGTCGCGTACCGCCACGAGTGCGCGACCGAAGCTCGTTCGTTTGATGTTGAGGATGAGCAGCGTGACGACCAGGGTCCACGCCAGCGCCAGGTAGTAGCGCGCCGTGAGGCTTTCCAGCGGGATGAAGAGAAAGCTCACCTTGGGGGTCTGCAACGTGGCGACCGAACCGCCCGAAATGGCGGTGACGTTGACGATGACCCAGTCGACGAGGAACTGCATCGCGAGCGTCGCCATCACGAGGTACAGCCCCTTGACGCGCAGCGCCGCCGCGCCGAAGAGGCAGCCGATGATGGCCGACATGAACCCCGCGCCCAGCAGCGCGATCTCCAGCGGAACGCCCGCGCGCGTGAGGTGAATGCTGGTGTAGGCGCCGATCGCCATCACAGCGGCGAAACCGAAGTGCAACTGCCCCGCCAGACCCATGAGCAGCGTGAGCGAGAGCGTGGCGGCGCTGAAGATGAGCCAGGGCAGCATGTAGCTCGACAGGTACAGGTGCGACATGTACAGCGGCGCGCCGAGTCCGAGCGCCAGCAAAATGCCTACCTGCCAGCGGTCGGCCGGGATGGGCCAGAGCTGGCGGGTCTGGCTGTACCTGGTGTGATGGACTCCGGAGAGGCGATAGAACATGGCGTGGTCTCTCTAGATGCGTTCGATGTCTTCGCGGCCGAACATGCCGTAGGGCCGGATCAGGATGGTGAGCAGGATCACGAGCGAGGTGACGACGTCGCGCGTGCTGCCGCCCACCATGGAATCGACGTAGCCCGGGATCACGCTGCCGAGGATGCCGATGATCAGGCCACCGAGCAGCGCGCCGACGATGCTGTCGATGCCGCCCAGGATCACCACCGCCACGGCCGGAAACAGCAGCGCGGTGAGCGACCAGTCCACGCCCTGCGCCGAGCCCCACAGGGTGCCGGCGGCCACCGCGCAGATGCCCGCCAGGCCCCATGAAATCGCCACCGCGTGCTCGACCGAAATGCCCACGGACCAGCTGGCGACATGGTTGTCCGACACCGCGCGCAGCTTGGTGCCCAGGCGCGTGCGGAAGAACAGCAGCGCCAGGCCGATCAGCACGAGTGCGATGAGGCCGCCCACCACGTAGGTGCGGTTGGCCAGAATGTCCCCGATGATGAGCGGCGCCAGGCCCAGGCCGATGTCCAGCTGCTTGGGTTCGGTGCCCAGCAGGCCCGGGCCGAAGCCACGCAGGAACACGTCCAGCCCGAGGGTGAGCATCACGATCATGATGATGGGCTGGCCCACCATGGTGCGCAGCAGCAGCCGCTCGATGATGAGGCCGAGCACGAACATCACGATGAGCGCAGCCACGGCCGCAAGCCAGATGGGCAGGCTCCAAGAGGTGAGGAGCCAGACGGCGTAGCCGCCCATCATCACCAGCGCCCCCTGCGCGAAATTGAGCACGCCCGAGGATTTGTAGATCAGCACGATCCCGAGCGCCACCATACTGTACATGAGCCCGGTGAGCGCGCCATTGATCAGCAGTTCGAAGAAGTAGCTCATGCGTTCACCTTGGCGGGCACGTCACGGATCTTGAGATGGCGCTTGAGCACGCCCGATTCACCCGTCTCGTAGGTGATTTGCGCGACCGATTCGATCTCGTCCTTGCCCGCGTAGATGGCTTCGATGATGTCGGCGTAGTGCTCGGCGATCACGCCGCGGCGCAGCTTGCGCGTGCGTGTGACCTCGCCGTCGTCCGGGTCGAATTCCTTGTGCAGGTTCACGAAGCGCCGGATGCGCGTGCCCTCGGGCAGCTTGGCGTTGACCGAGGCGAAGAGTTGCGCCATCAGCTCGTAGACGCCCGCCTGCTGGGACAGATCGGCGAACGAGGTGTAGGCCACGCCATGCTCCTGCGCCCAGTGGCCCACCGCGTCCCAGTCGATGGCGACCATCGCGGCGAGGTAGTCGCGCCCGTCGCCCAGCACGCACACGTCCTTGATGTAGGGGCTGAACTTGAGCTGGTTCTCGATGAAGGTCGGGATGAAGCGCTGGCGGGCATTGGTGTAGACCACTTCGGAGACGCGTCCGAGCACCACAAGCTGGCCGTCGTCTTCCAGGTAGCCCGCGTCGCCCGTGTGCAGCCAGCCGCCTTGCAGCGATTCGGCCGTGGCCGCCTCGTCGTCGAAATAGCCGTCGAACACGTTGCCGCCGCGCACGAGAATCTCGCCGCTGTCGCTGATCTTGAGGTCGATGCCCGGAAACGGCTTGCCCACGGTGTGCAGCTTGACCGTGCCGGCCTCCTGCGCCGCGCACAGCGCGGAATTTTCCGTCTGGCCGTAGAACTGGCGCAGTGGCAGCCCGAGCGCGCGAAAGAACAGGAAGATTTCCTCGCCGATCGCCTCGCCTGCGGTGTAGGCGTGCGTGGCGCGCGACAGGCCCAGCTGGTCCTTGACGGGGCCGTAGACCAGCAGTTCGCCAAGTGCGCGCAGGAAGCGTTGGCCGGCACTGGGCTCTTGTCCCTTGAGGCGCGCGCGCTCGATCTCGATCGCCAGCGGCATGAAGCGCTCGTAGAGCCAGCGCTTGAGCGGCGTGGATTCGGCGATGCCCACCTGCACGCGCGTGAGCATGGTGGACCAGGCGCGCGGTGAGGTGAAGTAGACCGTGGGCGCGATCTCGCGCAGGTCGCGCTGCACGGTTTCCTGCTTTTCGGGGATGTTGACCGAGAACCGCAGCGCGAACGCCGCCGCGATGGTGAAGATGAAGTCGCCGACCCAGGCAATCGGCATGTAGGCCATGTGCGTCTCGCCGGTGCGGAAGTAGCCGGCCTGCGCGGCGCTGCGCACGGCCGAGAGCACGTGCCGGTGCTTGAGCGGGATGCCCTTGGGCGCGCCCGTGGTGCCCGAGGAGTGCAGCAGGATGGCGACGTCGTCCGCGCGCGGGCGGTTGGCCAACTCGTTGGCCAGCGTCGGCTCGGCCTTCAGGCGCTCGCGTCCGCGCCGCGCCAGTTCGGTGAAGGCCAGGGTGCCGGTGGGCTCGTGGCCGACGAGGCCGCGCGGGTCGTCATAGATGATCCATTCCAGCCCAGGGTACTGTTCGCGCAGCGCCACCAGCTTGTCCACCTGCTCTTGGTCCTCGGCGACCGCGAAGCGCACGCCTTCGCGCTGCAGCTGGCCGAGCAGTTGCTCGGGCGTGAAATCGGGGTAGGCGGGCGAGGGGACGGCGCGCAGCGCGATCGCGCCCAGCATGCCGAAATACAGCGCGGGGCGGTTGTCGCCCACCACCAGTACCTTCTCGCCCGGGGCCACGCCCAGCTGTTCCAGGCCCGCCGCGGTTTCAAGCACCTGCTCAAGGTACTGCCGCCAGCTCGTTTCTTGCCAGATGCCGCGATCGCGTTCGCGCATGGCGATGGCTCCGCCGTGGCTGGCGGCATTGGCCGCGAGCGCGGCGATCAGGTGGTCGCCCGGGTCACCCCCCGGGCCCTGGCTTGCGGGAGAGGCGGCGCGCAGGCCGCTGGCGTCTTCACGCAGCATCAATGGCTCCCCCGATGTAGGCGGCGATCACGTCCGGGTGGCTCACCGCCTCGCGTACCGGCCCCTGGGCGATCATGCGGCCGTTGTTCAGCACCAGCGCGCGGTTGCAGATGGCGGTGATCACGTCCATGTGGTGCTCGATGATCAGGATGGTGAGGTTCAGCGCTTCCTTGGCGTCGAGGATGAAGCGCACGATGTATTCCTTCTCTTCCTGATTCATGCCCGCCATCGGTTCGTCCAGGATCAGCATGCGCGGCTCGGCGGCCAGCGCGCGGGCGAGTTCCACGCGCTTTTGCATGCCCAGCGGGATGACCTCCACGGGCTCGTCGCGCACGCTTTCCAGTTGCAGCAGATCGATGATTTCCTCGACCTTGTCGCGGTGCAACATTTCTTCCTTTTCGGCCCACCACCAGTAGAACAGCGAAGCCAGGGCGCTGGGGTGCATGAAGGTGTGGCGCCCCATGAGGATGTTGTCCAGCACGCTCATGCCCTTGAACAGGGCCACATTCTGGAAGGTGCGCGCGATGCCCAGCGAGGCGATGCGGTGCGGACGCACGCCGTTGATCTGCTGGCCCTCGAAATGGATGCTGCCTTCCTGCGGCGGGTAGAACCCCGTGATGGAGTTGACCAGCGTGGTCTTGCCCGAGCCGTTGGGGCCGACCAGACCGTAAATTTCACCCTGCGCCACCGAGAGCGACACGTCGGAAAGCGCACGCACGCCCCCGAACCAGCGGCTGATCTTCTCGCAGCGTAGTACCGGCCCTGGCGAGGGTGGCATCGTCGTTGGCTGGCCCAAGTTTTTCTCCATTGCCGTTGTCTGCCATCGCGGCACGCCGGTGTGCGCTGCCGCAATGTCCATGGGGGCTTACGTTAGCGTCAATTCACCCGGCTGTGTCCGGGTGAAAACCCCGGTAAATGTCTGGAGGGCGACAGTCGCGGGTGATTTGCTCCGTTAAGGTGCACGCTGATCCGAACCCACCTGCCTGAAGGAGCCGCGATGCGCCAGCCCGACCACCTCACCGCCCTTGACCTGCCGCTGCCCGACACCTCGGAGCTGGATGAGGACATGCGCCGCTATTTCGAGGTCTGCCAGGAAAAGCTGGGCATGGTGCCCAACGTGCTGCGGGCGCTCTCGTTCGACCAGGCCAAGCTGCGCAACTTCGCCAACTTCTACAACGAGGTGATGCTGGGCGACTCGGGCCTGTCCAGGCTGGAGCGCGAGATGATCGCGGTGGTGGTCTCGTCGATCAATCACTGCTACTACTGCCTGGTCTCGCACGGCCAGTCGGTGCGCAAGCTGGCGAAAGACCCGGTGCTCGGCGAGCTGCTGGTGATGAACTATCGCAGCGCCAGGCTGTCGCCGCGCGAGCGTGCGATGCTGGACTTTGCCGCCAAGCTCACCGAAACACCGGCCAAGGTGCAGGAGGACGACCGCCAGCGCTTGCGTGACGCGGGGTTCGGCGACCGAGACATCTGGGACATCGTGTCGGCAACGGGCTTCTACAACATGACCAACCGCATGTCCACGGGCGTGAGCATGATGCCCAATCTCGATTACCACGGGATGGATCGCTGACCGCGCGACGGTACATCGCCTCAGGGTGAAGCGGCGGGCAGCAGGAGCACGAAGGTGCTGCCGTGCGCTCCGTCGCTTTCCACGTGCACGCTGCCGCCATGGCGGCGCATGACTTCGTGCACGAAGGCGAGACCCAGGCCGAAGCCTTCGGCGGGCCCCGGGTGGCGCAGGCGGCGAAAGGGCTCGAACACCAGGGACTGCAGCTCGGGCGCGATGCCCGGGCCTGCGTCGGTCACGCTCAGGCACCATCGGCCCTGCGCGGCACTCAGGGTGCAGTTCACCTGGGTGCCCGGCGCGGTGAATTTGATGGCGTTGCCCAGCACGTTGGCCATGGCGCGCGCCAGCAGTTCGCGGTCACCCTCGCACGGCGCCTGGGGCGGGATGCTGGTGATGCCCAGGCGCACCTCCCGCCTGCGTGCACTGGCCCAGGCCTGCTGCATGGCGTCCTGCAGAAGCACGGCCAGATCCAGGGGCGCGCGGTGCAGTTGCTGCGACTGGGCGCTGGCCAGTTGCGTGAAGTCGCGCGCCATCGTGAGCGCGGCCTGGGCGTGGCGGGCGATGCGCGCGTGCATCTCCTGCTCGGGCAGAGGGTCGGGCAGGGCCTGCATTTCCAGCAGCGTGAGGATGCTGCTCGCGGGGCTGCGGATGTCGTGCGAGATGAAACGCAGCGCACGGTCGCGCTGCTCCTGCGCCTGGCGCATGTCGGTCAGGTCCACGAGCGTGATGAGCCAGTAGCGCTGCGTCGCCTGCGCGAAGGTGCTGGTGAGCATGAGCCAGCGCCGGCCTCCGGCGTCGCGTCCTTCCTGGGGAGCGTGCTGATCGCTCGACGTTGGTGGCCATCTGGGGACAAGGGGATGGCCGTTGTCCGGGTGGACCAGGGCGCCCAGCACCTCGGTCAGTGACCGGTGTGGCAAGGCCTGCCCATCGGATGCAAAGACGCCTGCCGCCTTTGTCGCGAGGGTGATGTATCCGTCGTCGCCGCAGACGAAGGTGGGTGAGGGCAGGTGTTCAAGGGTGTCGGCGATGAAGCGGTGCAGGGCACGCAGCTGCCCGGTGGCCGATTCAACGGCCTGAATGCGTTGCTCCATTCTTCCCGCGCCCAGGCCAGGGCGATCGGGGGGCGTTGGCGTGGCGACGCCGTCGGCGCGCAGCGCCGTCAGTTCGCGCTGCAGGAAGTGCGCGGCGAAGCTCAGGCGCCGCCAGCTCCACAGCGGGTAGGCCGCGATGATGCCGACGAGGGCGGCGGCCGGTGCCAGTTGCATCCCCGTGGCCGTCGGGCCCAGCAAGGCGAGCGCGAGTGTGAGCAGCCCCAGCATCGCGCCGGCCAGCAGGCTGCCCAGGGGGCCGAGGAACCACAGGCCGAGCAGCGCTGCGCTCACCATGGCGAGGTTGAATCCGGCATTCACGCTGGCAGGGGCGGCGGTGATCCGCACGCCCGCCAGTTCGGTATTGAGCGCATGCGCAAGCAGCTGTACTCCGGCGATGCGCTCCGAGCCCGACGCGGTGGGCGCCGCGTACAGATCACCCAGGCCAGTGGCGGTGGCGCCGATGAGCACGTATTTGCCCGCGAACGCATCCCCGGCGGCCCGGCCCGTGAGCACGTCGACGTAGGAGTAGGTGGGAAACGCCGGCGTCCCCCGCGCAAAGACGAGCTGGCGTGGCACGCGTCGCAGCCATGGGCCGTCCGCAGCCGCTGCATGGCCCCGGCAGCGTGCATCCACCTCGCCTCCCGCGCAGCGCAAGGCCGTGGCGAACGTGGGCCAGGGTGCGCTGTCCGGTCCTTCGAGCTCGAAGTAGCCGCGGGTGATGCCGTCGGAGTCGACATGCATTTGCACATGTCCGATCTGGCGGGCGGCCTCGCGAAACAGCGGCAGGGGCAGGTCGGCGGTATCCATGCCCATCTGTCCGCGGCGTGCGACGGGCAGCACCACGCGGGTGCTGCGTTCCATGGCGCGCGCGAGCAGGATATCGTCGGCCGGGTAATCGGCGTCGGCCTCACCCAGCAGGATGTCCACGCCGATGGCGCGTGGATGCTGCGGCGTGATCCGGTTCAGCAGCTCGGCATGCAGCGCGCGCCGCCAGGGCCAGCGGCCGATGGCGGCGATGCTGCGGTCGTCAATGGCCACGAGCACGATGTCGGGCGAGGCCGGGCGGGTCAGCAGACGGCTGCCCAGGTCCTGCACCAGATGATCGAGCCGCTGCAGGCTGGCGTGACTGCTGGCCAGGCCCACGAGTGTGAGCACGGCCAGCGCGAGAACCAGCCATTCGCGCAGATAGGGTTGGCTGCGCCGGGCAGTCGGGATCATCGGGGCGGCAGCCGTCCGGGTTCAGGGGCGCTGCAGTGGTGCGCCGTCCCCCGTGGTGATGGGCTGTCCGCCACCCGAGTCGACGCGTGAAACGACGGTGAACAGGTAGGGAGAGGAGAACGGGCTTTGCAGTCCCGAGGGGTCGATGGTGCGGATGCGGATGCGGTAGTGCCCGGCCGGCAGCTGCGCGGCCGACCACGCGGGCTGGGACAGTGTCTGATCCGCCAGCGGCTGCTCGAAATCGGCGGTGTTGGCCAATTGCAGCCGGAACTGCTGCCCCGGTTCGCCGGGCCAGGAGAGCGTGATGCCGCCTGATGCGGTTCTGGCGGTCCGGACGGCGTCGGCGGCCAAGGGGCGTGGTGCCACGGCGAAGCCCTGGGGCGGGGCGTAGGGTCCCTGATCCCACTGGCCGTCGGCGAGCCGACGCAGGCTGGCCACGCGCCAGGCATAGCGCCCGGGCTTGAGCGACGGCGCCTGAGCCGCGCAGTCGCCGTCGCTCGTGACATCGAGCAGCGGCTGGGCGAACCCGGCAGGCGTGGCGACCTGGATGCGATAACGCTGCGCCTCGGCCACGCGGGTGCATTCGAAGTGCAGCGAGCCTGCATCCACCGTCGCATCCTTGCCGGGGACCTGGTAGAGCGGAGCGATCGGATGGGCCTTGACGGAGAGGGCGCGTTGCGCGGTAAAGCCGGGCAGGCCGCTGGCATCCAGCATGCGCACCGCGATCTGGTAGCGGCCGTCCTCCACGGCGGGCAGCGTGAGCGTGGGCGTGCGGGTCGTCGCGCTGCGCAGGACTTCGGTCAGGTCGGCGTCGCGCGCCACCTGCACCTGATAAGCGCTGGCGTTTGCCAGGGTGGGCAGGGTCAGGCGCAGGAAACTGGCATCGTGCACTGTGGCGGGCAACTGGCTCAGGTCGGGCGCGGCCAGCAGGGGCGTGGGGGTGCCGACACCGCCGGCAGCGTCGACGGCCACACCCTGGCCGTGCGCCAGCAGCGTCTGCCGACCGCTGGCCCGACGACCTTGCACGGCCACCGTGCCTTGCTGCACGGCCGTGAGCATGCGCCCGTCCTGTTCGGCGCTGACCCAGAAGTGTGTGCCACGCACGCTGGCCGTGGCTTTTGGGGTGTGAATGTCCAGGCGCCGCGCGCCGTCCGTGCCGGGCGTGACCGTGGGGTCCACGGCGCCGCGCTGCAGTTCGATGACGGAACGGGCCGTGCCCGGCCGCGAGCGCTTGCGCAGGCGTTGCAGCTGCAGGTCGGAGTCGGCCTGCACGCGGATGATGCTGCCGTCCTGCAGGCGGATACTCAGAAAGCCATCGTGCGGCACGTGCAGCCCGGTGCCCTCGGCCAGGCTCTGCCCGGCCAGCAGACCCGTCGCCGGGGCATTCCCGGCCGGCGTCGCCCGCACCGACCCCTGTACGTATTGCACCTGCGCCGGTGCGGAGGGAAGCAGCTCGTGAGGGATGCGCAAGGAGCTGCCGGGCTGCAGATGTCTGGGGTTGGGAACGTGGTTGATGCGGGCCAGTGCGGGCCACTGCCGTGCGTCATCGAGGTAGTGGCGGGCGAGGGCCTCCAGCGTGTCACCGGCAACGACAAGGTGTTCGATGTCGGCGGCCGCATCCAGGCTCTGGGCGGGGGCCGAGGCGCCGGTCAAGGCGCCCAGTGCCAGCAGCGCGAGCGCCGGGCGGGACGGGCATCGAAGGTGAGAGGCGTGCGGTGTCATGCTCGGTTCCCAGTGGCGGGCCGGTGGTGGCTCGGAGCTTGTGGATGGATCCCGGGCCCGAGAAAAGAGCGCCGGAAGGCGCACGGCCATGGCGGAGGTGCGGGGGCGTCTTCGCACTCCTCAGTCGCCGACGCCGACATCGGCGCCGTCCGCATCCAGCTTTTCCAGACGATAGCCTATGCCATAGACGGCGGTGATGACCAGGCCGCTGGAGGGCTGCAGATCCAGCAGCGTGCGCAGACGTGAGATGTGCGTGTCGAGCGAGCGCGAAATCACGTCGGCGCTGTAGCCCCAGACCGCCTCGCGCAGATGGTCGCGCGAGAGCAGCCGCCCCATGTTGGTGAACAGCAGCAGCGCCAGATCGTATTCGCGTTCGCTGAGCTCCAGCGGCTGGCCACCCATCTTCATGGTGCGGGTGCCGGGGTGAAAGCGGTAGCGGCCGAAGTCGAGCACCTCGTCGGTGGCCTCGGGCCAGGCCCGGCGCAGCAGCGCGCCCACGCGAGCGTTGAACTCGCCCAGGCGCACCGGCTTGGTCATGAAGTCGTCGCCGCCGCTGGCCAGGCCCTGGACGATGTCGGCTTCGCCTTCGCGCAGCGTCACGAACAGGATGGGCATGGCCGCGCCGAGCTGCGCGCGGATCTCGGCGACGAGATCGGGGCCGCTCGCATCGGGCAGCTGCCAGTCGACGATCAGCAAGTCAAAACTTTCGCGCCGCAGTTGCCGACGCAGCGCCGCGCCGCTCTCGAAACCGTGGAACGTGTGGTTGTTCGCACCCAGTGCACGGGCGTAGAACTCAAGCTGTAGTGGCTCGTCATCCACCGCGGCGATGCGCATGTCTCGTCCTTGGAATTTAGATCAAATTGGCCTCCAAGGCTTGACAAAAAAGCGCTAGCAGCTATCAAAAATGTGTCATTCAGACTGCTCGCCTGAGGCCAGAACCTTGAGTGCCCGCACAATGTTACCAAGCGCCACCCCGTCCGCCGCCGTCACCGCGGCGGGCAGCGCCGCGAGGGTCGCACCCTCGCGCTGCAGGCGGGCGATGAGCTGGCCCGCGTCGCGCGGTGCGTCGAACCCCGTGCTATGCAGCAGCAGCGTGCCATCGCCCGCGACGAACTTGAAATAGAACTTGCCGTCTTTTTCGCGGTACTGCTTGAAATGCGGCAGGCCGGCGGTGGTGGCCTTGCCCTTTTGCGTGGCGGTCGATGCCGGGGTGAGCGGGCGCAGACCCACGGCCTCGCGCAGGCCTTGCAGGAAGGGGCGCGCCAGGGCGCGGGCGCGCTCGCCGCCCATGCGCAGCGCGGTTTCGACCCGCTGGGGGTGGGCCATCAGGTCGTCGTAGCGCTCGCGCATGGGCGAGAGTTCCCTGTCCACGCGCTCGAAGAGCAGCTGCTTGGCGTCGCCCCAGGCAATGCCTTGCGCGTAGGCCGCGCGCATGGCCGCGGTTTCCTCGGGCGTGGCGAAGGCCTGGTAGATCTGAAAGAGCGCCGAGCCCTCGACCTCCTTGGGCTCGCCCGGCGCGCGCGAATCGGTGACGATGGAGGCGATGAGCTTGCGGAGTTCGGCGCGCGTGGCAAAGAGGGGGATGGTGTTGTCGTAGCTCTTGCTCATCTTGCGGCCGTCCAGGCCTGCGAGCGTCGCGACGTTCTCCTCGATCGCCGCCTCGGGCAGCGTGAAATGCTCGCCATAAAGATGGTTGAAGCTCGCGGCGATGTCGCGCGCCATCTCGATGTGCTGCACCTGGTCGCGTCCCACGGGCACCTTGTGGGCGTTGAACACCAGGATGTCGGCCGCCATGAGCACCGGGTACATGAACAGGCCCGCGCTCACGCCGTCGTCCGTGTCGTGCCCGGCCTCGCGGTTCCTGTCCTGCGCCGCCTTGTAGGCGTGGGCGCGGTTGAGCAGCCCCTTGCCTGTCACACAGGTAAGCAGCCAGGTGAGTTCGGGGATTTCGGGAATGTCCGACTGGCGGTAGAAGGTGACGTGCTCGGGGTCGAGCCCCGCGGCGAGCCAGCTCGCAGCGATCTCCAGCGTGGAGCGGTTCACGCGCGCCGGCTCCTGGCACTTGATGAGCGCGTGGTAGTCCGCCAGAAAATAAAAGCTTTGCACCTCGGGGTTGCGGCTGGCGGCCACGGAAGGGCGGATGGAGCCGACGAAATTGCCCAGGTGCGGCGTGCCCGAAGGCGTGATGCCGGTGAGAAAACGCGTGATGGTCATAGGAGGAAATCAGTGCAGCAGGGCCACGAGCGGCGTGATGAGCCACTGGATCAGCGCATAGCCGAACTGCATCAGCGGCATCAGCCAGTAAGTGCCCACCACCCCTGCCACGACGAGCGCCATGACGATGAAAAAACCGTAAGGCTCGGTGCGCGCCACCATCTGCGCCTGGCGCCAGGGCAGCAGCCCCACGAGGATGCGACCGCCGTCCAGCGGCGGCAGCGGAAACAGGTTGAACGCCCACATCACCAGGTTGGCAAGGATGCCGCCCTGCGCCATCTTGACGAAGAAAGGCTCGGTCACACCCAGCGCCGCGTAGAGCACCAGCAGCAGCGCCCAGCCTATGGCCTGCGCCAGGTTGGATGCCGGGCCCGCCAGCGCCACCCAGACCATGTCGCGCTTGGGGTTGCGCAGCGCGCCGAAGTTGACCGGCACCGGCTTGGCATAGCCGAAAAGAAAGGCGCCCGAGGTGGCGAAGTATAGGAACAGCGGCATCGCGATGGTGCCGATGGGATCAATGTGCTTGAGCGGGTTGAGCGTGATGCGCCCCATGCGCTCGGCCGTGTGATCGCCGAAGTGGCGCGCGGCGTAGCCGTGGGCGGATTCGTGCACCGTGATCGACAGGAGCACGGGCAGCGCGTAGATGAGGATGGTCTGGAGTGTGTCGGCGTTCACGGGGCGCGATTGTCTCAGACGCGGCCCAGGCGCTCGAAAATTCGGCTGGCCCGCGCCCGCTGGTGCTCCTATGTCCGGGCTAAGTCAGACCGTCCACAGTCGCATTCCATTCCTGGATCCGAATAGGCAAACACCATGAACCGCACGTCTGCGATGTCGTCCGCCGACTGGCTCGTCAAGGTGCCACAGATCACGTTGGCGTTCTGGATCGTCAAGATCCTGTGCACCACTGTGGGCGAGACCGGCGCCGATTACCTGGCCGTCGATGCGGGCCTGGGCCAGGGCCTCACAAGCGCCCTCATGGGCGCGCTGCTGTTGCTGGCCTTGGTCACGCAGCTGCGCAGCCCGCGCTACACGCCGTGGAAGTACTGGCTCACCGTGGTGCTGGTGAGCGTGGTGGGCACGCAAATCACCGACCTGATGACCGATGGCCTGGGCATCAGCCTGTATGCGAGCACGCCGGCCTTCGCTGTGCTGCTGGCGATCATCTTTGCCGCCTGGTGGCGGGTGGAGCGCACGCTGTAGATCCACGACGTCAAGACACCGCGGCACGAGCTTTTCTACTGGGCCGCCATCCTGTGCACCTTCGCCATGGGCACGGCCGCGGGCGACCTGGCCACCGAGGCGCTGCACCTGGGCTTCGCGCGTAGCGCCATCGCCTTCGGCGGTCTGATCGCGCTCACTTGGCTGGCGTTTCGCCTGGGGGGCATGCGGTGTTGACCTTTTGGATCGCCTACATCCTGACGCGCCCGCTTGGCGCCGCGCTGGGCGACCTGCTGACGCAGGCCAGGACCCACGGCGGCCTGGGCATGGGCGTGATGTGGACCAGCGCGCTGTTCCTGACGGTGATCGTTCTGCTCGTGGCCATGGAGCACTACGCGCTGGCCGATCGTGGGTCGGCGAAGGCGATGGAGTAAGGCGTTTGGCCTTTGAAATGGAAGAATCTGATGGAAGAAAGAATGAATCAACCTGGTATCCGCACGCATCACGCCCTGGCCAAGGTGCCCGAAGTCACCCTCGGCTTCTGGATCATCAAGATCGCCGTAACCACCCTGGGGGAAACCGGCGGCGACGCGGTCTCCATGTCGATGAACCTGGGTTATCTGGTGAGCTCGGCGATCTTTGCCGCGATCTTTCTGTGGGCCGTGACGGCCCAGATCCGTGCCGATCGATTTCACCGCTTTCTCTATTGGGGCACGATGGTGGTCACCACGACCGTCGGCACCACCCTGGCCGACCTTGCCGATCGTTCGCTGGGCCTCGGATATGCGGGGGGCGCGAGCCTGCTGCTGACCTTGGTGCTGCTGTCGCTGTACGTCTGGCATCGTGTGGAAGGCAGTGTCTCCATCCATAGCGTCAGTTCACCCCGGGTCGAAACCTTTTACTGGGTGATCATCATGTTCTCGCAGACGCTGGGAACGGCCCTGGGTGACTGGATGGCGGACTCCACGGGCCTCGGCTATCTCGGCTCGGCCTACGTGTTCGGCGGCTTGCTGATTCTGGTGGCCGCGGCGTATTTCCGGACGCGGCTGTCGCGCACGCTGCTGTTCTGGAGCGCGTTTGTCCTGACCCGCCCCCTGGGCGCAGTCGTCGGAGATTTGCTGGACAAGCCGGTGAGCGCGGGCGGCATGGCCTTCAGCCGCTACGAGGCCACCGGTATTCTGCTGAGCTTTATCATTGTCTGCGTTCTGCTGTTCAGGCAACGCCCGGCCCGGTCCGCGCACTGATTCCAGGAACCCCATGCGCGTGCTGTTGGTTGAAGACGACCCCATGATCGGCGACGCCGTGCACGGCGCGCTCAAGGACGCCGCCTGCGCCGCCGACTGGGTGCGCGATGGCCGCGTCGCGCTCGACACGCTGGCCACGCAGCGCTACGACCTGGTGCTGCTGGACCTGGGTCTGCCGGGCCAGGACGGGCTGGAGGTGCTGGCCCGCCTGCGCGCACGCAAGGATGCGGTGCCACTCATCGTCATCACGGCGCGCGACGGACTCGATGTGCGCCTGCGCGGGCTCGATGGCGGCGCCGACGATTATGTGATCAAGCCCTTCGAGATGGCCGAGCTGCTGGCGCGCATGCGCGCCGTGCTGCGGCGCAAGGGCGGCCATGGCGCGCCGGTGCTGGGCAACGGCATCATCTCGCTTGATCCGGTGACACGCGAGGCCTCGGTGACAGGCGCGGAACCGGTGCGGCTGTCGCAACGCGAGTTCGCCCTGCTGCAGGCGCTGCTGCTGCGCCCCGGCGCCATCCTTTCGCGCGGCGAGCTGGAAGACCGCATCTACGGCTGGGGCGAGGAAGTGGAGAGCAATGCGGTGGAATTCCTGATTCATGCGTTGCGTCGCAAGCTCGGCGGCGACGCCATCAGGAATGTGCGAGGTGTGGGATGGATGGTCGACAGGAACCCATGAACCCGTCCCTGCGGCGGCGCCTGTCGCGCGCGCTGCTCGCCAGCATTGCCGGCGTGGCACTGGTGGCGGGCGCCCTGTCGTTCGCGGCGGCGTATGACGAGGCGCGCGAGAGGCAGGACGACGTGCTGCGCCAGGTCGGACGGCTCGCTGCACTGCAGCCGCTGCCGGCCGGACTGCCGCTGCCCAGGCCGCATCTGGAGGATCACGACGACGGTGCGCGGGTCATCGTGCAGCGCCTGGGGCAGCCCAACCCGGGCGGGCGCACGGTCGATCAGGGAGGGGCCTTGCCGGTGCCGCTCGCGCTGGGCGACGGTCTGCACACGCTCGAGCTGAACCACGAGTCGTTTCGCGTGCTGATTCGCAGCGCCACGCACGGCGAGCGCATCGTGGTGGCGCAGGAAACCGACCTGCGCGACACCATGGCCCTGGACAGCGCCCTGCGCACGCTGCTGCCCTTCCTGATCCTGGTGCCGCTCCTGCTGCTGTTGGTGGCGCGCCTGGTGCGCAGCCTGCTGCTGCCCATCGACGCGCTGGCGCATGAGGTGGATGCGCGCGGCGAGCAGGACCTGCGGGCCGTGCGCGAGGATGGTCTGCCCGCCGAAGTGCGCCCCTTCGTGACGGCCATCAACCGGTTGCTGGCGCGCGTGGCGCAGTCGGTGCGCGCGCAGCAGCGCTTCGTCGCCGATGCGGCGCACGAGCTACGCTCGCCGCTGGCCGCGCTGTCGCTGCAGGCCGAGCGGCTGTCCCAGGTCGAGTTGCCGCTGGCGGGGCGCGAACGCCTCACGGCGCTGCGCCGTGGGATCGATCGCAGCCGCCAGCTGATCGACCAGCTGCTCGCGCTGGCTCGGGCTCAGGCCCAGGAAGTGCCCGAGACGACGCGGGGCGTGGTGTCGGTGCAGGCGGTGTTTCGCTGCGTGCTGGAGGACCTGATGCCTCTGGCGCAGGCCAGGAGCATCGACATCGGCGTGGCGAACGAAGACGATGTCCGGGTGGCCATGCCCGAGCAGGATCTCTACACGATGCTGCGCAATCTCGTGGACAACGCGATTCGCTACGCCCCGGAGCACGGCCGGGTCGATCTCGATCTTGAACGGGGCGACGGCGTGCTTGAAATCAGCGTGCGGGACACAGGGCCGGGGATTGCGCCAGACCATCTGGAGCGGGTATTCCACCCTTTTTATCGCGTCCCGGACAACCATGAAATGGGCTCCGGTCTGGGCTTGTCTATCGTTCGATCGATCGCGGATCGATGGGGCGTGCGGGTGGCTCTTCGTTACGCCGATGAGCCGCATCAGCGGGGGCTGGAGGTGCGTTTGCGGGTTCCGCCGGCATCCCATGCCTGATGGGCGCCGCCAGCGGCCCGCTTCGCTCGGCGTCACCTTACAGTCGTTTGCCCAGGGCGAAGAGAGCGATGGCGCTGAACACGGCGCCCGCGTAGAACGTGAATTCGGCTCCCAACCGATCCCACAGCAGGCCGGCGACGACGCTGGCAACCAGCATGGCCAGTCCGCTCACCAGGTTGAACAGGCCGAAGGCGGTTCCCCGCAGATCCTCGGGGGCGTGGCTGGCCACCATGGTCGCGAGCAGACCCTGCGTCATGCCCATGTGGATGCCCCACAGCGCGACGCCTGCAAGCAGGGTGCTCCAGTGGCCGTCGATGGCCAGGACCAGATCGGCCGCGATCAGGACGAGCAGGCCCCCGGCCAGCAGCGTCTTGTGGCTCACGCGGTCCGACAGTTTTCCGAAGGGGTAGGCCGAGGCGGCGTACACCAGATTCATCGCCACCATCACCAGCGGAACCAGGGCGAGCGCGACGCCTGTCTGCTGGGCGCGCAGAACGAGAAAGGCTTCACTGAAACGGGCCAGCGTGAAAACCGCGCCAACACCGACCACCCACCAGTACGCGCCGCTCAGGCGCCCGAGGTTTTTTCGATTGATCGGATTGGTGCGTCGGCTGTCCGTCTGACGCTCGGGTTCGCGCACGCCCCATGCCAGCAGGGCCACCGCGAGCAGCCCGGGAATCACCGCCACCCAGAACACGGCCCGGAAATTGTCGGACCACAGCCACATCAGCCCGGCGGCCAGCAGCGGACCGGAAAACGCCCCGACGGTGTCCAGCGACTGGCGCAGCCCGAAGGCCGCGCCGCGCAGGGTCGGCGGCGCAAGGTCCGCCACCAGTGCGTCGCGTGGCGCACCGCGCATGCCCTTGCCGATGCGATCGATCACGCGGGCCGAAAGCACGACACCGACCGTCGGCGCGATGGCGAACAGCGGTTTGGTGAAGGCGCCCAAGGCGTAGCCGAACACCGCGAGGCCCTTGCGTTTGCCCAGGTAGTCGCTGAGCACGCCGGAGAACACCTTGACGATCAGGGCGGTCGATTCCGCCAGTCCCTCGACGATGCCGACCGCCAACGCGCTGGCACCCAGCGCCGAGACCATGAACAGCGGCAGCAGGCTGTGGATCATCTCTGAAGAAATGTCCATCAGCAGGCTGACGAGACCGATCACCCAGATGCCGGCCGGGATGCGCGGCGTCGCGCGGGCTGCCTGGCTTTCCTGGGGGGTGCGAGGGCGTTCGGCGGGCATGGGGCTGGTCTGATCCGGGTCCGCGGAAGGGATTGTGCAGCTACCTTCAACCCGGTCGAGGTCAAGCGGCCGGCGTTCGTGCGTCAGAGGCTCGGCGCCGTGCTTGTGGATGCCGCGGGGCTGCGTGCGCCCCGCGCTCGCCAGCGTCCTGCCGGAAACCGCACGCAGAATACCGAGCCTTGTCCAGGCGTGCTCGTGATCGTGAGCTGCGCTCCGTGGCGTTGCAGAACGTGCTTGACGATGGCCAGGCCCAGGCCGGTGCCGCCGCTGTCGCGCGAGCGCCCGTGATCGACACGATAAAAGCGTTCGGTCAGGCGCGCGATGTGCTCCGCGGCGATGCCGGGGCCGCTGTCGCGCACGCAGAAGGTTGCGCTGCCGTCGGCCTGCGGCTGCCAGGTGACGCGGATCAGGCCGGCGGCAGGGGTGTAGCGCACCGCGTTGCTCACGAGGTTGGACAGGGCGCTGTAGAGCTCGG
>JAIOIA010000113.1:0-2205 GCA_019912745.1 Comamonas sp. | reverse complement strand
GACAGGGCCACGTGCCCGGCGATGTCGAGCTCCATGCGGCCGTCAAGCGCGTAGAGAATCTGCACGAAATCGTGCGCATGCGCGTGGTGCGCGCCGTCGTAGCGGCGCACCGAATAGTGCGGTTCAAGCAGTGGGCTCGCGTGGGACATCCTGCCATGGTAAGGCGTCTCGCCAGCGCGGGACGATGGCGTCGGAGAGCGCCGCGTGCTTCCACTAGACTACCCAAAAAACGCAGCACGTCAGCCGCTTGCACAGCCGCTGCGCGGCCTTCGAAACCATGGAGACCTCATGCACCTGCCCCATCCATCCGCCTTGCGATCCGCCTTGCGCGCCACCCTTTCCCTGGCCTGCGGCGCACTGGCCGTTGCCGCGCTGACCGGCTGCGGCGGCGGCGACGACGCGGACCCGCTCGCGCCCTACCGCACCCAGACCGTGGGCTGGGCCGCGTGCGAGCCTACCATCCTCGGCGCCGACACCGACAAGCTCAGGCAGGCTTGGAAGCGGCTCGGCGACAGGTTGCAGTGCGCGTACCTGCGCGCGCCCATGGATTGGAATGCGCCGGACAAGGGCGACGTGGCCGTGAGCCTGATGCGCGTCGCCTCCGCGCAGCCGCAGCTTCGCCAGGGCTCGTTGCTGACCAACCCCGGCGGGCCCGGGGGAGACGGCCTGGGCAATGCCCTGAGCCTGTATTTCGCCTACGCGGGCAGCAATCCGGACACCGCGCTGGGCAAGCTGCAGCTGCAGTTGCTCGACACCTACGACTTCATCGGGTTTTCACCGCGCGGCATGGGCGACAGCACCTCCGTCGTCTGCACGGGCAACGCCTTCATGCGCCCCACCGGCCACACGCAGGATCCGCTGGATCCGGTCAACCTGGACAACGCCCTGTACAACGGCAAGTACGTGGCCGATGCCTGCGCGAAGAACCCGATCACACCGTACATCCACACCGAGGCCACGGCGCGCGACATGGACCTGATTCGCGCCCTGCTGGGCGACGAGCGGCTGAACTACATCGGCTATTCCTACGGCACCTGGCTCGGCGCCTGGTATGCCGGGCTCTACCCCGAGCGTGTGGGGCGCATGGTGCTGGACAGCATCTGGCCGCTGTCGGATGCGATGGAAACGCGCCTGTTCGACCTGCCGCGCGCGCGCCAGGCGGCGCACACGAACGTTCTGCTGCCTTACGCCGCGCGCCACGACGATTATTTCGGGCTCGGCACCAGCGCGGCGGGCGTGCAGGCGCGGATCGACCGGCTCGACTGGCGCATTCGCAACGCGCTCGGCCTTCTTGGCGGCGCCATCTACGACCGCGGCGACAGCGACAGGTACGTGGCCTCGATCAAGGCGGGCACATGGCTGGATGCGGCCCTCGGGGCGGCGCAGACGGCGCAGGCGGGCGTGCCCCCGGCGCAGCGCAACCAGGCGATCGCGCAGGCCGTGGAGCAGGCCATCGAGCAGGCAGCCGAAAACCAGGACTTCGTGCCCGGCCCGTCCACGTCCAATGCACTGGTGCAAGAGCAGGTGGCCGCCTTGTGGCAGGGATCGGGACGCCTCGGACTCTCGCCCGCGCAACCCGCGAGTTACAAGGGCCAGGAAGGTTTCTGGACGGTGTCATGCAACGACGATGCCTCCGACACCGACCTGTCGGCCTGGAGACAGCGCTTTGCGCAGGCCACCCTGGACGCCCCGCTGTTCGCCGGCGTGCTGCTCGACGACGTCTGCCTGTTCTGGAGCAGGCCCGGCGTGCAAAAGCCCGCCATCGAACGCCTGAAGGATCTGCCCATTTTGCTGATCCAGGACGAATACGACGGCGCCACGCCCGCCCCCGGCGCGATGCGCATGTTCGACCTGCTGCCCAAGGCACAACTGATCTATGTGCCCGGTGAATACCACCATGGGCTGTTTCCCTACATGGACGACTGCGTGGACTTGGCGGCCACGCGCTACCTGCTGGGCGCCAGCCTGGGAGAGCGGCAGACCGACTGCCCCGCGCTCCCGCTGAAGCAGGACGCGCGAGCACTGCGGAAGGCCGGGCAGATCGGCACTGCCTCGGCCTATCTGGACCCGCAGGAAGCCGAGCGCCTGATCCGCCACTACAAGCGCTTCATCCGCCCCTGAGCGGCACGCGGCGCGGGCGCGCCACGGCGGCCCGGGGCCGCGGCTTCCGGATAATGGGCCGCCCGCGCCCCTTCACGCCATGCC
>JAIOIA010000112.1:0-1549 GCA_019912745.1 Comamonas sp. | reverse complement strand
CGCGCCGGTGGACGGCTTCATCGCGCGGCGCAGCGTTCAGCTGGGCCAGCGCGTGGCCGCGGGCACGCCGCTCATGGCCGTGGTGCCGCTGCATGGCGTATGGGTGGACGCGAACTTCAAGGAAACGCAACTCAGCCATCTGCGCATCGGCCAGCGCGCCACGCTCACCGCCGACCTGTATGGCAACAGCGTGCGCTACAGCGGCCACGTCGCCGGACTGGGCGTGGGCACGGGCGCGGCCTTTGCGCTGCTGCCGCCACAGAACGCCACCGGCAACTGGATCAAGGTGGTGCAGCGCATCCCGGTGCGCATCGCGCTCGACCCCGAGCCGCTGGCCCAGCATCCGCTGCGCCTGGGCCTGTCCATGCTCGTGACCGTGGACACGCGCGACCAGAGCGGGGCCACGCTGGCCACCGCACCGCGCGCCGAGCCACTGGCGCAAACCTCGGTGTTCGCGGCGCAGGATGGTGACGCCGACGCCGAGATCGCGCGCATCATCGCCGCCAATCTCGGCGGCCGCTGAGCCAGGACCCGGAGCCCGGCCCATGGCCACGACCACCCCCGCCGGATCGGAAATCGCGCCGCTTTCGGGTTCGGCGCGCGCCTGGGGCACGCTCGCGCTCTCGGCCGCCACCTTCATGAACGTGCTGGACACGTCGATCGCCAACGTGTCGCTGCCCGCCATCGCGGGCGACCTGGGCGTGAGCCCGAATCAGGGCACCTGGGTCATCACCAGCTTCGCCGTAGCCAATGCGATCTCGGTGCCGCTCACCGGCTGGCTGGCGCAGCGGTTCGGGCAGGTGCGTCTGTTCGTGCTCAGCGTGCTGCTCTTCGTCTGCGCCTCGTTTCTCTGCGGGCTGGCGCCCAGCATGCCGCTCTTGATCGCCGCGCGCGTGCTGCAGGGCTTTGTCGCCGGGCCGATGATTCCGCTGTCGCAGGCACTGCTGCTTTCCAGCTACCCGCGCGCGCTCGCGGGTCTGGCGATGGCGATGTGGTCCATGACCACGCTGATCGCGCCGGTGCTCGGGCCCATCCTGGGCGGCTGGATCACCGACAACATCAGCTGGCCGTGGATTTTCTACATCAACATCCCCGTGGGCATCGTCGCGGCCATCGGCACCCTGGCGATCTACGCCGAGCGCGAAACCGCCACGAAGAAGCTGCCCATCGACGCCATGGGCCTGGCGCTGATGATCATCGGCGTGGGCAGCCTGCAGATCATGCTCGACATCGGCAAGGAGCACGACTGGTTTTCCTCGTCCATGGTCATCGGCTTTGCCGTCGCCGCAGCCTTCGGACTCGTCGCCTTCGTGATCTGGGAGCTGGGCGAGGAGCACCCCATCGTCGATCTGTCGCTGTTCAAGATCCGCAATTTCTGGGCCGGCACCATCGCCACCGCCGTGGGTTACGGCATCTTCTTCGGCAACGTGGTGCTGCTGCCGCTGTGGCTGCAGCAGTACATGGGCTACACCGCCACGTCCGCGGGCGAGCTGCTCGCGCCCGTGGGCTTTTTGGCGATGATCCTCTCGCCCATCGTCGGCAAGAGCAT
>JAIOIA010000111.1:0-1639 GCA_019912745.1 Comamonas sp. | reverse complement strand
GGCTGGGGCGGCGCGAACGCGTCATCGTCGCGCGAGCGCGTGCGCAGCGCCTGCGGCCGCGCCACGCGCCTGAGCCCGCTCACGGCTGTGATCGCGTCGGCGTCGCCCCTGGCCAGGCGCCCGGTGGGGCCGAAGACAAAGAACATGATGGCATCCCCCTGTCTCTGGTTATCGGCAACTGCCGCCTAAAATTGCGCACTATGCTAGACATCCTGATGCTGCGCAAAGACCTGGCTTCGGTCGTTGCGCGCCTGCAAACCCGCAAGAACCCCCAGCCTTACCTGAACGTCGCCGCTTTCGAGGCGCTGGAGGCCGAGCGCAAGGCCATCCAGACGCGCACCGAAGAGCTGCAGTCCACGCGCAACCGCCTGTCCAGGCAGATCGGCATGCTGATGGGTCAGGGCGAGAAAGACGCCGCCGAAGCCGCCAAGGGCGAAGTGAACGCGCTCAAGGGCGAGCTCGATGCGTCTGCCGCGCGGCTCGAACAGATCCAGCACGAACTGCAGGCCGTGCTCGCCGCCGTACCCAATCTGCCGCACGCGAGCGTGCCCGTGGGCGCGGACGAGCATGCCAACGTCGAGGTGCGCCGCTGGGGCACGCCGCGCGCCTTCGACTTCGCCGTCCAGGATCACGTCGATCTGGGCGCGCCGCTGGGCCTGGATTTCGACACCGCCACCAAGCTCACCGGCGCGCGCTTTGCCGTGATGAAGGGCGGCATCGCCCGCCTGCACCGGGCGCTGGCGCAGTTCATGCTGGACGTGCACACGGCCGAGCATGGCTACACCGAGTGCTACGTGCCCTACATCGTCAACGCCGAGACGCTGCGCGGCACCGGCCAGCTGCCCAAGTTCGAGGCCGACCTGTTCGCTGCGCAAAAGGGCGGGCAGGACGCCGAGCCCGTGCCCGACCATGCCCAGCTCTACCTCATCCCCACGGCCGAGGTCCCGCTGACCAACTTCATGCGCGGCGTGATCGTGCCCGAGAGCGAGCTGCCGATCCGCCTCACCGCGCACACGCCGTGCTTTCGCTCGGAAGCCGGCAGCTACGGGCGCGACACGCGCGGCATGATCCGCCAGCACCAGTTCGACAAGGTCGAGATGGTGCAGATCGTGCACCCAGAAAAGAGCTACGAGGTGCTCGAAGAGATGACGCGCCACGCCGAAACCATTCTGCAAAAGCTCGGCCTGCCCTACCGCGTGGTGAACCTGAGCACCGGCGACATGGGCTTCGGCGCCGCCAATACCTACGATCTGGAAGTGTGGCTACCCGCGCAGAACACCTACCGCGAGATCAGCTCGGTGAGCAACTGCGAGGCCTTCCAGGCGCGGCGCATGCAGGCGCGCTTCAAGAACGCGCAGGGCAAGAACGAGCTCGTGCACACCCTGAACGGTTCGGGCGTCGCCGTCGGCCGCGCGCTCGTCGCGGTGATGGAGAACCACCAGCAGGCGGACGGCTCGATCACGATCCCCGAGGCGCTGCGACCCTACATGGGAGGCTTGGAGCGCCTCGCCCCCTGAATTCGCCGCTACAATCGCCGGTTCGAGTCGCGGAGAGGTGGCAGAGTGGTCGAATGTACCTGACTCGAAATCAGGCGTAGGTGTAAGCCTACCGAGGGTTCGAATCCCTCCCTCTCCGCCAG
>JAIOIA010000110.1:0-4702 GCA_019912745.1 Comamonas sp. | reverse complement strand
AAGTAGATCGTCGTGCCGTTGGTGATGCCGTGGCGTGTCGGTCCGACATCGAGCGAGACGCGGTTCTTGCTCATGATGTCGGCGGCGCGCAGCACCTGCTCCCAGCTGCCGACCTGGAACGACACGTGGTGCAGCTTGTCCTTTTCTCCATGGCGCACGATGGCGATGTCATGCGCCTTGGCGCTGCAGGTGAGCCACACGGCCAGGTCGGTCTTGCCGTCTTCCAGCTTCACGCGCTCGACCAGGCTGAAGCCCAGCACGTTGATGAACAGGTCGCGCGCGCCATCCAGGTCGTCGCCGTAGATCAGGCAGTGGTCGAGCCGGATCGGTGTGATGCCGGGCTGGTCCAGCACATCCATCTCGGGGTTGACGCAACCCTCCGCGCTGCCCACGGCGGTCTTCTCCGCATACAGCTCGATGGTGTGGCCCGTCGGGATCTTGAAGCGCACGCGCTCGCCGGTCTCCAGCAGGTCGCCGGCGGGCATGCGCTCGGTGGCGACCCCGTAGGCCTGCAGTTTCTTTTCGAGATCGCCCAGCGTGGCCTTGTCCAGCACCTTGAAGCCGAAGAAGTCCATGCCCGCATGGTCCGCCTGGCGCAGGATGACGCTATGGTGGTCACGTTCGGCCCGCGTCTTGAAATAGGCCCGGCCCTGGCTGTCGCGGCCCATGGGCTTGAGGCCCATGACGTCGGTGTACCACTTGACCGATTCCTCCAGGTCGAGCACGCGGATTTGCGCGTGTCCGGGACGCAAAACTCCAGTCATTGACATGTTCAGTCTCCTTCTTCGCCTTCAGGCGGGTTCAACGGATGGGGTGCCGGTCGGTAGCGCTGGCCGGCAAACGTTTTTCTTCATGGCGCCCACGACGCGGATGCGCAGGTCGCTGCTCGGGTAGATGCGGCACGAGAGCACGCAGCCGCCCTGCTCCTCCTCGGCACTGACATGGGCGCGGCTCATCACGCGGCGCGTGAACTCGCCCTCGAGCACCTGCACCTTGCACACGCCGCAGCCGCCCTGACGGCAGCCCACGGGAATGCCCTTCTTGCCCAGCGCCTCCATGCCCACGAGCACCGAGCGGCCATCGGCGCAGGCGTACTGCTCACCGGTGTCTTCTATGCGAACGACAAATTTCGGCATGAGCTTTGTCTCCTTTTCGGCCCCCTCTCCAGCTGGGGCCTCGACGGGCACCCGATGCAGAAGATAGGGGGGCATTCCGATACAGTCCAATACCATTTTTCTGTCATTTCAATACCGTTTCTGCATTCAGATGCCGGGCCTGCCCGTGGCGTCAGCCCGCCGCATGCAGCCAGCCATCGAGCCAGCGCGTCAGGCGCGGCGCGACGACCCAGGTCATGAGCACGACCACCAGCACGGTGATCACCAGCACGCGCGGCACCAGCGCCCAATCCGCCATGGGCGGCGCCACGGTCAGGAACAGCAGCAGCACGGTCGGGAAGATGCCCAGCCAGGTGACCACCGCCACCTTCCAACGCGGCGGCGCGGCCCGGGTGGTGGCACCGGGCGCGGCGAACCAGTAGTCCAGGCCGCTCACGCGGTGCAGCTGCTGCTCGCCCACGGTGTGCGGCAACACCTGCGCCAGCCAGTGCGCGCGCTCGGGCGAGGACTGCCAGGCGGCCAGATGAGGCTCGCTGTCGAACGCGAAAACCACGTGGTAAAGCAGGGGATCGCTGCCGCCGTCCTCGTGGGGGCGCACCAGCTGCCCACCGAGGTGCCCTTCAAAGCCCGCGGCCGCGGCCAGCATGCCCTGCATGCCCGCCTCGAAAGCCGCCCTCGAGGCCGGCGCCACGCGGCGCGCGATCAGCACGGTCACGGCGCGCCGGGGAAGCTCAGCGCCGGCATGGGCATTGGAAGGTGCGTCCATCTCGTCGATCCCGTGGTTTTCCAGACTCCGGTGGCCACGAGCCGGTGGCCGTACCGCAAGGCTCGTGGAGGCAGGCACAACGATAGATCGGTAATTCCATACCGTCCAATACCATTTTTCATCAAGATTGATACTATTTTGGTATTCATCCAGAGACTGCCGGAGAATCCCATGGACCTGCGGGACATGCGCCATTTCCTCGCCGTGGCCGAAGAGGGCCACATCGGCCGCGCGGCCGCCCGCCTGCACCTGTCGCAGCCGCCACTGACGCGGCACATCCAGGCGCTGGAGGAAAAGATCGGCGTGCCGCTGTTCGTGCGCACCCCCAAGGGCGTGACGCTGACCGAGGCCGGTCGCACGCTGCTGGAAGAGGTGCCCAATCTGCTGGCGCTGGCGCAGCAGGCGACCGAGCGCACGCGCCTGGCCGGCCAGGGCCTGATCGGCCGGCTCGACGTCGGGCTGTTCGGCTCGGGCGTGCTGGACGTGATTCCGCGCATGCTGGCGCGCTTTCACCAGGCCCGGCCCGAGGTCAAGATCGTGCTGCACAACCTGACCAAGGACAAGCAGCTGCGGGCCCTGCGCGAGCGGCGCATCGCCGTGGGTTTCAATCGCCTGGTGCCCAGGGAACCCGGCATCAGCGTCGAGACCGTGCTGCGTGAGCCGCTGGTGGTCGCCATCGCGGCGGCCCATCCCCTGGCGGTGCGCCCCTCGCTGCGCATCCCGGACCTGGATGGCGTGCCGTTGATCCTCTACCCCAATGTGCCCCTGCGTGGCCTCGCGCAGGAGGTGACCGATGCCTTCCGCGCCGAGGGCGTGGGCCTGCGGGTGGAGCAGGAGGTGGAAGACGTGGTGACGGCCGTCGCGCTGGTGTCGGCGGGCTTCGGCGCGGCCATCACCACGCAATCGGCCGCGAACCTGCGCCTGCCGGGCGTGATCTTCCGCCCGCTGCACAGCGCCTGGCTCAAGGACCTGGAGCTGAGCTGCCTGTACCGCGGCGGCGACGCCTCGCCCGCGCTGCACGCCTTCCTGGACGTGGTGCGCGCCTTCGCGCGCGACCCCCGACCGCGAAGCAGCTGAGCGCGGCGGCCGGTTCCGGATGTCGTGCGCGCGCCGCGGCATGGCTCAGATCTTGTGGAACAGCGGGCTGCGCACCTGCTGGGCATCGGCAGCCGAGATGAACTTCTCGGTGAAGATGTCGCGCTCGAACAAACGCCCCTGCATCAGCGTGGTGATGCAGGCCTCGATCATCAGGGGCGGCCCGCACAGATAGGCCTTGTGGCCGCGGAAGTCGTTGCCGAAATGGGCCTTGGCCGCGTCGTGCACGAAGCCGCGCGCGCCCGCCCAGTCGCTGCCCTCAGGCTCGCCCGAGAGCGCCGCGACATAGGTGAAGTTCGGGTGCTCGGCGGCAAGCCGCGTGAACTCGTCGTGGTGGTAGAGCTCCTCGCGCGAGCGTGCGCCGTTGATCAGCGTGATCGGCCGGTTGCAACCCGAGGCGAGCAGATCGAGCACCATGGAGCGAGGGCTCGACAGCCCCGAGCCGCCGGCGAGGAACAGATAGCCGTGCCCCTCCTTGCGGTGCGCCGATTCACGCACGAAAAAGCGCCCGTAGGGTCCGGCCAGCTGCACGCGCTCGCCCTGCCTGAGCTGCTCGTGCACCCAGCCGGTGCCTCTGCCGCCCGGCACGTGGCGGATGTTGAGCTCGATCTCATCGGCCCGCGCCGGACTGCTGGCGATGGAGAAGGCGCGCGAGGCCCCTTCGCCCGGGATGTGCAAATTGATGTACTGCCCCGCCTGGAAGGCGATGGGGCGGTCGAGCCTGATCCACACCCCCTTGATGGTGGGCGTGAGGTTTTCGATGCGCGAGACCGTGCCCGCGTAGTCCGCTACCAGCAGGTTCAGCGCGTCGGGCTCCTCATCCACCTCGGCCTCGATCACCACGTCGGATTCGAGCGTGGCGACGCAGGCCAGGCACATGCCTTCCTCGCGCTCGTACTCCATCAGCGCGAAGGTGCTGGCCTCGTTGTGCTCGATCTCGCCGTCCTGCACCTGCACCTTGCAGGTGCCGCACAGGCCGTGGCAGCAGGCATGCGGCAGATAGAGGCCCGCGCGCAGCGCGGCGTCGAGGATGGTTTGCCCGTCCTCGACCTCCACGGTCTGGCCCAGGGGCTCGATGGTCAATTGATAAGACATAAGACTGAAGGCTGGCGAACTACGCTATCGATAGCTGCAGGCGCTTGATGGACAAGCGCTTGAGCCATATTTCACTCAAATTCCACTCAGAAGCACGATCCGGCCAGGCCCATCAGGCCCGGCGTGCGAAAACGGATCACGCTCTTGTGTCCGATGCCGTTCTCGGCCATGGTCTTGGCCATGTCGGGCTTGAACGGCCGGCCCGAATCGAACCACTCGACCTGGTCCCAGGCGATCTTCGCGAAGTCGGGGTGCGCGCTGTACATGCCGGGCAGCACGCCCTTGACGAAGTCGCCGAACACCGTGGTGGGCGGCATGGGCACGCAGTGCGGCGCGCAGAACATCTTGTGGTCTTCCCAGCCCACGTACAAGAGCGGCGCGGGGAATTTGTCCACCGAATCCTTGGGCTCGAATTCGTAGGGGGCGATCGATACGACGGCCATGGTGTGTCTCCTTGCTTGTGTCAGTTGGTCGTCGCCTGCGCGCGCCAGGCTTCGAAGTTCTTCTTGTCCTGCGAGTCGGCGTAGTCCAGGTTGTCGCGGCCGAACTCCATCTTGTAGTAGCGCAGCACTTCCATGAGCGGGTCGAAGTCGGGCTTGGTCGGATCGACGTCCTCGGGGAAGCAGTTGCC
>JAIOIA010000109.1:0-17048 GCA_019912745.1 Comamonas sp. | reverse complement strand
ATCGTCTACCGCGCGGCGGCCCATCCCGCAGCGTCCGCGCCCGCGCCGCAGGCCGCGCGCACCGAGGCGCCGTGGCGCCGTGAAATCCAGCCCGACCCGGTGCTGCTGTTTCGCTACAGCGCGCTCACCTTCAACGGGCATCGCATCCATTACGACCGCAGCTACGTCACGCAGGAGGAGGGCTACCCCGGCCTCGTGGTGCACGGCCCCCTGATCGCCACGCTGCTGCTGGACCTGGCGCGGCGCCATGAGCCCGGACGCTTTGTGCGCAAGTTCGAGTTCCGCGCGGTGCGCCCGACGTTCGATCAGCACCCCTTCTTTGTCAACGGCGAGCCCGCACCCGATGGAAGGCAGGTGGCGCTCTGGGCGCATGACCACGAAGGCTGGCTCACCGTGCAGGGGCAGGCGCAGTGGGCCTGAATTGCAAGCCATTTTCAACTCTGGACCATACGCATCGGGCGCGAGAAGCTATCAAAACAATGGTTAACTTCCGGCCATGATCGATCCTCCCCGAGACCACCACGAGATCCGCGACGCGGTGCGTGCGCTGTGCGCGCAGTTTCCGGATGAATACCACCGCCGCATCGACGCCGAGCGCGGCTATCCCGAGCAGTTCGTCCAGGCGCTCACCGCGGCCGGTTGGATGGCCGCGCTGATTCCGCAGGAGTACGGCGGCTCGGGCCTCACCATGGCCGAGGCCTCGGTCGTCATGGAAGAGATCAACCGCAGCGGGGGCAACTCCGGGGCCTGCCACGGCCAGATGTACGTGATGAACGCCATCGTGCGCAGCGGCAGCGAGGCGCAGAAGCGGCGCTACCTGCCGCAGATCGCCAGCGGCGCGCTGCGCATCCAGTCGATGGCCGTCACCGAGCCCACCACCGGCAGCGACACGACGCGGCTCAAGACCACCGCGGTGAAGAAGGACGGACGCTGGGTGATCCATGGCCAGAAGGTCTGGATCAGCCGCATCCAGCACAGCGACATGATGATTTTGCTGGCGCGCACCACGCCGCTGGCCGAGGTGCGGAAGCGCTCCGAAGGGCTGAGCTGCTTTCTGGTCGATTTGAAAAGCGCGATCGGCCACGGCCTGACGGTGCGCCCCATCCCCAACATGGTCAATCACGAGACCAATGAGCTGTTTTTCGACAACCTGGAAATCCCCGAGGAAAACCTGCTCGGCCCCGAGGGCGGCGGCTTCAGGACGCTGCTCGACGGCCTGAACGCCGAGCGCACGCTGATCGCGGCCGAATGCATCGGCGACGGCTACTGGTTCATCGACCGCGTGGCGAAGTACGTGAAGGACCGCCAGGTCTTCGGCCGTCCCATCGGACAGAACCAGGGCGTGCAGTTTCCGATCGCTGAAAGCTTCATCGAACTCGAAGCCGCCAACCTGATGCGCTGGAAGGCCTGCGAAAAGATCGACGCGCACGAGAACGCCGGCGCCCAGGCCAACATGGCCAAGTATCTTGCGGCCAAGGCGAGCTGGGAGGCGGCCAACGTCTGCCTGCAGTTTCACGGCGGCTTCGGCTTCGCCTGCGAATACGACGTCGAGCGCAAGTTCCGCGAAACGCGGCTGTACCAGGTCGCGCCCATTTCCACCAACATGATCTTCAGCTACGTGGCCGAGCACATCCTGGGTCTGCCACGGTCGTTCTGAGGAAGACCTGAGCGGCGGGCGTGTCCAGCATGAATGTTCAGGAATCGTTGCCACTCATCCAACGCCCATGACCAGACCTCTTGACGGCATCACCGTCGTTTCTCTCGAACACGCCGTGGCGGCGCCGTTTGCCAGCCGGCAGCTCGCCGACCTGGGCGCGCGCGTGATCAAGGTCGAGCGCCCCGGCAGCGGCGACTTCGCGCGCGGCTACGACCAGCGCGTCAAGGGCCAGTCCTCGCACTTCACTTGGATCAACCGCAGCAAGGAGAGCCTGGCGCTGGATCTCAAGCACCCATTGGCGCTGCAGGCGCTGATGCAGTTGCTGGCCAGGGCCGACGTGCTGGTGCAGAACCTCGCGCCCGGCGCCAGCGCGCGCATGGGGCTGTCGTACGAGGCCCTGAAAGAGCACAACCCGCGCCTGATCGTCTGCGACATCTCGGGCTACGGCGCCGACGGGCCATACCGCGACAAGAAGGCCTACGACCTCTTGATCCAGAGCGAGGCGGGGTTTCTGTCGATCACCGGCACGCCCGAGGCGCCATCGAAGGCCGGCATCTCGGTGGCCGACATTGCCGCGGGCATGTACGCCTACAGCAACATCCTCTCGGCCCTGCTGCTGCGGGCCACGACGGGTGAGGGTAGCCACGTCGACGTGTCCATGCTCGAGGCCATGGGCGAGTGGATGGGCTATCCGATGTACTACGCGTTTGACGGCGCGCCGCCGCCGCCGCGCACCGGCGCATCGCACGCCAGCATCTACCCCTATGGGCCGTTTACCGCCGGCGACGGGAGCACGGTGATGCTGGGCCTGCAGAACGAGCGCGAGTGGAAGGCGTTCTGCGACAGCGTGCTGCAGCGACCCGAGGTGGCCACGGACGCGCGCTTCTGTTCCAACGCCCAGCGCAACGCCCACCGCGACGCGCTGCAGACGCTGATCCTGCAAGAGTTCTGCGCGCTCTCCGCCGCCCAGCTGGTCGAGCGGCTGGACGCGGCCGGCATCGCCAACGCCCGCGTCAACGACATGGCCGGGCTGTGGGCGCACCCGCAGCTTGCGGCGCGCGAGCGCTGGCGCGACGTCGATACGCCCGCCGGCCCGGTTCCCGCCCTGCTGCCGCCGGGCGTGAACAGCGCGTTCGATTACCGCATGGACGCCGTGCCCGCCGTCGGGCAGCACAACACCGCCATCCTCGCCGAGCTGGGCTGGAGCGCCGAGCAGATGGCACGACTGCACCATTGACGCCCCGGCGTCCTCCCTCGCTGGGGAGCCGGTGAGGAGCCGACAGCGCTCGTCTCGCCCGCCGGCCCCTATCCCCGCGTTGCCCAAGGCAGGAAACCCGCGCCCAGGCATGACGCCGTCCTTTCGTGAGGCGGCCAGCCGGGTTACGCTCTGGGCTGCGTTGGCTGGCGGATCGCGATCGCAACGGGCAGGCGATGCGCCGCTGCTGCCCATGCCGGATCTCTCGTCGACCTCGTATTCTTGGGAATCATCATGGCCATTTCCTTCAGGAACAAGCTGCTTCCCGCGCTCGTCGCCGTCGCACTGGCGCTGACGGGCTGGTACGCCTGGCATCGTTTCAGCGCCGGTACGGAGGACGGCGCCTTCGTCCGCGGCAATGGCCGCATCGAGGCGACCGAGGTGGACATCGCGACCAAGCTGGCCGGCCGTGTCGGTGACATCCTGGTCAATGAAGGCGACTTCGTGAAGGCGGGTCAAGTGCTGGCCACCATGCAGGTGCAGACGCTGCAGGCGCAGCTGCTCGAGGTGACGGCGAATCGTCAGCAGGCCATCCATGCGGTGGCCAGCGCCCAGGCGCAGGTGGCGATGCGCCAAAGCGACCGGGCCGCGCTGCTGGCGCAAGTGACCCGCGCCGAGGCCGAACTGCACGCAGCCCGGCACCACCTGGAGCGCTCCGAGATCCTGGTCAAGGAGGGCGCCATCTCGGCCCAGACCCTGGACGACGACCGCGCACGCATGCAAAGTGCCGAGGCGAGTGTCGCTGCCGCGCGGGCGCAGGCCAAGTCTGCCGATGCCGCCATCGCGGCGGCCGAGGCGCAGGTGGTCAGCGCACGCTCGCAGGTGCAGGCGGTTCAAGCCACGCTGCAGCGCGTGCAGGCCGAGATCGACGACAGCCAGCTCAAGGCGCCGCGCGACGGCCGCGTGCAGTTGCGCGTGGCCCAGCCCGGCGAGGTGCTGGGCGCGGGCGGGCGGGTGCTGAACCTGATCGACCTGTCGGACGTGTACATGACCTTCTTCCTGCCCACCGAGGCCGCGGGCCGGCTGGCGCTGGGCGCGCAGGTGCGCATCGTGCTGGATGCGGCGCCGGATTTCGTGATTCCGGCCAAGGTCTCGTTCATCGCCAGCACGGCGCAGTTCACGCCCAAGACAGTGGAAACCGCCAGCGAGCGTGAGAAGCTGATGTTTCGCGTGCGCGCGCAGATCGACCGCGACCTGCTGCGCGAACATCTGGAGTACGTCAAGACCGGCGTGCCGGGCGAGGCCTGGGTGCGGCTCGATCCCGCGCGCGAATGGCCCGCGCGCCTGGCGCTGAAGGCGGGCCGATGACCTCGCCCGCGGCGAGCGTCCCGCCGGTGGCTGTCGTCGAGCAGCTGCGGCTGCACTACGGCAAGGTCCAAGCGCTGGCCGGTATCACACTGAGCATCCCGGCCGGCCGGATGGTCGGCCTGATCGGGCCCGACGGCGTGGGCAAGTCCAGCCTGCTGTCGCTGCTGGCGGGCGCGCGCGCGGTGCAGCAGGGGCGCGTGCAGGTGCTGGGCGGCGACATGGCCAGCAGGCGCCACCGCAACGCGGCCTGCCCGCGCATCGCCTACATGCCACAGGGCCTGGGCAGGAATCTCTATCCCACCTTGTCGGTGCAGGAGAACTTGCAGTTCTTCGCGCGCCTGTTCGGCCATGGCGCGGCCGAGCGGCACCGGCGCATCGACGAGCTGACCCGCGCCACGGGATTGCACGGGTTTCTGGCGCGCCCGGTGGGCAAGCTCTCGGGCGGCATGAAGCAAAAGCTCGGCCTGTGCTGCGCGCTGATCCACGACCCGGACCTGCTGATCCTGGACGAGCCGACCACCGGCGTCGATCCGCTGGCGCGCGCGCAGTTCTGGGAGCTGATCGCGCGCATCCGCGGCGAGCACCCGGGCATGAGCGTGATCGTCGCCACCGCCTACATGGACGAGGCCGAGCGCTTCGACTGGCTGGTGGCGATGGACGACGGCCAGGTGCTGGCCACCGGCACGCCGGGCGAATTGCTCGCGCGCACCGCCGCCGCTTCGCTGGAGGCGGCCTTCATCGCGCTGTTGCCCGGGGCCAAGGTGCACGGCCACGTCGCGGTCGAGATTCCACCGCTGCGCACGGCGCAGGACGACGTCGTCATCGAGGCGCAGGATCTGACCATGCGCTTCGGCGATTTCGTCGCTGTGGACCGCGTGTCGTTTCGCATCCGCCGCGGCGAGATCTTCGGCTTCCTCGGCTCCAACGGCTGCGGCAAGACCGTGACCATGAAGATGCTCACCGGCCTGCTCGCGGCCAGCGAGGGCCGGGCCTGGCTGCTGGGCCACGAAGTCGCCCCCAGGGACATCGCCACGCGCCGCCGCGTCGGCTACATGTCGCAGTCCTTCTCGCTCTATGGCGAGCTGACGGTGCGCCAGAACCTGGAGCTGCATGCGCGTCTGTTCGGCGTGCCCGAGGCCGAAATCGGCCATCGCGTGGTCGACATGGCGCGGCGCTTTGGCCTGGCCGATCTGCAAGGCAGCCTGCCCGCAAGCCTGCCGCTGGGCATGCGCCAGCGCCTGTCGCTGGCGGTGGCGATGGTGCACCGGCCCGAGCTCCTGATCCTGGACGAGCCCACGTCAGGTGTCGACCCGGTGGCGCGCGATGCGTTCTGGCGACTGCTGGTGGAGCTCTCGCGCCGCGACCGGGTGACGATCTTCCTCTCGACCCACTTCATGAACGAGGCCGAGCGCTGCGACCGGATGTCGATGATGCACGCCGGCCGGGTGCTTGACAGCGACACGCCGGCCCGCCTGGTCGAAAAACGCGGCGCACGCACGCTGGAGCAAGCCTTCATCGGCTATCTGCTGGATGCGCAGGACGGGCAGACGCCACAGCTTCTCTCAAAAAAAGTAGCTGTCCTCGCTGGCCCGGAAGTCGTTTCAGATTCGAGAGTGTCTGAAATTCAAGTGCAAAGTGCGGAAAAAGCTACAAAAAAAATAGTTTCTTCGCAGCCCATTTTCAGCCTGCGGCGCCTGCTGAGCTACATGTGGCGTGAAGCGCTGGAGCTGCGGCGCGATCCGGTACGGCTGACCCTGGCGCTGGCGGGCTCGGTGCTGCTGATGCTGGTGATGGGCTTTGGCATCAACACCGACGTGAACGACCTGCGCTACGCCGTGCTCGACCGCGACCATACCACCCTGAGCCAAAGCTACGCCACGAGCCTGGCCGGCTCGCGCTACTTTGTCGAGCGTGCGCCGATCAGCGACTATGCCGAGCTGGATCGGCGCATGGTCAGTGGCGAGCTGAACCTGGCGCTGGAGATTCCGCCCGGTTTCGCGCGCGATGTGTTGCGCGGACACAGCGTGCAGATCGGCGCCTGGGTGGACGGCTCGATGCCACAGCGCGCCGAAACCGTCCAGGGTTATGTGCAGGGCATCCACCAGCACTGGCTGGGCGAGCAGGCCGTCGCACGTGGCGACGCGCAGCCGCCGGGCAGCACCGGCATCGAGACGCGCTTTCGCTACAACCCGGACGTGAAAAGCCTGCCGGCCATGGTGCCCAGCGTCATCCCCATGCTGCTGCTGATGCTGCCGGCCATGCTGGCGGCGCTGGCCGTGGTGCGCGAGAAGGAGACCGGCTCCATCATCAATCTGTACGTGACACCGGTCACGCGCACCGAATTCCTGCTGGGCAAGCAGCTGCCCTATGTGGTGCTGGCCCTGTTCAACTTTCTGCTCATGATGCTGCTGGCCGTCACGGTCTTCGCGGTGCCGGTCAAGGGCAGCTTCGCCACCCTGCTGCTGGCGGCGCTGATCTTCAGCTTCTGCGCCACCGGCATGGGCCTGCTGGCGTCCAGCATCACCCGCAGCCAGATCGCGGCGATGTTCTTCGCCATGCTCGGCACCATGATCCCGACGGTCCAGTTCGCCGGCGTCACCGATCCGGTGTCCTCGCTGCAGGGCCTGGGGCGCCTCATCGGCGAGGTTTACCCGGCCACGCACATGATCGACATCAGCCGCGGCGTGTTCAACAAGGCGCTGCAGTTTGGCGACCTGAGCGCGTCGTTCGTGCCCTTGCTGATCGCCACGCCGCTCATCGTCGGTGCCGCGATCGCCCTGCTGCGCAAGCAGGAGCGTTGAATCATGCGCCGGTTCCTTGCCAACACCTGGCGCCTGGGCACCAAGGAGCTGTGGACGCTGTGGCGCGACCCGATGATGCTGATCCTCATCATCTACGTGTTCACGGTGGGTGTCTACACGGGGGCCAAGGCCGCGCCCGAGGTGTTGCGCGATGCCCCCGTGGCCATCGTCGACGAGGACCACTCGCCACTGTCGCAGCGCATCGCCTCGGCGCTGTATCCGCCGCATTTCAGCCCGCCGAGGATGATAGCCTGGGCGCAGATGGACCCGGGCATGGATGCGGGCATCTACACCTTCGCCATGGTGATCCCGCGCCACTTCCAGCGCGATCTGCTGGCCGGCCGTGCGCCGCAGATCCAGCTCAACGTGGACGCCACACGCATGAGCCAGGCCTTCGTCGGCAGCGGCTACCTGCAGCAGATCGTCGGCGGCGAGATCCGCGAGTTCGCCCAGCGCTACCGTGCCGCGTCCGTCCCGCCGGTGGAGCTGGCCCTGCGCGCGCGCTTCAATCCGGGGCTGGACCCGGTCTGGTGGGGCAGCGTGGCGCAGGTCATCGACCACATCGCCATGCTGTCCATCATTCTGGCCGGCGCGGCGCTGATCCGCGAGCGCGAGCACGGCACCATCGAACACCTGCTGGTGATGCCGGTCACGCCCGCCGAAATCATGTCCGCCAAGATCTGGTCCATGAGCGCCGTGGTGCTGCTGGCGACCTGGGTGTCGGTCACCTTCGTCGTGCGCGGCGTCCTGGGGGTGCCGGTGGCCGGCTCGCTGCCGTTGTTCTTCGCCGGCACCGCGCTGTGCCTCATCGCCTGCACCTCGCTGGGCATCTTTCTGGCCACGCTGGCGCGCAACATGCCACAGTTCGGCATGCTGATGATGCTGACCATCATCCCGATGCAGATCCTCTCCGGCGGTCTCACGCCGCGCGAAAGCATGCCCGTCGTGCTGCAATGGCTGATGGATGCGGCGCCGACCACGCATTTCGTGAAGCTGGGCCAGGCCATCCTGTTTCGTGGCGCCGGGCCGGACGTGGTCTGGCCGCAGTTCGCGGCGCTGGCACTGATCGCGGTCGCCCTGTTCGCACTGTCGTTGCGGCGCTTTCGCAACACCATCGCGCAGATGACTTGATGCCGTGCCAAGGTGTCGATATTGCCCCCTGGCCCTGCGGAACATGCCTGTATTCGTGACTTTCCGCAGTGCCGGACGTCTGCGCCCGTTTTCCAGCCCTGCGTGGGGGCGTCTCCGGTGGTCCGATCCGGCGCGAAGTGCGCCAGCCGGATGGCCCGAAATGCTCATTTCGTACAGGTGAGCCCCTACAATGCTCACGTTTTCGTATATGGTTCAGATGATGGACGTGGGTTTGATTCCGTGTTCCGCCCCCATCGACGACGGCTTGCCGGTTTTTTCGGCGGGTTTGACAATTCTTTTCATTTGCAGGGTGCATGAAAGCCGATGTCACGAGCATGGGTTCCAGGATGATGCATGTACTTGCAAAATGGCGTTACCGTGCCTGATTCCGTTCTGATCAATATCGGAGATCTTCGCGTCGGCATGTACGTGCGGCTGGAAATCGGCTGGATGAACCATCCGTTTCCGACGAGCAGCTTTCGCATCGCGTCGCTCGATCAGATTCAGGTCCTGCGCGATCTGGGGCTGCGCGAGGTTCGCTACGTGCCCTCCAGAAGCGTGGTGGCCGGCGATGAGACCGGGCCGGCCGCGGATGCACCGGCTTCACCGGCCTCGGGCGGTGCCGCGCCGGCCGACGAGGCTCGCGCCGAGTCCCTGGACGGGCCCTCGGGCCAACCTGGCGCGGCGGCTTCGGCGCCACGGGACGACGTGGCGCGCAAGACCAATTCAAGCCTGCAGTCGCGTTCGCACGCGCGCTTTCAGGAGGCGGCGGCGCTCTATGCCGACGTGGTGGCCGGCGTGCAGGCCACGCCGACGGCCCTGCGAGAGCGCGTGCAGGATTGGGTGCGCGACAGCGTCGCCGAACTGATGGAGACGGAGAACTACGCGGTGCACCTGCTGGCGCAGGTGGCGGGGCAGCGCCAGGTCAAGCACAGCGTGAACGTGATGGTGCTGGCCATGCTGCTCGGGCGGTCGTTGAACCTGGGGGCCGCGTCGCTGCGCCTTCTGGGGGCGGCGGGCCTGCTGCACGATATCGGCAAGATCGACCTGCCCGCGCACATTGCCGCGCCCGGAGCCGCGCTGTCGGTGGGCGACAGACGTTTGTACGAGGAGCACGTGCAACGCTCCATGGTGTTTGCCCAGCGCATGGGTTTCGATGCCGACCTGGTGCAGGCCATAGGCGAACACCACGAGATGGTGGACGGCAGCGGCTTTCCGAAGGGCAGCACCGGCGCGCAGATCAGCCGCCACGGGCAGATTCTGGCGCTGGTCAATCGCTACGACCGCCTGTGCAACCCCCTGCACGGCGAGGCGTCGCATACGCCGCACGAGGCGCTCGCCCGTCTGTTTTCCCAGGAGCGCAAGCGCTTTGACCCGAGCACGGTGCTGGCTGCCTTCATCCGCATGATGGGCGTCTATCCGCCGGGCTCCATCGTGCAGCTGGGCGACGGGCGGTTCGCGCGCGTGGTGGCGAGCAATGCACAGTCGCCGCTGCGCCCGTGCGTACTGCCGTTCGTGGCCGGAGTGTCTCTGAGCGAGGCGCGGGAACTGGACCTGGGGCCGGGCACGGCGGGCGGCATACGCCGCAGCGTCAAGTGCGAAGCGCTGCCCGATGAGGTGCTGGAGTTCTTTCAGCCCGCGCAGCAGATGTGCTACTTCTTCGAACGCATGCCGCGCCAGCCGGAATCGGAGAGCGCCGCTCGATGAGACTGCCCGCATCGGCGGCGATCTGGCAAGGTGTGCCGGACGCTCTGGATATGGCCGTGTGGTTGGTGGATGCGACCACGCTGCGGGTCGTGTACTGCAATGGCGCGGCGGGAGCGTTGACCGGGCGTGATCCGTCCGCCATGGTGGGCGCGTCGGTGCTGGAGCTGGCCAATACGCCGGAAGACCAGATTTTTTGGGGGCAGAGCGTTTCCGAGCTGCTGCGCGGCATCCATTCGCGCTCCAGCATCCTTTGCGCAGGCAGCGGCGATGTGCTGGCGGTCGAGCGCAGCGTGCGCGCGTTGCCGGGAGCGGCAGCCGCAGGGCTGCTCCTGATGAGCATGCGCGACTGCTCGCGCGAGGATGAAGTCGAGCGCCAGCGGCAGGAGCATGTCGAGCAGATGGCGGCCACGCTGGATGCCACGGCCGACGGCATGCTCAGCTGCGACCTGCAGGGCCGGATCACCGGCTTCAACCGCGCCTGGGCCGAACTCTGGGGCTTGCCCGAGGCACTGCTGCTGCATCGTGACGAGGCCGCCATCCAGGCGCACATGCTCGAATGCGTGGCCGATGGCGCGGCTTACCGCGAGCGGTTGTCGGCCCTGGTGCGCGAGCCCATGCACGAGGCACGCGACGTGCTGCAATTCGCCGACGGCAGGCTGGTGGAGCGCCGCGCCGTGCCGCTGTGGCTGCACGGCTATCCGGGCGGGCGCGTGTTCCTGTTTCGTGACATCACGGAGCAGCTGCGGCAGCAGTCGGAATTGCGCCTTGCGGCGCTGGCCTTCGATGCGAGTCTGGAAGCGGTGTTCGTTGCCGACGCGCAAGACGAAGTCGTGCGCCTGAACCCGCGCTGCGAGCAGTTGTGGGGTGTGTCCGCGCGGGAGGCACTGGGCTGCGCCGCCTGGCAGTTCCTGAGCCTGGCGCAAGGAGAAGCCAGCCTGCGGGCGCAGGTGCGTGGCGCCTGGGAAGAGGGCAGGGTGTGGGAAGGCCGGCTCTTCCTGCCGCCGCGCGCCGATGGCGGCCGGGCGGTGGTGCACTTGTCCTGGCTGGCCTTGCGTGACGCCCAGGGGCAGGTGACGCAATCCATCGGCTTCGCGCAGGACCTGACGGCGCAGCATGCGGCCGAGCAGCGCATCGAGGAGCTGGCGCTGCGCGACGCGCTCACGGGCCTGCCCAATCGCCTCGCGTTCAATCAGCGCATGTCCGAGGCGATGGGAAATGCGGGGGAAAGGCACGCGGGCTTTGCCGTGATGCTGCTGGATCTGGATCGCTTCAAGAACATCAACGACTCGCTTGGGCACACGTTTGGCGATCGGGCGCTGCGCGTGGTGGCCCAGCGCCTGCTGGGCTGCCTGCACCATTCGGACATGCTGTGCCGCCTGGGGGGTGATGAATTCATCGTGTATCTGCATGCGGCCAACGCGGTGGCGGCGCAGACGGTGGCGCAGCGTGTGATGGATGCCGTCGCGCGCCCTTGCGTGATCGACGACATGACGCTGTCGCTGCAGTGCACCATCGGACTCACGCTGTACCCGCAGGACGCGAGCACGCCCGATGAACTCGTGAGCCAGGCCGATGCGGCGATGAACCGAGCCAAGGAGCGCGGGCGCGGCAGCTTTGAATTCTTTCAGCCGAGCATGAATGCGGACCTGCTGCCGCGCATGAAGCTTGAGCATGCCTTGCGCCAGGCGCTGCCCGCGGGGCACATGGCCGTGCACTACCAGCCTCAGGTGGACGTGCACACCGGTGCCATCCTGGGCGCGGAAGCCCTGCTGCGCTGGACCGATCCGCATCTGGGCAGCGTTCCGCCATCGCAGTTCATCCCCCTGGCGGAGGAGCGCGGCTACATCGCCACGCTGGGCGCCTGGGTCATGGATCGCGCCGTCGCTGATGCGGCGCAGTGGGCGCGCAGCGGCGCCGGGCTGGTGGTGGCGGTCAACGTCTCTGCCCTGGAATTTCGCCAGCCGGGCTTCGTCGAGCGGGTGCGCACGCTGCTGGCGCGCCATGGTCTGCCGCCCCATCTGCTGGAGCTCGAACTGACCGAGAGCGTGTTGCTCAACGACGCCGAGGAAATGGAAGGCCTGATCGGCACGCTCGCGGCTACGGGGGTGCAGCTCGCGATCGACGATTTTGGAACCGGGTATTCGAGCCTCGCCTACCTCAAGCGCTTGAAGATCGGCAAGCTCAAGATCGACCAGTCCTTCGTCCGTGGCCTGCCCGATGACGACGGCGACCGTGCCATCGTGCAGGCGGTGGTGGACATGGGCAGCGCGCTGCGCATGAAGGTGCTGGCCGAGGGAGTGGAAACCGAGGGGCAGCGGGCGGCGCTCGAGCAGATGCGCTGCGCGCAGTACCAAGGATTTCTGTGTTCGCGCGCGCTGTCGGCGCAGGAGTTTCGCGCGCTGGTGGTGCGTGGGGCGTGAAGCGTGGAAGAGGCGGGCCGGGTGGTGTCTGCGGCACGCCGCCGAGCCGTCATCCTGAACCGGGGTTCAGGTGGGCCAGGGCAACCAGGCGTTGGGTTCATCTGACGCGAGATGATCACGCCCGCCGGGTGATGTACCTAGTCCGTGCTCTACGAGCATTGGTTCAAGGCAATATAAAGCTCGGCGGCACCGCAGACACGGCCATTGTAGGCCCGTGCCGCAGGATGTCCAAGAGGCTGCCGGACCTGGAAACGCCGGCTCCAGGTCCGGCAGCCTGCTAGATCAACCGGCCGTCGCGGCCCAGGGCCTCGTCCAGGCGCGTGGCCAGCGCCAGCAGCAGCGCGGCTTCATCGGTTTGGGCGCTGCCGGGTTCGGGCGTCGCCATCGGCTGTGCCGCGGCCCTGGCTTGATGGTCGGCCAGTTCGAAAGCGAGATTGAGCGCGGCCAGCACGGCGATGCGCTCGCGCGCGCGCACCTTGCCCGCGTCGCGGATGCGCGTCATAGCCGTGTCCACGCGCTCCACGGCATCCAGCAGGCGCGCCTCCTGACCTTCGGGGCAGGCCAGCAGGTAGGTCTGCTGCATGATCTGCACTTCCAGCTGTTTGGCGCTCATGGGGCATCCTTGGGATCGTCGTGGGTCGGCAGGCGGTCGAGCAGCGCATCGATGCGCGCGCGCGCCGCCTGCAGGCGCGAGCGCAGCGAGTCGCGCTCGTGCGTGAGATCGTTCAGCTGCTGGCTCAGCAGCGCATTGGTGCGCTGCAGCTCCGCGTGGCGTACCAGCAGCCGGTCCACGCGCTCGGCGATCTGGGAGAGGGAAGGGAGGGCCATGGGTCAGGGATTGTAAGGAGCGCCTCCCGACATCGGTAGAATTCGCTCCCGTTGGTGCTCGCGGTCGTGGTTCGCACGCCGCAGTTCAACGGGAAGCAGGGAGGCGCCCTTCACCATGAAGGGCTTGCCCAGCCTGCGCTGCCCCCGCAACGGTCAGCGGACGAATCGATCCGATTCACTCTTGCAGCAACCCAGCCACTGGGCGCCTTGAACAAGCGCCTGGGAAGGCGCTGCAAGGGTGTTCCGCCAGCCCGGATACCGGCCAACGAGGTGGCTTGCGCGTTCTTGACGCGCGGGCCGTGTGTGCTCATGGCCGGCGGGGAAGCTGGCAGAGCTTGCTGCCGGATGTGTTTTCCCATGTTGAATCGTTTGTCTGCCGCGCCCATGCGTGCGTGCGCTTTCCTGTCCCTGGCGGTGCTGCCCGCCGCTTCCTCGTTTGCCCAGGACGGTCCACGGCAACTGGCGCTGGCCGCCAGCGTGCCACAGCTGTCCGAGGTGGTGGTGACGGCCACGCGCACCGAGCAGCCGCTGTCCGATGTGCTGTCCGATGTGACGCTGATCGACCGCGAGCAGATCGAGCGCAGCGGTGCCATCACGGTCTCCGATCTGCTCGCGCGTCAGCCGGGGCTGGAGCTTTCCAGAAGCGGCGGGCCGGGGACGGCCACGGGGCTGTTCCTGCGCGGCGCGGAGACGCGCTTTACCGCCGTCTACATTGATGGCGTGCGCGTGGATTCGCAATCGACGGGCGGCGCGCCCTGGGAGGCGATGGCGCTGGGTCAGGTGGAGCGCATCGAGATCGTGCGCGGGCCCGCGGCCGCGGTGTATGGATCGGACGCGGTAGCCGGCGTGATCCAGATTTTCACCCGCAAGGGCGAAGGGCCGTTCACGCCCTACGCCGGCATCGGCGCGGGCAACCGGCGCACGGGCAAGCTGGAGGCGGGTTTCTCGGGCAGGCACGATGCGGTGGATTATTCGCTGGGCGTGCAGCGCGACGTGAGCCGCGGCTACGACTCGCGCCCCGGCGCCAACCCGGACCTGGATGGTTACAGTCAGACGGCGGCCAGTGGCCGGGTGGGCGTGCAGTTCAGTGATGCGCATCGGCTGGACCTGGCCGGCACCTGGACGAACATGGACGCGCAGTACGACGGCCTTTTGCCGGGGCTGGATGACCACGGCCTGAACCGCCTGGCCACGCTGGGCGCGACCTGGTCGGCGCAGTGGACGCAGCACTACGCCACGCGCCTGTCGGTGAGCGAGTCGAACCAGCGCTACGAGACGCTGCCCTCGCCCTACCTTTCCAAAACCAGGCTGCGCAACGCCCTGTTCAGCAACCAATGGCGCGAGGGCGCGCACACCCTCACCGCCGCGCTGGAGCGGCGCGAAGACCATCTGGTGAATGACCCGATCGACCGCGGCCGTCACCAGGACGCGCTGGCGCTGGGCTATGGCTACGTGGCGGGCGCGCACACGCTGCAGCTCAACCTGCGCCACGACCGCGACAGCGAATTCGGCGGCCAGACCACCGGCGGCGCGGCCTACGGCTACGGTTTTGCCCCGGGCTGGCGCGCGACCGTGGCGGCGGGCACGGCGTTTCGCGTGCCCACGCTCTACCAGCGGTTTTCGGAGTATGGCCAGGCGGGCCTGCAGCCCGAAAAAGGCCGCAACGTCGAGCTGGGCGTGCACTGGGCGCAGGGCGCCAGCCGTTTCGGCGCGACGGTGTACCGCAATCGCGTCACCAACCTCATCAACTTCGGCGCGCCCGGCCCGTGTGCGGGGCTGTTCGGCTGCTATGAGAACACTGGCAACGCGCGCCTGCGGGGCGTGACGCTGTCGGGCGCGCACCGCGTGAGCGGTGTGAACCTGAGCGCCTCGCTCGACCTGCAGCAGCCGAAGAATGCCGACACCGGCGCGCTGCTGGCGCGTCGCGCGCAGCGCCTGCTCAAGCTGGCGGCCGACACGCGGGTGGCCACCTGGACGCTGGGCGCCGAATGGCAGGCGGCGAGCCGGCGCTGGGACAACGCGGCCAACACCAAGCGGCTGGGCGGCTATGGCCTGGTGAACCTGTACGCCAGCACGACGATCGCGCGCCAGTGGGATGTGCTGGCACGCATCGACAACCTCGGCGGCAAGAATTACCAGCTGGCGGCAGGTTATCCGGCGCTGCCGCGCACCTTTTTCGTCGGCCTGCGCTGGACCGGGCGCTGAAGCCATGCCCATCGCGCGCAGCGAACTCATCCTCGGCGGACAGAAGAGCGGCAAATCGCGCCGTGCCGAAAGCCTGGCGGCCGCCTGGCTGGCCGAGCGCGCCGGGCACCGTGCTGTGCTCATCGCCACCGGCGAGGCGCACGACGAGGAGATGCGCGCGCGCATCGGGCGCCATCAGCGCGAGCGCGCACAGCGCCTGCCGGGCATGACGACGGTGGAGGAGCCGCGCGACCTGGCGGGTGCCGTCAAGCGCCACGGCGACGCGCGCACGCTGCTGGTGGTTGATTGCCTGACGCTGTGGCTCACGCACTGGCTCATGCCCGCCGATGTGGCCATGGCGCAGAAATTTACAGAAAAAACGGCTACAGCGCAAGAATGGCAAGCACAATCAGCTCTCTTTTTTGAAGCATTGCAGACGGCCCCCGGGCCGATCATCCTGGTGGGCAACGAGATCGGCCTGGGGGTGATTCCGCTCGGTGGCGAGGTGCGCGCCTTCGTCGATGCGCTGGGCGTGCTCAACCAGCGCGCGGCGGCCGCGTGCGATCGCGTGACGCTGATGGTGGCGGGGATGCCCGTCGCCGTGAAGGGCTGTGCATGAGGTGCACGCTGCGATGGCTGGCGGCACTGCTCGCGCTTTGCGCAGGCGCTGCCTGGGCCGGGTATGCGGTGACGGACGACGCGGGGCAGACCACGCGCTTTGACGCGCCGCCGGCGCGCATCGTCAGCCTGCTGCCCTCGCTCACCGAGACCGTGTGCGCGCTCGGCGCTTGCGATCGCATCGTGGGCGTGGACCGCTATTCCAATTGGCCCGAGCCGGTCAAGGCCTTGCCTCGTGTGGGCGGCGGGCTTGATCCCAACGTCGAGGCGGTGGTGGCGCTCAAGCCCGACGTGGTGCTGATCGGCACCTCCTCGCGCGCCAGCGTGCGGCTGCGCGCGCTGGGCCTGAAGGTGGTGGCGCTGGAGCCCAAGACTCGCGCGGCGATGCGCCACGCCACCGACGTGCTCGGGCAGGTGCTGCAGGTGGCGGGCGCCCAGGCGCTGTCGCATCGCATCGATGCGGGCGTGCAGGCCGCCGCCGACAGCATGCCCAGGGCGGCGCGCGGCCAGCGCGTGTACTACGAGGTCACGCCCGCGCCGCACGCCGCAGGGCGCGGCACCTTCATCGACGAGCTGATGCAGGCGCTGGGCCTGATCAACATCATCGACCCGGCACTGGGGCCGTACCCACGCATCAACCCCGAGCTGGTGGTGCGCCTTGATCCCGACCTCATCATGGTGAGCCAGCAGGGCGCGGACGAACTCGCGCGCCGCCCCGGCTGGGCGAAGCTGCGCGCGCTGCGCCAGGGGCGGGTGTGCGAATTCAACGCGGCAGAACGCGACATCCTGGTGCGCCCCGGCCCGCGCATGCCCGAGGCGGCGCGGCTGATGGCCGATTGCGCGGCCCAGCGCATGACTTCAAAAAGAGAAGCTGGCGGCGCTTGATGTATCAGCGTTAAAAGCCTATTTTGTTCAATACCCCAATCCATGACCAGCACCACCCTGTCCATTTTTCGAGCCCCCGTCGGCGCGGGCACGCGCGTGCTCTGGCTGGCGCTCGCGCTGGTGCTGGCGAGCGTGCTGGCGCTGGCCTGGGGCGCGAGCGTGGGCAGCACCGGCTTCGACAGCCTGCGCCGCGCCTTCGACGACCCGGCGGCGGCGCAGATCGTCTGGGACATCCGCCTGCCGCGCACGCTGGG
>JAIOIA010000108.1:0-16196 GCA_019912745.1 Comamonas sp. | reverse complement strand
AGCGTGGGCCACGGCGCGGGCGGCCGCGGGCTGGCCGATGCGCCGGGCCAGTTCCGCATAGCCCACGGTCGTGCCTGGCGGCACCGCGCGCAGCGCCTGCCACACGCGCTGCTGGAAGGCGCTGCCGCGCACGTCCAGCGGCAGATCCAGCCCCAGCGCAGGCTGCTCGACGAAGCCCACCACTTGGGCCACGCGCTGCTCGAAGTCGGGGTCACCGCCGACCAGGTGGGCGCGGGGGAACTGGTCCTGCAGCTCGTGCAGCAGCGGCTCGGGCGCGTCGCCGAGCGCGATCGCGCACAGGCCACGCGCGCTTTCGGCCACGAGGATCGCTCCCAAGCTGCATTCGCCCAGCGCGAAACGGATGGTTTCGCCCGCGCCGCCGGCGCGCCAGGCGGTGGGTGTCATGCCCAGCAGCTCATCGCTGTTTTCATAGAAACGACTGGGCGCGCCAAACCCCGCACCGTAAATGGCCTCGGTCACGCTGCCCTGGCCTTGCAGCTCGGCACGCAGACGCCGGGCACGCTGCGCCTGAGCGTAGTGCCGGGGCGTGACGCCGGTGTGCCGCTTGAAGAGCCGCTGGAAATGCCAGGGGCTCAACCCGGCTTCGCGGGCCAGGTCGGACAGCAACGGCGGCGTGTCCGCGCTTTCGATGCGTCGGCAGGCGCGGGTGATGGCGTCCAAGTGGGATGAGGTGGCGCTGTGCATGGTGCGGACTGTAGGCCGCGTGCGCCGCGCCCGCCATCCGGTTCTTGCGCTGAACCGGCGGCTGCAGCTCGCCTTGCGGATGGCGGATTTGACGCTCTCGCTCTTGTCCTGGTGCTTCGTCGGACGCACCCCGTGCGGTGGCGTCAGGCCGTGGCGCGCTGCTCGAACCGACAGCAGACCTCGGCGCCGTCGCACTCGCTCACCTGCACATGCCTCACCCGCGCCCGCGCCGGGCCCTGCCAGGCCCAGGCGATCAGCGCCTGCACGGCCTCTGGCGGGCCCTGGACCAGGGCCTCCACGCGCCCGTCGGCGAGATTGCGCACCCATCCGCGCAGGCCCAGGCGCCCCGCCTGTTCGACGGTGCCGGCGCGGTAACACACGCCCTGCACGTGGCCTTCGATCAGCAGGTGGCGGGTGATGATGGCATCGTTCATGAGGCCGCCACGATACCAAGACACCGCCCCTGCGGACCGACAACGAACCGACTTCTTCGCTCACGATCATTATGTATTTGATAGCTGTCAGCGCTTATGGTACGGTCGATATGATCCAAAAAGACCGATAATTACGCCATGCTCGACACTCAAAGCCCTTCCACCCAGGACACCACCCGCATCGACGACACGCGCATCCGCGCCGTGCGCCCGCTGATCACGCCCGCGCTGCTGCAGGAATGGCTGCCGGCGCCCGAGGCGGCGCAGGCCCTGGTCGAGAGCAGCCGCACGGCCCTCGCGCGTGTGCTCCAGGGTGAGGACGACCGGCTGGTGATGGTGGTCGGGCCCTGCTCCATCCACGACCACGACCAGGCGCTGGACTACGCGCGCCGCCTGCAGCGCGAGGCCGAGCGCCACGCGGGCGAGCTGCTCGTGGTGATGCGCGTCTACTTCGAGAAGCCGCGCACCACGGTCGGCTGGAAGGGCTACATCAACGACCCGCGCCTGGATGGCAGCTGCGCCATCAACGACGGGCTGCGCCTGGCACGCCAGCTGCTGCTCGATGTGCTGGCGCTGGGGCTGCCCGTAGGTACGGAGTTTCTCGATCTGCTGTCGCCGCAGTTCATCAGCGATCTGGTGAGCTGGGGGGCCATCGGCGCACGCACCACCGAGAGCCCGAGCCACCGCCAGCTCGCCAGCGGCCTGAGCTGTCCGGTCGGTTTCAAGAACGGCACCGACGGCGGCGTCAGGGTGGCGGCCGATGCCATTGTGGCCGCGCGGGCGCCGCACGCCTTCCTGGGTCTGACCAAGATGGGTCAGGCCGCCGTGTTCGAGACGCGCGGCAACGACGACTGCCACGTCATCCTGCGCGGCGGCAAACTGCCCAACTACGCGAAGGCCGACGTGGACGCGGCCTGCGCGCTGCTCAAGACCTGCGGCTTGCGCGAGCGGGTGATGATCGACTGCTCGCACGCCAATTCGAGCAAGCAGCACCGCCGGCAGATCGAGGTGGCCCGCGACGTGGCCGACCAGATCGCGGCGGGCGACCACCGCATCCTGGGCGTGATGATCGAAAGCCACCTGGAAGAAGGCCGCCAGGACATCGTGCCGGGCCAGCCGCTCAAGCCCGGCGTGTCGGTGACCGACGCCTGCATCAGCTTCGCGCAGACCGTGCCCGTACTCGACGGACTGGCGGCGGCGGTGCGCGCGCGCCGTGCCCTGCGCGGCTGAACGGGGCCTGCGCGCCTCAGCGCATGTTGCCCGTGTGCCCCAGCGAATAGCGCCCCGGCTGCGGCCAGATCGTCATGCCGTGCGGCTCGGCGCCCACGGGGATGGACTTGACGGCGCCGCTGGTGGTGTCGATCGCGTAGACCACGTCGTCGTAGCGCCCCGAGAGCCACAGCGTCCTGCCATCGGCGCTGACGTTGCCCATGTCGGGGGCTGCCGCCGCCCGGAATCGGCCAGGTGGCGACGACCTTGCGCGTGGCGAAGTCGATCACCGTGACGCCGCCCTTGCCCTTGCGCTTGCCGTGGATCATCTGCGTGCCGCGGTTGGTGGCGTACAGGCTCTTGCCGTCGCGGCTCGGGTACAGGCCGTGCGTGCCTACGCCCGCCTCGATGAAGCCGATCCTGGTGAACGCCACGGGGTCGATCACATGCACGCCATTGGCCATCATGTCGGCGACGAAGAAGGCCTTGCCGTCGGGCGAGCTGCGCACGTCCTGCGGCATGCCCTTTTTGGCCAGCTCCAGATAACCGACGACCTTGCGCTGCACCAGGTCGATCTTGGCCACCTTGCCACTGAATTCGCAGGTGAAGATGGCGAAGCTGCCATCGGCGGCGAACTCCGCGTGGTTGATGCCCTTGCACTCGGGCACCGGCAGGCTGGAGTTGAGCTTCATCGTGTGCGCATCACGAAAATCCAGGCGCTTGAGCGCCTCGGCCACGACGATGGCCTCCTTGCCGTCGGGCGTGAAGTACATGTTGTAGGGGTCGTCCACCGCGATCGCCGGGCCCGCGGGCCTGCCCGTCTTCGGGTCGATGGGCGTGAGGCTGCCGTCGGTGCGGCCCTCGGCATTGTTCGTCACCCACAGCGTCTGCAGATCCCACGACGGCACGATGTGCTGCGGACTGCGGCCCACGGGGAATTTGTCCACCACCTTGAGCGTGGCCGGGTCGATCACGTAGACGTCGTTGGAACGCAGGTTGGGCACATACGCCCGCTCCAGCGCCCCTTGCGTGGCGGGGCTCAGCTGGCCCACGCCGGTCTCGGCGTAGATGTTGATCACACTTGCCACGGGCGCACCCTCCGGGGCCGGTGACGGCGTTTGCGCACCGGCCGTGCAGCCCAGGGCCAGCAGCAGGACGCCCACGGCAAGCCGCGTGGCGCGAGATGAAAGGGCAAACGATGTGCTCATGATGCAAGGTTCAGTGGGAAAAAGAAAAAAAGAGCTTGCGTGTTCAATGCCCGCCACGCTCCTGCCGAATGGCCTGCACGGTGCGCGCGACGATCGCATCGACCCCGAGCTGCCCCAGCTCGGCGCTTGCGCGGCGCGGGTCGCCGCCGTAGACGCCATCGCCCGGGCCGGGCGCGCCCGCATGGGCCAGCGCCTCACGGCGCACATCGCGGGGCGCGATTGCCAGTTGCAGGGACGTATCGGCCAGCGCCGCATGCGTGCCGATCTCGCTGGCCGCATGCCCACGCTCGCGCAGCAGCGCATCGAAGCCCGTGGAACTGGCCTCGTAGTAGGCGCGCGGCGCCAGCAGGCGCGCGCCCGAGCCGGCCCAGGCCTGGTTCAGGCGGCGGGCCACGCGGTGCAGGCTGTCCTGATAACCACCGTGGTCCCCCAGCAGCACGACGGTGCGAAAACCATGCGCGCGCAGGCTCTCGGCCGCGGCTTCCAGGGTTTTCTCGAACACCTGCGCGGGCACGCTGATCGTGCCGGGAAAGCGCATGTGCCCAGTGGGCGGATGAATGCCGCCCTCGGGCACGTAGGCCACGACGGGCGCCACCAGCGCATCACCCAGCGCCCGTGCGATGCGCTCGGCCAGCGCGCGCACCCGCGCGTTGTGCTTGCCCAGCGTGAGGTAGGGGCCGCTTTGTTCGGTGCCGCCGATCGGGATCAGCACCGTGGTCTCGCCCGCCGCCAGCGCGCCGCGCACCTCGGTCCACGTCAGGTCCTCCAGCTGCACGGGCGTTGCCGCCCATGCGCCGCCGGCCAGCGCCAGCAGCGCGCATGCCAGGCCCTGGCCGGCCCACCGGGCGAGGGAAGCGAACGCGAAAGACATGGAAGATCGGCCTTGAAGGGTCCCACCAGCAACAGACGGGGCGGAATTTTCGCACCGCAGCACGACTGCCCGGTCACCGCGGTGGGTTCGACGCAACAGCCTCACGCCGCCTTGCGCAAGGTGAAATTGATGCGCTCGCTGCCCGTGAGCGGGTGGCTGGCCGCGCGCAGGGTCGCGATGCCGTGGTAGCGCAGGCGATCCACACCGCCCCAGACGGCCACGTCGCCATGAAACAGCGGCACGCGCCGCGTGGGATCGCCCCGCCGCAGACCGCCCCAGAGGAACATGGCCGGCACGCCCAGCGACACCGAAACGACGGGCTGGCTGAAATCGCGCTCGTTCCTGTCCTGATGCAGCGTGAGCCGCGAGCCTGGGGTGTAACGATTGACCAGGCAGGCATCGGGCACGAAGGCGGCAAAACCCGCGGCGGCCGCCGCGTCGCGTGCCAACCGGAGAAAGGCCTCGGGCATGGGTGGCCACGGCGCGCCGGTCTGCGGATCGTCGGACCGATAGCGGTAACCCGCGCGGCTGCTCGTCCAGCCCAGCGGCCCGCAATTGGTGAGCGGCACCGACATCGCAAGGCCCCCGGGCGTGAGCATGTGGCGAAACGGCGCCTGCGCCACCACCGCCTGCAGCAGCGGCCAGAGCTCGCCCACGCGCGGCAGGACAAAACCGCGCAGCACCACGGATTGATCACCCAGCGGTGTGCGGCTGCCCGCCAGCGGGGCATCGTCGGCGAAGAGATCGAACGTCATGCGATCGGGAAAGCTGTCAGCACGTGCGCCCCGAGTGTGGCAGCATCGCCGCCATGTTCCAGGGAAATGCCGAATGAAATACGCCGAATTCGAAGTGGGTCAGGTGCTGCACGCCGGGCCGTACACCGTCAGCGAAGAAGAAATCCTCGCCTTTGCCAAGCAATGGGACCCGCAGTGGTTCCACACCCGGCCCGACGCGGCGGCCACCGGCCCGTGGAAGGGCCTGATCGCCAGCGGCTGGCACACCTGCTGCATGGCGATGCGCCTGGCAGTCGACGCCTACCTCGCGGGATCGGACTCCTACGTCTCGCCCGGGCTGGACAACATCCGCTGGCTGCACCCGGTGCGTCCGGGCGACACGCTACGCCTGGCCATCACCATCGTGGACAAGCGCACGTCCAAGTCCGGCCTGGGCGTGCTGCGCTGGGACTGGGCGATGGAAAACCAGGATCAGACCCCGGTGCTGACGATCAACGCGACCAATCTGTTCAAGATCTGAAGGAGGTCGTGCCAACGGCATACGGATACGCGGCGGCGGGCCATCATCTCCGTTGAGATACGACATCCGGGACTGACCAAGAGAAATCACACACCCGCACTGACGTGCATGCTGATCTGCTTGAGTCAAGGCCAGCCCGCAGGGCATCCACATCGACATGGGTGACCGGTTCAACGCTGGGACCGAGATTGATTCATCCAGGATCAGCAGGTTCATGCGTGGAAACGCATCACCGATCACGCTGCGCGAGGACGGTTGCCGATCGCGAGACGGACGAAAAAATGGGATTTAATGAAAGCCGGGACGGTGCACAGACCCGCTGGCCGCCGCCCTGGTCGCACGTCTCTGAAGCGTGCGCTTCAACAACCACGAGGAATGTCCATGCTCCGCGACCACAATGCACACTCGATCGAGCCGGCGCAAAGCGCCCCTGCCGCTCAAGGGTACAGCCCGGCGGCGAAATGGCTGCACTGGCTGGTCGCGCTTTTGGTATTGACGCAATTCCTGATCTCGTTCCTGATGCCCGAAATCGGGCCCGACACCGTGCCGGCAACGCTGATCAGTCTGCATTTTTCGTTCGGCGTTCTCATCTTCATCTTGATGGCGATTCGCCTCAACCACCGGCTGCTCCATCCGGTGCCGCTGGACATGCCCGATTCATCTGCATGGGAGCGCCGGGCTGCTCAGGCAATGCAACTGGCCTTTTATTTCATTTTGCTGGTGGGGCCGTTCCTGGGCTGGGCCTCGGCATCCGCTCACAAGCTTGCCGTGAACGTGTTCGGCATCGTTGCGCTGCCCGAGATCGCGGCCACCCATGCCCGCTGGGCGCTGACCGCGGGCGATATCCATGCCTACACGATGTGGGTGTTTCTGGTGCTGATCGCGGGGCATGCGGGTGTGGCGCTTTACCATCATTTTTTCCTGCACGATGGCGTGTTGCAGCGCATGCTGCCTGCTCGCCGCAAGTGACATCCGAAGAGTCCGCGCCTGGGCTGGCCGGGTAAGGACGATATTCATCGGAAAGCCGCCGAGCGGCGCCTTTCTGCCGGAGAGCCGGTCCCGAAGTTCTGAACACGTCACGAAGTGAATCGCTGCTCCGACGGGCGAGGACAGAGCCCGTGATCAGGAACGGACAAATCAGTAGGAGACCCCGCCGCAGCCCCTCAGCGGCATTCAAGATCGAGGTGGCCCTGAACGCAGTCAAAGGCGACAAGACACCCGCCGAGGTCGCGCAAAAGCACGATGCGCATCCCAGCCGGGTGACAAAGTGGCGCTGCCAGTTGCAGGATCGTGCCGCCGATGTGTTCCGCGTCGGCAGTGCCGCCATAGCAGCCGCGCACCCTGTCTTTCGCAGCACCACGGGTGCCCCGCGAAATACCGATGATGACGGCAGACATTGCCGCAGCGGCGTATCCTGACGTGGTCATGGGCAAGTGTGGAGGCACCGCGCTATGAGCGTGAAAATTCCAGCGAGCAACGTACGCATCAAGCGCGCCTACGAGGCGCCCTCGCCCGAGGATGGCGAGCGCATCCTGATCGACCGGTTGTGGCCGCGCGGCCTGAAAAAAGAGGCGCTGCAGCTCACCGAATGGAACAAGGAGCTTTCGCCGAGCACCGAGCTGCGCCACTGGTTCAACCACCAGCACGAATTGTGGCCCGAATTTCACCGCCGCTATGCCACCGAGCTGACCGAGCACGTCGATCAATTCAACGCGCTGCGCGAGCGAGCGCGCAAGGGCGTGATCACGCTGGTCTACAGCGCGCGCGACGAAACTGTGAACAACGCGGTCGCGTTGCGCGACTACCTGCTCAGCCCCACGGGCCTGAACGTGCAATAGGAGAAGTTTCATGGAACACGCCATCTACCCCGCCAGCAGTGCCGATATCGCACGCAAGCGCCGCGAACTCGCGCCCAGACAGCTCGAGGCATTCCGCGCCTTCAGCGCGGCGGCCTTCGCCGAAGGCGAGCTGGACGCAAGAACCAAGCAGCTGATCGCCGTGGCCGTGGCGCACGTGACGCAGTGCCCCTATTGCATCCGCGGCCACACCGACGCCGCGCTCAAGGCGGGCGCAACCGAGGGCCAGATCATGGAGGCGATCTGGGTCGCCGCCGAGATGCGCGCGGGAGGCGCCTACGCGCACTCGTCGCTGGCCATCGACCAGATGGCGCAGCACGCGCAGGCAGCCGAGGCGAAGAAGGCCTGACGGTTCAACGGCGCAATACGCCATCCGCCGCAAGCCCGACCGGGCCGGAGCCACCGGGCTCGTCAGGCCGCCTTGCGCAGCTCCCTGGCGGCGGCCACCATGTGCACGAGCGACGGCACCACCTCGCTCCACTGCCGCGTCTTGAGGCCGCAATCGGGGTTGACCCAGAGCTGGTTGGCAGGAATGTGCCGCGCCGCCTCGCGCATGCGCGCGACGATGCTTTGCTGCGTAGGCACGTTGGGCGAATGGATGTCGTACACGCCCGGGCCGATGCCATTGGGGTAGGCAAAGTGCTCGAAGGCGCCGAGCAGTTCCATGCCCGATCGTGAATTTTCGATGGTGATCACGTCCGCGTCCATCGCCGCGATCGAGGCGATGATGTCGTTGAACTCCGAATAGCACATGTGGCTGTGGATCTGCGTCTCGTCGCGCACACCGTTGGCCATGAGGCGAAACGACGCGATGGCCCAGTCCAAGTATTCCTGCCAGTGCTCATGGCGCAGCGGCAGGCCTTCGCGAAATGCCGCCTCGTCGATCTGGATGATGGGCACGCCCGCCGCTTCGAGGTCAAGCACCTCGCCGCGCAGCGCCAGCGCAAGCTGCCGGCAGGTGGCACTGCGCGGCTGGTCATCGCGCACGAAGGACCAGTTGAGCATGGTCACCGGCCCGGTGAGCATGCCCTTCATCGGGCGCTTCGTGAGCGACTGCGCATAGCGAATCCAGTCCACCGTGATGGCGCGCGTGCGTTTGACGTCGCCGTAAAGGATGGGCGGCTTGACACAGCGCGAGCCATAGGACTGCACCCAGCCGTGGCCGCTGAAGGCATAGCCCGCGAGCTGCTCGCCGAAGTATTCGACCATGTCGTTGCGCTCGGCCTCGCCGTGCACCAGCACATCGAGACCCAGGGCCTCCTGCTCGCGCACGCCGTGCGCGATCTCGGCGCGCATGGCCTTCTGGTAATCAGCATCGGAGAGGCGCCCGGCCTTGCGCTCCTTGCGCGCATGGCGGATGTCGGCGGTCTGCGGGAACGAGCCTATGGTCGTCGTCGGGAACGCGGGCAGGCCGAGCTTGCTCGCCTGCAGGGGCGCACGCGCGGCATAGGGACTGTGACGCTGCTCCATCGCGAGCGTGGCCTGCGCCAGCGCCTGCTGCACCGTTGCGTCGCGCACGCGTTTGGACGCACGGCGGCTGGCCAGCGCCTGGGCGTTGTCCTTGAGTTGCGCCGCCACGGCGGCGCGCCCTTCGTTCAGCGCCCGGCCCACCACGCGCAGTTCGCCCAGTTTTTGCAGTGCGAACGCCAGCCACGACTTGATTTCGGGGTCGAGCCGGTCTTCGCTCGCCAGATCGACCGGCACGTGCAGCAGCGAGCAACTGGGCGCGAGCCACAGGCGATCACCGAGCTGCGCCGCGATCGGTTCCAGCCAGTCGAGCAGCTCGGTGAGGTCGGTCTTCCAGACGTTGCGCCCGTCGATCACGCCCAGCGACAGCACCTTGTGCGGCGGCAGCAGGCCGATGAGCTGGCGCGCGTCCTCGCGGCTCGCCAGCGCATCCACGTGCAGGCCGGCTACCGGCAGGTTGGCCGCCAAGTATTTGTTGTCCAGCAGGGCGCCGAAGTAGCTGGCCAGCAGGATCTTCACGCGACTGTTCTTGAGCTGGTGGTAGGCGGTGTTGAAGGCGTGCTGCCAGTCGGCATCGAGTTCGGTCACGAGGATGGGCTCGTCGATCTGCACCCACTCGACACCCTCGCCCGCCAGCGCATCGAGCAGCGCGGCATAGACGGACAGCAGGCGGTCGAGCAGCGCCAGCTTGCTGGAGCCGTCGTGCGCCTTGGCCAGCGCAAGGTAGGTCACCGGCCCGATGATCACCGGCTTGGCGGGAACGCCCTGCGCGCGCGCCTCATGGAGTTGCGCGAGCAGGCGCGAGGCGTCGAGCGTGAACTGCGTGCCCGCCGTCAGCTCGGGCACGATGTAGTGGTAGTTGGTGTTGAACCACTTGGTCATCTCGCCTGCCGCCACGCCGGTGCAGCCATGGTGCAGCGCGTCATGCTCGTGCCGAGCGCCGTCGGCACTGCGGCCGCGCGCCACGCGAAAGTAGCTGTCCAGCGCGTCACCATGGTCGTCGCGCACGCGTTCGGGCAGGTTGCCCAGGGTGAAGCTCATGTCCAGCATCTGGTCGTAGAGCGAAAAATCTCCCACCGGCACCCAGGTGAGACCCTGCTGCCGTGCCCAGTGGCGCTGGCGCAGCTCGGCGGCCGTGGCCAGCAGTTGCTCGCGCGGGCTTTGCCCCTTCCAGTAGCGCTCCAGCGCCCATTTGAGTTCGCGCTGCGCGCCGATGCGCGGGAAGCCCAGGTTGTGCAGGGTCGTCATTGTTTTTCCTTCCAGAGGCATCAATCCAACGCATCGTAGGAAAAATGATCGATGACGTAAAATGGTATTAATTCACGCATCAATGAATTAAATTCATGTCAACACTGGAACGCATCCACCTCGCCATCGTCGCTGAGGTCGAAAAACAGGGTTCGCTGACCGCGGCGGCCGAGCGGCTGTTCCTGACGCAATCGGCGCTCAGCCACAGCATGAAAAAGCTGGAGCAGCAACTGGGCACGGCCATCTGGCTGCGCGAGGGCCGGGGACTGCGCCTGACGCAGGCCGGGCGCTACCTGCTGGCGCAGGCGCAGCGCGTGCTGCCGCAGCTCGAACTGGCCGAGGAGCGGCTGCGCCAGTTCGCCGAGGGGCAGCGTGGGAGCCTGCGCATCGGCATGGAGTGCCACCCCTGCTATCAGTGGCTGCTGAAGATCGTCTCGCCCTATCTGAAGGCCTGGCCGGACGTGGATGTGGACGTGCGCCAGAAATTCCAGTTCGGCGGCATCGGCGCGCTGCTGGCGTATGAAATCGACCTGCTCGTCACGCCCGACCCAGTCCATCGCCCCGGGCTGGTGTTCGAGCCGGTGTTCGACTACGAACAGGTGCTGCTCGTCGCCCGGGCGCACCGCCTGGCGGGCCGCGAATACCTGCGGCCACGCGATCTCGCGCAGGAGACGCTCATCACCTACCCGGTTTCGACCGATCGGCTGGACGTCTACACGCAATTCCTGCTGCCCGCGGGCCAGGCGTCCAGGCGCCACAAGACGATAGAGACGACCGACATCATGGTGCAGATGGTGGAAAGCGGCCGGGGCGTCGCGGCGCTGCCGCGCTGGCTGGCGCTGGAGTACGCCGAGCGGATGGCGGTGGTGCCGCTGCGCCTGGGAAAAAAGGGCATCGCCAAGCAGATTCACCTGGGCACGCGTGAGGGCGAACTGGACACCGCCTACCTGAGGGCCTTCATCGACCTGGCCAGAAACTTCCGGCTGACGACGCGCGATGCGGCACGCGCCGGCGCGCACCCGGCGTAAGCTCGGCGTAAGCAAAAAAATTGGCGCGCTTATACTTGCGCGCCTCGGAACGCGCTCAAACCAAGGGCCACAAGCCCGAGAGCACTATTTTTTCAGGAGACCCCATGAAATTCACGCAAGCCCTGAAGGCCGCCACGCTCGGCCTCGTCATGACCCTGGCGGTGCCCATGACGCACGCCGCCGACAAGACCCTGGTCGTCGCCACCGACACCGCCTTCGTGCCCTTCGAGTTCAAGCAGGACGGCAAGTACACGGGCTTCGACATCCAGCTGTGGGAGGCCATCGCCAGGCAGGCGAACCTGCAGTACAAGCTGCAGCCCATGGATTTCAACGGCATCATCCCGGGCCTGCAGACCAAGAGCATCGACGCGGCGCTCGCCGGCATCACGATCCGCGAGGACCGCTCCAAGGTGGTGGACTTCTCCGACCCCTACTACGAATCCGGCCTGGCCATCCTGGTGCCCGAGGCCAGCACGATCCAGACCGCCAAGGATCTCGAAGGCAAGACCGTGGCCGTCAAGACCGGCACCGTGGGCGTCGATTACATGAAGGCCAACGTGCCTGGCGCCAAGCTCAAGCTCTTCCCCAACATCGACAACGCCTTCCTCGAACTGGCCACGGGCCGCATCGATGCCGTGGTGCACGACACGCCCAACGTGCAGTACTACGCCAAGACGGCCGGTGCGGGCAAGGTCAAGGTGACCGGCTCGCTCAAGAGCGGCGATTTCTACGGCATCGCCTTCCCCAAGGGCAGCGAACTGGTGCCGGTGGTGAACAAGGCGCTCAAGGAGCTCAAGGCCAACGGCACCTACGACAAGCTCTACGAAACCTGGTTCGGCAAGAAGCCCGAATAAGCCGCACGCGCACCTGAGAGCGCCGCCCTCTCCGCACGAAGGAAGGGCGGCCTTGTTGTTTTCAGCGGAGCACTGCGATGGTTTTTGACTGGGCTTCCATCTGGGCTGCCTGGCCCGATCTGATGGCGGGGTCGTGGATGACCCTGAAGATCACCGCGCTGGGCCTTTTGGGCGGCAGCGTGATCGGCGGGTTGTTCGGCATCGTCGTCACCTACGTGCACGTGCCCGTCAACCGGCGCAATGCGGCGTGGGTCGTCGTCTTCGTGGTGGTGCTGGGGCTGGTGCTGCACTTCGCGGGCGGTGCGCTGGCCGCGGTGCCAGGAGGCGTGCTGGCGGCCGTGCTGCTGGCCGCGGCGGCGCTGCTGCTGTGGCGCTTCCCGCAGTGGATAGGGCGCAGCGTCTCCATCTTCGCGCAGATCTTCATCCTCCTGATCCGCGGCACGCCCATCGTCGTGCAGGTGATGTTCATCTACTTCGCGTTGCCGCTGCTGGTGAACCTGCGCATCGACGGCTTCACTGCGGCCATCTTCACGCTGATGATCAACTCGGGCGCCTACATCGCCGAGATCGTGCGCGCCGGGCTGCAGTCTGTGCCCAAGGGGCTGCACGAGGCGGGCCTGGCAATGGGGCTGCCGTTTCACAAGATCATGGCTTTCATCATCGGCCCGGTGGCGCTGCGCCGCATGATCCCAACCATGGGCAACCAGTGCATCATCAGCCTCAAGGACTCGTCGCTGTTCATCGTCATCGGCGTGGCCGAGCTCACGCGCCAGGGGCAGGAGATCATCGCGACGAACTTTCGCGCCGTCGAGATCTGGGGCACGGTGGCCGTGATCTATCTCATGATGACCGGATGCATCGCGCTGGTACTCAAGGTCGTCGAACACAAGACTCGCATCGCATGAGCATCGTCGAATTCAAGAACGTCACCAAGCGCTTCGGCGCCAACACGGTGCTCGACGGCATCAGCCTGGGCATCGACGCCGGCGAGGTGGTGGTGATCGTCGGGCCCTCGGGCTCGGGCAAGTCCACGCTGCTGCGCTGCATCAACGCGCTGGAGACCATCGAGGGCGGCGACATCGTCGTCGGCGGCTTGAGCGTGCGCGGCAAGCCGGCGCAGGTGCGCCTGCTGCGGCGCGAGGCGGGCATGGTGTTCCAGCAGTTCAACCTGTTCCCGCAGCTCACGGCGCTGGAGAACGTGATGTTCGGGCCGCTGCACACGCGCGCCGTGCCCAGGGACGAGGCGCGCGAGCAGGCGCGTGCGCTGCTGGCACGCGTGGGCCTGGCCGAACGCGAGAACCACTACCCCGGCCAGCTCTCGGGCGGGCAGCAGCAGCGAGTGGCGATTGCGCGTGCACTGGCGATCAAGCCCAAGCTGATGCTGTTCGACGAGCCGACCTCGGCGCTCGACCCGGAGCTGCGCCACGAGGTGCTCAAGGTGATGCAGGACGTGGCCGAGACCGGCATGACCATGATCGTGGTCACGCACGAGATGGAGTTCGCGCGCAAGGTCGGCAGCCGCCTGCTCTTCATGGATGGCGGACGCATCGCCGAGGATGGCGATCCGCAGCAGCTTCTGACACAGCCTTCGTCGCAGCGGCTGCGCGACTTCCTGCAGCACGTCAGCTGAGACCCTCGGGAAAGCAGATGCGCACGCACAGCCCTCCGAGGCGCTCGGAGCGCTCCAGCACGAGCTGCGCGCCATGGCGCTGGGCGATCGCCTGCACGATGGCCAGCCCCAGGCCACTGCCCGGCGCCTGCTGAGCGCTCTGCGGCGAGCGGTAGAAGCGCCCCAGCACGCGCTCGCGCTCGGCTTCAGGGATGCCGGGGCCGCTGTCCTCGACCCTCAGGCACAAGCCCGCGCCCTCATGTCGCATCGATACATCCACGCGCCCGCCCTCGGGCGTGTATTTGATGGCGTTGTCCAGCAGATTGCGCGCGAGCAGGCGCAGTTCCTCGGCCACGCCCGGGACGTGGCAGCCGCGCGGCGCGTCTTCCTGCAGCCCCGCATCGATGCCCCGCGCCTGGGCGCTGGCGGCGACGTCGGCCAGCGCCAGCCGCGCAACGTCCCGCAGATCCACCTGCTCCAGCGGGCTGCCCGCCGCCTCCTGCCGCGCCAGCACCAGCAGCTGCTCGACCAGCCGGGTGGCGCGATCGATCCCCGCTTCCAGCCGCGCCACCGCGCGCTCGCGCGTGGGCTCGTCGCTCGCGCGGCGCAGGCCCTGCGCCTGCAGCTTCAGGGCGGCCAGCGGCGAACGCAACTCGTGCGCCGCGTCGGAGACAAAATCCTGCTGCGCCGCGAAGGCCCGGCGCACGCGATCGAACAGCGCATTGAGCTCATGCACCAGCGGCTGCACCTCTGCGGGCAGATCACACTCATCGACCGCCGAGAGATCCTGCGGCTGACGCCGCGCCACCTGCGCGCGCACCCGGTCCACCGGCACGAACAGGCGACCGAGCAGCCACCACACCGCCAGCGCCAGCAGCGGCGCCATCACCGAAAGCGGCAGCAGCGAGCGCCAGGCCATGCCGCGCGCCAGGCGGTGGCGCACCGCCATGTCCTGCGCCACCTGGATCACCTGCGAACGCGTCTGCAGGGAAAACACGCGGTAGACGCCGCCGTGCGAGCGCACCTCCTGAAACCCCAGCACCGCGCGCTGCGGCAGCAGATCGCCCATGGCGGATTCGAAGATGCGCAGGCCCTCGTTGGTCCAGACCTGCACGATGAACTCGTTGTTCTGGTATTCGGGGCGCAGGCTTCCCATGCCCTTGGCGTCGGCCGGCAGCCCCGCGCGCAGGGCGAACGCCGTCTGCTGCATGTGGTAATCGAACAAGGCATCGGCCTCATCCAAGGCCGTCTTATAGGCAAAAAGGCCTTGAACGCCCGCCGTCAAAGCGATAGCAGCTATCAAAAACATCAATAGCCGCAGGCGCAGCGACTGCGGCAAGCGCCAGCGCGCGCTCATTTGGGCACCATGTAGCCGACGCCGCGCACATTCAGCACCAGCGCGGCGCCGAGCTTTTTGCGCAGGCCGTGAATGAAGACTTCCACCGCGTTGCTGCCGATCTCCTCGCCCCAGCCGTAGAGCTTGTCTTCGAGCTGCTGGCGCGAGAGCACCAGGCCCGGGCGCGCGATCAGCGGTTCGAGCACCGCCCACTCGCGCGCCGAGAGCACCACCGGCCGGCCCTGCACCGTGACCTCGCGCGTCGCGGGGTTGATCGTGACGCCCTTGTGCTCGTACACCGGCTCGGCGCGCCCGGCCGCGCGGCGAAGCAGCGCGCGGATGCGCGCGAGCAGCTCATCGAGATCGTAGGGTTTGAGCACGTAATCATCGGCGCCTGCATCCAGCCCCTCGATGCGCTCGGCCACGCCGTCGCGCGCCGTGGCGATCAGCACCGGCGTGCGGTCACACCGGGCGCGCAGGCCGCGCAGCACCGCGAGGCCATCGCGCCCCGGCAGACCCAGATCGAGCAGCACCAGGTCGTAGCGCTGCGCGAGCAGCGCGGTATCGGCCTGGTCGCCGTCGCGCACCCAGTCGACCGCATGGTCCTGCTCGCGCAGCAGATCGTGCACGGCTTCGCCGATCATGGCATCGTCTTCGACAAGCAAAAGGCGCATGGCTGTCAGAGGATAAGCCATGCGCCTTCGCGTCGCCGTGCGTCAACCGATGTTCACCGGCACGAAGATCTTGTCGCCGTTGCGCTCGATCAGGAGCGCCACCGACTTGCCCGATTTATCCATGGCCGCGCGCACCTGTTCCATGCTCCTGACCGGCGCGCCATTGATCGCCAGCAGCACGTCGCCGCCCTGCACGCCGGCCAGCGCCGCCGGGCCGCGCACATCCTCGATCAGCAGGCCATGGTCCACGCCCGCCGCGCGCGCCTCCTGCGACTGCAGCGGTCGCAGCACCAGGCCGAGCTGGCCCTTCTTCACGCCGCCGTCGGCCTGCGCGACCTGGCCGCTCTTGTCACTGGCGTTGCCCAGCGTGGCCACGAGCGTCTTGGCCGCGCCGTCGCGCCAGACGTCGAGCTGCACCTTCTGGCCCGGCAGCGACTGGCCGA